>QKGH01000369.1 GCA_003250495.1 Marinobacterium sp.
ACGCGGGCGGGCGAGGTGGAGAGAAACAGCACCCGGTCGGCCAGCATCGCCGCCTCCCGCAGGTCGTGTGTGACGAAGACCACGGTGGTGCGCCGCACCGCCAGTATCTCCAGCAGCAGACGGCGCAGCTGGACCGCGGTGGGCGCGTCGAGGGAGACGAAGGGCTCGTCCATGATCAGCAGCGACGGCTCGACCACGAAGGCGCGCGCCAGCGCCGCCCGCCGCTGCATGCCGATGGAGAGCTGCGCGGGATGGTAGTGGCTGAACTCGGTCAGGCCGGTCGCCTCCAGCAGGGTGTCGATCTGCGCCTGCTGGGCCTGCGGGTCGTCGAGCACCAGGGCGATGTTGTCGCGCACGTTCAGCCAGGGCAGCAGCCGCGGATTCTGGAACACGTAGCCCAGCCTGGCGTCAGGCCCCGCCTCCTCGTGCCAGTCGATCCGGCCCTCGAACTCATTGTCCAGGCCGGCGACGATGTTGAGCAGGGTGCTCTTGCCGCACCCGGAGGGGCCGAGCAGCACCAGAAACTCGCCTGCCTGCAGCCGGATGCGGATGTCGTCCAGCACCAGGCGACCGCCCTGCGCCGGGTCGGGATGATAGCTTTTGCGGTGTATCTCGATGTCCAGCATGGAATCACCCGCGCCAACGGTTGATGCGGCGTTCGAGCGGCTGCAGCAGGCCGTACTCGATGCTCAGCATGATCAGGATGAAGGAGAGGCTGTAGGCCAGGATGCCGGTGACGTCGAACATCTGGAAATAGAGGTGCAGCTGAAAGCCGACCCCGTTGCTGCGGCCCAGCAGCTCCACCACCAGTACGATCTTCCAGATCAGCGCGATCCCCGAGCGGGCCGCCACCGCGAAGAAGGGCAGCAGCTGGGGCAGGGTGATGTAGAGCAGGGTCTTGCGCCGTCCGATGTTGAAGCTGCGCGCCATCTCCAGATAACCCTTGTCGAGGGTGCGCGCGCCTTCGCGCATGGTCACCACCACATTCGGAATCTTGTTGACGGCGATGGCGAAGATGGCGGTCAGCTCCTCCAGTCCGAACCAGACATAGGCGAGGATGATGATCACCAGGGCCGGGATGTTGAGAAACACGATCAACCAGGGATCGAGCAGCTGATCGGCGACCCGTGAGCGTCCCATCACGATGCCGATCACGCTTCCCAGCACCATCGCGAGTACGAAGGAGACCGCCACCCGCAGCAGCGTGGCGGAGAGGTGCAGCGGCAGCTGTCCGCTTTCCAGTTCCCGCCACGCCAGCGTGACCACCGCGCCCGGCGTGGGCAGCAGGCTGTTCTGCCACCAGCGGGCGGCGATGTACCAGAGCAGGACCAGCAGCCCGATGGAGGCGAATCGGCGGATGAGTAGAGACAGGTTCAACAATACCGGCCTTAATAACTGACACCGGGCCAGAAGGTCCCCTCATTGAGCCGGACGTTGTCGCCCACCAGTTTTCTCTCTCCGATCGAGGCGAGGATGTCGAACAGCCGCTGCGCATCCTGCCGTTCCCGTTCGCCCCAGTGCACCGGTATGCCGGCGCGGAAACCGTCGCGCAGCGCCAGGAAGGTCGCCTCATCCGGCGCCTTCATCAGCGGTCGAAGCGCCTCCCACTCCGCGTCCGAATCGCGCAGTATCCGTTTCGCTTCGGTGATTGCCGTGATAAATCCGTCGAGCAGTTCCCGGTTGTCGGCCGCCCAGCGTTCGTCGAAGACATAGCCGACGAAGGGCACGGCGCTGTCGATGCCGAGATCCCGGGTGATCTGCTGCACCCCGATCACGGATTGCATGCCGGCGGCCTCCAGGCGGGCCACATAGGGCCAG
>QKGH01000222.1 GCA_003250495.1 Marinobacterium sp.
TACTCGCAGCTGGCGCGCCGTTACGAGAAGGCGTGCGACTACAAGGGCGCCGGCTCGGTGACCATCCTGTCGGTGACCACCATGCCCGGCGACGACGTGACCCACCCGGTACCGGACAACACCGGTTACATCACCGAGGGGCAGTTCTACCTGCACGACGGTGTCATCGACCCGTTCGGCTCGCTGTCGCGGTTGAAGCAGCACGTGATCGGCAAGGTCACCCGCGAGGATCACAGCCAGATCATGAACACCATGGTGCGCTTCTACGCCGCCTCGCGCGATGCGGAGCAGAAGCAGGCGATGTCGTTCGAGTTGACCGAGTACGACCGCCGCCTGCTCAAGTTCGGCGAGCTGTTCCGCCAGCGCTTCATGGATATCCGCGTCACGCTGCCGCTGGAGCAGGCGCTGGACCTGTGCTGGGAGACGCTGGCGCAGTGTTTCGAGGCGCGGGAGCTGCTGATGAAGGAGAGCCTGGTCAGCAAGTATTTCCCCCAATCACTGAATAAGTCCAAGGCGGCCGACGCGCCGACCGAGTCGGCTAAGCGGGGCTGAAGTGGCCAAACTCGCGCTGAACAAGAGTTCGCTGCAGCGGGAATCGCGCAAGCTGAAGGCGTTGCGCCAGTTCGTTCCGGCCCTGGATCTGAAACGCAAGCAGATCCTGGCCGCGCGCCTGGCCAGCCGCCGCGCGTTGAACCTGTGCCAGCAGCAACTCAGTACCATCGCCGCCCAGGTGCGCAACCAGCTGCCGATGCTGGCGCAGTGCCGGCTCGACCTGCACGAGCTGGTGCGGGTCGCGGCGGTGGAGATCGATCAGGTCAACCTGGTCGGTATCGAGCTGCCGCAGTTGCAGCGCGTCACTATCGACCGCAGCGAACATTCGCGGCTGGCGCTGCCGGCCTGGGTCGACAGCTGCATGGAGCTGGTCGCGCAACGGCTGCAGCTGGAGATCGAGCTGCAGGTGGAGCGTAGCCGTCTCGAGCTGCTGGAACTGGCGCTACGCAAGACCACCCAGCGTCTGAACCTGTTCGACAAGGTGCTGATCCCACGCGCCGAGAGCAATATCCGCCGTATCCGCATCGCCCTGTCCGACTCCGAGCGGGCCGGTGTCGTGCGCGCCAAGATCGCCAAGGGCAAACGACTGCAGGCGGTGGCGTCATGACGATCCGCACGCTACTGAAAGCCACCGTGATCGGCGTACTGGAAGACAAGGCGCAGGTGCTGGACGGGCTGCAGACGCTCGGCGCGCTGCACGTAATCCCGCTGGCGGCCGGTACACGGCAGGAGTGGAGCGACGATCTCGGCGTCACGCCGGAGCAGCTGCGGCTGACCCTGCACTACCTGGTCGGTTGCCCGCTGAAGCGGCGCCAGGTCACCACCGAGCGTCATTTCGACCTGCGCAAGGTGGTCGAGGAGACCCTGGCCAACCGCCACCGGCGCATGCAGCTGGAGGAGCAGCGCGACGCGCTGGTGAAGCGGATCAAGGATCTGCAGCCCTGGGGCAGTTTCGAGCTGCCGGGCGAGCAGGGGCTATACGGGCAGCGGCTGTGGTTCTACCTGGTGCCCAACTATCGCATACACGAGGTGGAAAAGAGCGAACTGGTGTGGAGTGTCGTGCACCGCGATAACCGCTATACCTACGTCGCGGTGATCGCCGAGGAGGAGCCGCGGGCGAACCAGATGCCGGTGCCGCGCACCCATACCGGGTCGGTTCCGCTGCAGCAGCTGGAGCACCAGCTGCAGGATATCGAGATCGAACTGGAGCTGCTCGACGGCGAACGCGAGGCGCAGACCCGCTGGCTCTATATGCTGCAGCGTTCGCTGGCCGGTAACGCCGATGCCGCGGAGCGGGCCGAGGTCGGCGCGCTGACCCGCGACGGTGACGGCGTGTTTGCGCTGCAGGGCTGGGTCGACGGCACCCGCGAACAGGAGCTGCAGCACTTCGCCGCCGCGCATGGGCTGGCGCTGTTGCTGGCCGCGCCCGAACCGGGCGAGACGCCGCCGACCCTGCTCGATAACCCGGAGCGGCTGGCCGGTGGCGAAGAGGTGGTGCGCTTCTACCAGATGCCGGGTTACCACGGCTGGGACCCGTCGCGGGTGGTGTTCTTCTCCTTCGCCACCTTCTTCGCGCTGATCCTGTCCGACGCCGGTTATGCCCTGCTGATGGCGGGCATCCTCGGTTTCTACTGGAAACGGATGGGCGACAGCGCCACCGGGCGCCGGCTGCGCGCGCTGGGGTTGGCGCTGACGCTGTTCTCGCTGGCCTGGGGCGTGCTGGTCGGCAGCTACTTCGGCGCGCCACCACCCGTGCCGCTGCTGGCACAGTTCAAGGTGCTCGACGTCAACGACTTCGACAGCATGATGAACCTGTCGATCCTGATCGGCGCCGGCCACCTGGTACTGGCCAATGCGATCAGCGGTTGGCAGGCGCGGCATCGGCTGCAGGGGCTGGCGGCGCTGGGCTGGATCCTGATCGTGGTGTGCGGGCTGCTGCTGTGGCGGCTCGGCGTGTCGGGCCCGACGCTGGCGCCGGGCGTGCTCGGCGGGGTGCTGGTGTTGCTCTGTGCCAGCGAGCGCCGCGGTGCCGATGCGAAGACGTTGCTGCTGCGGCTGGTGGATGGGTTGCTGGCGCTGTCCGGGCTGTCGAAGATGTTCGGCGATGTGCTCAGCTACCTGCGCCTGTTCGCGCTGGGGCTGGCCAGCGCTTCGTTGGCGCTGACCTTCAACCAGCTCGGCCATGACGTGGCGGCGGCGCTGCCCGGCATGGGGGTGCTGCTGGAGGTGCTGATCCTGGTGGTCGGCCACCTGCTGAACTTCGTGCTGGCGGTGGTCAGCGGGGTGATCCACGGTCTGCGCCTGAACCTGATCGAATTCTACAACTGGAGCCTTTCTGATGAGGGCTATGCGTTTCAACCCTTTGCCAAGCGGGAGGTCAACCCTTGGATAACCTGATCTTAGCCCTCGGATGGGCGGGCTTGTATGGACCGATGGCGCTGGGCGCCATCGGCAGCATCATCGGTTGCGCACTGGCGGGCCAGGCGGCCTGCGGGGCGCTGCTGGAGACCGATACCGGGCATGGGCGCTACATCGGTATCGCCGCGATGCCGTCGTCGCAGACCATCTACGGCATCGTGGTGATGTTCTCGCTGAACCGCAGCGTGACGCTGGAGAACGCACCGGGTCTGTTCGCCATCGGCATCCTGGCCGGCTTGGCACTGCTGTTCAGCGCCGTGCGCCAGGGGCAGTGCTGCGCCTCGGCGATCAACGTGTCGAAAATCAAGCCGGAGATCTTCGGCATGTCGGTGGCCCCGGCAGCGATCGTCGAGGGCTTTGCCGTGTTCGCGTTCATTTTTGCACTGGTGATCAGCGGCGGTATTCCGGCCTGACGGGGGCAATATGAGTAACCAGGAAAAGACACATGCCGCGTCCGGGGTGGAGGCGCTGATCGAGCGTCTGCGCCAGCAGGGGGTGGATAAGGGGCAGCAGGAGGCGCAGCAACTGGTCGCCGAGGCTCAGCATCGCGCCAACTGGCTGTTGCAGCAGGCGGAGCAGGAGGCGGAGCAGATCCGCGAGCAGGCCCGGGCCGAGGCGGAGCGGTTGCGCAAGAGCGGCGATGATGCCCTGCGCATCGCCGCTCGCGACGTGCAGCTGCAGCTGCGCGAATCGCTGGCGCGGGTGTTCGCCGACCGGGTCAAGCTGCTGGTCAGCGACCAGCTCGACGACGCCCAGTTCATGCGCCAGCTGATACTCGAGGTGGTCGGCTCGGTGCGCGACAGCGCCCAGTTGGACCAGCGCCCGCTGGAACTGCTGCTGCCGGCGCAGTTCGTCGGTATCGAGGAGCTGCGCCGCAACCCGCACGCGCATCGCGAAGGCAAGCTGAGCCAGTTCGTGCATCAGATGCTGGTGGAGCAGCTGCGCGAAGGGGTCAGCTTCGATATCGGCAATGGCGCCGGGCTGGTGATCCGTTTCAGCGACGAGGATGCGCAGATCGACCTCAGCGACAAGGCGCTGGCCGACCTGCTGCTGCGCCACCTGCAGCCGCGGTTCCGCGCCCTGCTCGAGGGGGTGATCCGCTAGATGCTGTACTACACGCTGATCCCGGCGCTGCCCTGGCTGGGGGCGCTGGACAAGCTGCGCGAGCTGCCCTGCTCCACGCTGAAGCTGGAACAGCGCCTGAGCATGCTCGATGACGGCGACCGCGAACAGATCGGCCGCGCCCTGCGCCTGTGTCAGCGTGAACGTACCGGCGATGAAGCCTACTCCGATGCCGACGAGATCGCGCACTGGCAGCAGGAACTGGCGCAGATCCGCGACCCGGCCCTGGCCCGGGTGATCGGCGAACACCTGCAGGCGCGCACGCTGGTGGCGGCGCTGCGTTATCGCCGTGCCGGCCAGAGCGAGGGCGGCAGTTTCCAGGGCTTCGGGCCGCTGGTGTGGCTGGTTCGGCGCAACTGGCAACTGCCGTTGTTCGGGCTGGAACGGCGCTTCCGCTGGCTGGAGCGGGTCAATACGGCGCTGCAGGCGGGCGAGATCCGCCGCCTCGAACAGCTGCTGCTGGAGCGTTTCTGGCAGCGTCTGCTGCAGGTCGAGCAGGAGCAGGGGTTCAGCTTTGCCGCCGTGGCGGCCTACCGCCTGCGTTGGGCGCTGGCGGAGTACCGCCTGCGCTGGCAGGAGGAGGCGGCGCAACTCTATTTTGATCGGCTGGTCGATGGCGCGCTCGAACGCTCCGGGCATCCGCGCCTGCCGTTGGAAAGCACAGGGAGAGAGGTATGACTGAGGCCGGCCAGATCCGGGCGCGTGTCAGTGCGGTCAACGACGACATCGTGACCATCCGCCTGCTTGAGGATGAGGAGGGTAGCTTCTACCCGATCATCAAGAACGAGGTGGTGCTGATCTGTCCGCACCGCTCCGACAAGGGGTTCGCGGAGAAGCTGCAGGCCGAGGTGCTGCGGGTACGTTACGGCGAGGCGGATGTGCAGGTGTTCGAGAACACCCGCGGCGTCTCCATCGGCGACGGCGTGGAGCATACCGGCGAGATGCTGTCGGTGGCGCTGGGGCCGGGGCTGCTCGGCCAGGTTTACGACGGCCTGCAGAACCCGCTGGAGCTGATCGCCAGCCAGCACGGCTTCTTCCTGCCGCGCGGCTTGGCGGTGGAGGGGATCGACAGCCAGCAGCACTGGTCGTTCCAGCCCGCGGTCAAGATCGGCGCCAGGGTGCGCGCCGGCGATCTGCTCGGCAGTGTGCAGGAGGGGCGTTTCGAACACCGGATCCTGGCGCCGTTCACGCTGCGCGGCACCGCCGAGGTCAGTTGGGTGCAGGAGGGCAGTTTCACCGTCACCACGCCGATCCTGCGCCTGCAGCTGGAGGATGGCCGCGAGCGCGAAGTGACCATGCAGCAGCGCTGGCCGGTGCGTATCCCGGTCAACCGCGACCTGCTGCGCGAGGGTTATAGCGAGCGCCTGTTCCCGGACCAGCCGCTGCTGACCAGCATCCGCCTGATCGATACCTTCTTCCCGGTGGCGCGCGGCGGTACCGCCTGTATCCCGGGACCCTTCGGTGCCGGCAAGACGGTGCTGCAGAACCTGATCTCGCGCTACTCCGATGTCGATATCGTCGTTATCGTCGCCTGCGGCGAGCGTGCCGGCGAGGTGGTCGAGACGATCACCGAGTTCCCCAACCTGCCCGATCCCCGTGGCGGCACGTTGATGGACCGTACCGTGATCATCTGCAACACCTCGTCGATGCCGGTGGCGGCACGTGAGGCGTCGATCTACACCGGCATCACCATCAGCGAGTACTACCGCCAGATGGGCTATAACGTGCTGTTGATCGCCGATTCGACCTCGCGCTGGGCGCAGGCGATGCGCGAAACCTCCGGTCGTCTGGAGGAGATCCCCGGCGAAGAGGCGTTCCCGGCCTACCTGGAGTCGGCGATTCGCGCCCTGTACGAGCGGGCCGGCATGATCCGCACCAACGACGGCCGCATCGGCAGCCTGACGCTGATCGGCACCGTCTCCCCGGCCGGCGGTAACTTCGAGGAGCCGGTGACCCAGGCCACGCTGCGCACGGTCAAGACCTTCCTCGGCCTCAGCGCCGACCGCGCCTACAAGCGCGCCTACCCGGCGGTCGACCCGCTGATCTCCTGGTCGCGCTACCTCGACCAGCTGGCGCAGTGGTACGACCGCGAACTGGAGCCGGGCTGGACCAAGCAGGTGCGCGAGATGCTGGCACTGCTGCGCCAGGGCGAGACGGTGCAGCAGATGATGGAGGTAACCGGAGAGGAGGGGGTCACGCTGGAGGATTACCTGACCTGGCTGAAGGCGCAGTGCCTGGACCAGGTCTACCTGCAGCAGGATGCCTTCGACGATGTCGATGCCTCGACGCCGATCCGGCGCCAGCTGGAGCTGTTACTACTGTTGGCGGGCTGCCTCAATCGGTTGCCGCCGCTGGCCGACAAGGAGGCGGCGCGGGGCCACTTCGTGACCCTGACCGGCCTGTTCCGCAACCTCAACTACAGCCGCCACGACAGCCCCGACTATCGCGGCTACCTGGCCGAGATCGACAAGCTGCGCGGCTGATTTGCGCCTCAGGGTGGAGCCGCCTTAGTGCGGCTCCGGCATCTGCGTCGGGGGCCGGCCCGGGCGGCCGGTGATCGGCGTGGTGTTCGCCCAGAAGACCGGCGTAGCTATAGCGCCGTACCGCTGTTGTCAGGGCTGCCCCTTGCTGAGCCTCCCTATTTGTTCCGATAGCCCCGGCTGGCGCTAAGCGCTGGCGCGGCGCGGTAGTACCCCTTCCGGAGTGGGCGGATACCCCATGCCCGCGGGCAGCGCTGCGCCCGGGCGCGGTTGGCTCAGCGATGGACGCGGGCGCTGTGGAAGGCGTTGCTGTCGATCTCGACGTGGCGCAACGGGTAGTGTCCCTGTTTGCGATCCTCGAAATAGAGGCGCAGGACGTTGCGGATCGTCTCGAAGGCGAGCTGCTCCCAGGGGATCTCCTCCTCGTCGAACAGGCGTACCTCGAGCGACTCC
>QKGH01000358.1 GCA_003250495.1 Marinobacterium sp.
GCCTTCGCCGGCGGCAGCTACCTGCATCTGCAGCGTTACGAGCACGACCTGGAGGCGTGGAACCGGCAGACGCTGAAGGAGCAGGAGGACACCTACGGCCGCACCAAGGCGGACAACATCGAGTACCCCGGGGCAGAGAAGTCGCCCCATGCGCATACCAAGCGCACCTCGCTGAAACGTCCGGATGGCAGCTCGATGGAGATCCTGCGCTTGAGCATGCCCTACGGCGACGCCCAGCGTAAGGGGTTGGTGTTCGTCAGCGTTTGCCGCACCCCGGAGCATTTCGAACTGATGCTGAAGAGCATGGTGCAGGGCGATGAGCAGGGCCAGGCCGACCGCCTGCTGCAGTTCACCCGTGCCGTCAGCGGTGCGGCGTTCTTCGTGCCCTCCAACAGCTGGCTCAAGCAGCTGGCGTAACGCTCGACCAAAAAGCAGCCGGTGTCGGCGACCAAAAATCGCCGGTACCGGTGGCTGCCGCCGGCGCCGCTGCTCAAGCTGTCCCTCCCCGCGCCGCTGATCCCGGCGCAGTGCAACGCGGTTGCCGCTTGCGGCGGGCGCCACTCTGCCATACAGGCGTGCATCCTGTAGCGTATAGGAATACAATCCGTATACGAATTGTATATGGAGTATCTATTTTGGGTATCGTGAAAATCTCCGACGAGCTGCACGAGGAGATCCGCAAGGCCAGCGCGCTGATGTCGCGCTCGATCAACGCCCAGGCGGAGTTCTGGATCAAGATCGGCATGCAGGCGGAGCTGAATCCGCAGTTGAGTTTCAACGAGCTGATCGCCCAGCTGTTCCAGCGTGAAAGCATCCGGGTACCGGGGGCGGCCGATGTCTGAGGTGAAGATCAAGACGGCGGAAGAGATCGCCCTGATGCGCCGCTCCGGTGAGCTGCTGGCGCAGGTGTTCGTGATGCTCGATCAGTTCATCAAACCCGGCGTCACGACGATGGAGATCAACGACCGGGTGGAGGATTTCATCGTCAACGAGCTGCGCGCGCGGCCGGCCAGCAAGGGGCAGTACGATTTCCCCTACGCGCTGAACACCTCGATCAACGACGTGATCTGCCACGGCATGCCGAACGCCACCGAGGTGTTGCGCAAGCGCGATATCGTCAACGTCGATATCACGCTGGAGAAGGACGGTCTGATCGCCGACTCCAGCAAGATGTTCGTGATGCCCGAGGCCCCGCTGGTGGCGCGCCGCCTGGTCGATACCACCTACCAGGCGATGTGGCAGGGGATCCGCCAGGTCCGCCCCGGCGCCCGTCTCGGCGATATCGGCCACGCGATCCAGCAGTACGCCCAGCAGCACGGCTACAGCGTGGTGCGCGAGTACTGCGGCCACGGCATCGGTCGCGAAATGCATGAGGAACCCGAAGTGCTGCACTACGGTGTGCCCGGCACCGGGCTGCTGCTGCAGGAGGGGATGATCTTCACCATCGAGCCGATGATCAACCAGGGCAGTGCCAAAACCAAGCTGCGCAACGATGGCTGGACCGTGGTGACCCGGGACAAGAAACTGTCGGCCCAGTCCGAGCATACGGTGCTGGTCACGGCAGAGGGCTATGAGGTACTGACGCTGCGGCCGGAGGAGCGCGGCGCCTGAGTCGAGGGTCCGCTCCCCCGGTATTGTGCGCCGGGGGTACCGGGCTGGCCCCGGGCGGAGTATGGTAACCGGGATGCACGCGCAGAGATGACGGCGCCCGCCGTCATTCGAGGGATCTGATCTCTGAGGCAGGTGACCATGAGCGATACGCATAACGGGCTGACCCAGGCGGAGGCCCGGCAAAAGCTGGCAGCGGTTGGCTATAACGAACTGACCAGCAAGCAGGTAAATCCCCTGCTTAAATTCCTGACCTACTTCAACGGCCCGATTCCGTGGATGATCGAGGCGGCGGCGATCCTGTCGGCGCTGGTCCAGCACTGGCCCGACTTCTTCATTATCGTGGTCCTGCTGATCTCCAATGCGCTGGTCGGATTCTGGGAGGAGTACCAGGCCGATAACGCCATCGCGGCGCTGAAGGCGAAGCTGGCGCTGCAGGCCAAGGTCAAGCGCGACGGGCGCTGGAGCGTCATCCCTGCCCGTGAGCTGGTGCCCGGCGATCTGGTCCGGGTGCGCCTCGGCGACATCGTGCCGGCCGATGCGACGCTGGTCGACGGCGATCCGGTGGAGGTGGACCAGTCGGCGCTGACCGGGGAGTCGCTGCCGGTGACCCACAAGGGCGGCGATACCCTCTACTCCGGGGCGATCATCAAGCAGGGCGAGGCCGATGCCGAGGTGACCGCCACCGGCGCCAACACCTACTTCGGCAAGACCGCGCAACTGGTGGCCCAGGCGCGGACCACCAGCCATTTCCAGAAAGCGGTGCTGAAGATCGGCAACTACCTGATCCTGCTCGCCGTGGCGCTGGTGGTGCTGATCCTGACCGTGGCCCTGTTCCGTGGCGACAGCCTGACCACCACGCTGCAGTTCGCGCTGGTTCTGACGGTGGCGGCGATCCCGGTGGCGATGCCGACCGTGCTGTCGGTGACGCTGGCGGTGGGGGCGCGCTTGCTGGCGGCGAAGCAGGCGATCGTCAGTCGGCTGGCGGCGATCGAGGAGCTGGCCGGCATGGATGTGCTGTGCTCCGACAAAACCGGCACCTTGACCCAGAACAAGCTGACGCTGGGTGAGCCGTTCTGCCTCGACGGCGTCGAGCCGGAGCGGTTGCTGGTGGACGGGGCCCTGGCGTCGCGGGCCGAGGATGAGGACAGCATCGATCTGGCGGTGCTCGACGGCGTCGCCGACAAGGCGCAGCTGCAGCGCTATCAGGTGACCCATTTCCAGCCCTTCGATCCGGTGCACAAGCGCACCGAAGCCAGCGTGACCGGGCCGGATGGACAGAATTTCAAGGTGACCAAGGGCGCACCGCAGGTGATCTTCGCGCTGTGCACCCAGGTCGAGGCGCAGAAGGAGCGGGTGGTGGCGGCGATCGACGACTTCGCCGCCCGTGGCTACCGCTCGCTCGGTGTGGCGCGCAGCCGGGAGGATGGCAGCTGGCAGTTCCTCGGCATCCTGCCGCTGTTCGATCCGCCGCGGGAGGACTCCAAGTCGACCATCGAAACCGCGCGCGAGATGGGGGTCACGGTGAAGATGGTTACCGGCGACCAGCTGGCGATCGGACGCGAGATCTCGGCCAAGCTCGGTCTCGGCAAGCAGATGATCGATGCCGCGGTGTTCAGCGACACCCAGTACCATGAGGCGGCCCAGCTGGATGATGCGATCGAGCGTGCCGACGGCTTCGCCCAGGTATTTCCCGAGCACAAGTACCATATCGTCGACGTGCTGCAGAAGCGCGGCCATATCGTCGGCATGACCGGCGACGGCGTCAACGACGCGCCGGCGCTGAAGAAGGCTGACTGCGGTATCGCCGTGTCCGGTGCCACCGACGCCGCGCAGAGTGCTGCGGCGATGGTGCTGCTGACGCCGGGGCTGTCGGTGATCATCGATGCGCTGAAGGAGAGCCGCAAGATCTTCCAGCGCATGACCAGCTACGCCATCTATCGGGTATCGGAGACGATCCGCGTACTGGCGTTTATGACCCTGTCGATCCTGGTGTTCAACTTCTACCCGGTCACGGCGGTGATGATCGTGCTGCTGGCGCTGCTGAACGACGGCGCCATCCTCTCCATCGCCTACGACCGCGTCACCTACTCCAGCAAGCCGGAGCGCTGGAACATGCGCGAGGTGCTCAGTATCGCCACGGCGCTGGGGATCCTCGGCGTGCTGGCCTCGTTCGGCCTGTTCTACCTGGGCGAGCGGGTGTACCAGCTGGACCGCGATACGATCCAGACCCTGATCTACCTGAAGCTGTCGGTGGCGGGGCACCTGACCATCTTCCTGACCCGCACCCGGGGTCCGTTCTGGTCGTCGAAACCGGCGCCGATCCTGGTGCTGGCAGTGGTCAGCACCCAGGTGATCGCGACGCTGATCGCGGTGTACGGCCTGTTCATGACGCCGATCGGCTGGGGTTGGGCGGCCGCGATCTGGGGCTATGCGCTGATTTGGTGGCTGATCAACGACCGCGTCAAACTGCTGGTGTACCGGCTGTTGCGCAGCTGACAGCCGGCACGCTGGAACAACAACGGGGGCATAAGCCCCGTTGTTGTTTCCCCATCCAGCTAGTTTCTTTAGCCCGTGCTTCTTTAGCCCGTGTGGGATCGGCGCTCAGGCGCCGGTCAGCTGGATTCGCTTGCGGTTGATCTCGCCGTCATCGCCGCCCGGCCAGCACAACTCGATCAGCACCTCGGGGCTCAGGGCGCCGTTGTCGGTCGTCACCATCAGGTAGTTGAACTGACCGGCGAGGGCGTACAGGCGGGTGGCGTAGCCCCCCTCGTAACCGGAGATGGGGCCGGTCTTGCGGATCAGCAGTTCCGCCTTGGCCGGTGCCGGCTTGCGCGAGATCGCGCTGGAGGTGACGTTGAACAGCCGGGCCGCCGGGTAGGCGTCGTGTTCGATCTGGTAGACGCTGGCGCAGTGCACGTCGCCACTGAGCACGGTCACCGGGATCGCGCTGTCCTGGGAGAACGCCAGCATCAGTTGCAACAGCCGGTTACGCTCGACGTGGTTGGTTTCATGCTCCCACTCGTCGCGGATATCGTCCTTGGCCGGGCCGATATCGAGCTGGGTGACCAGACCGTTCCAGTGCACGATCGGCACCGGCGACACCACGAACACGCTTTTCGCGGCGCGGGCCGGGCCCTGCAGCCAGGCGGTGAAGCGCTGCATCTGGCGCTCGCCCAACAGTGCCGAACCTTCGCGTTCGTAATCGTGGTGGCCGCGCATATCGAGCACATAGAAGGCGCTGTCGCCGCGGCTGAAGGCGTAATCCCATTCGCACAGCGGATTCTGTCCCGGATCCGCCACATCGACGAAACTGTCCGGGTTATGGCAGTGCTGGTACTCCAGGTAGGCCCGTTTGGCGGCGGCGAACATCAGCTCCACCAGCTGGCCGTTGGTCTCCTCGTCGTCATCCTGGAACAGCTTGTTCAGCAGTTTGCGGCGCTCGGCGCGGGAGAAGGAGCCCCAGCCATCCATGATCTCGTGGTCGTCCCAGATCATGTACACCGGGAAGCGCGCGAAACAGCGTTTGACGCTGGCGAAGTTCCAGTACAGGCGGTAGTAGCTGCGGTAGGTGCGGGTGAAGAAATCGATCAGCCGTGCACTGTCGAGGCTGCCGTCGTCGAGGCGGTTGTCGGCGATGATGGCGTTCTTGTACTGCGCCAGCCACTCCCAGATCGAGTACATGTCCTGCATCTTGTTGGTGTCGACATAGACCTGGTCGCCACCGCCGATCAGGAACTGGGCCTGCTTGTCGACCAGGCTCTCGTACAGCAGTGGCCAGGCGCCCTCGCCGACGCTGCCGTTGCTGAACGGGTCGTGGCAACTGAAGTAGCCGAAGCTGAAGCGCTCCGGCATTTTCGCCGGGGTATCGAAGAAGCGCGGCGGGCGGTGGCCGATCTCGGTGCGGCGCGGAATCTGCTCCGCTTCCTCCCGGTCGGCGATCACCGCGTAGTAGTAGCGGGTGCCGGCGGCGAGGCCGCTGACGCTCCAGGTGTGGGTGTTATCGCTGCTGTCGTCGATACGGGCGGAATAGCATTTGGCGCCGGCTCCGGCCTGCGCCTTGACGAACGCCTTGACGTGCAGGCCGCCGAGGGTGTCCAGGTTGCCGGTCAGCGGTTGTTTGGTCAGCACCAGCCACCAGTGGCCGGGGCGATAGAGGCGGACCCAGATCTTGCAGCTGTTGGGGGTGGTATGGCCGATGATCGCCATCGAGCTCAGCTTCGGATGGCTCTGCTCGACGTTGGCGGGGTCTTGCGGGTAGTACATCCCTGTCTCCTTCTGTCTCCGCCCTCTCCCGGGGTGCCCTGTGTACCGGGCGTCCGGTCGGCGCGGTTAGCGGCGTCGGTATCTGCCCGGGGCGCCGTCCCGGGGTTGCCATCCTGGCAGTATAGATCGGTACCGCGGGTCTGCTGGGACCGGGCTCAGCCTTTGGGGCCGAACAGGAACCAGAGCAGCAATCCTAGCAGCGGCAGCAGCAGGATGACGACGATCCAGGTCACCTTTGCTGCGGTACTGGCATTGCTCTGCACCGTCTTGACGATGGCGTAAACATCCAGGATCAGCAGGAGCAGGCCGAAGAAGCCGGACACTTCGATACGCATGGTTATCTCTCCTTATGCGAGGGGAGCGGTCCAGTCCGCTCCCCGACCGGGGCGCCACGCCATTGTGGCGCCCCGGGGGCTATAGCTAACTCAAGTTGCTCAAGTTGCTCAAGTTGCTCAAGTTGCTCAAGTTGCTCAAGTTACAGCGGGTTTCGCTTACAGGTGACCCGGGTTGCGCAGGTCGCGTTCCGCCAGCGGCGGCGGGGTCCACTGGTAGATCCAGGTCTCGCTCAGCGGCTGGCCGTTGGCCTCCAGGTAGACGCGGATATTGATCGGCTCCTCGCTGTCCGCCGGCGGTACCAGGTCGAACATGGCGCGATAGCCGTCGATCGCATGTTGCGGGCGGGCCGAGGTGATCTCCACTGTGCCGGCGGAGGCGCTGATTACCGGCTTGACCTCGGTGTCGCGCCCCAGCATCGGCAGTGCGCCGCCCGCGAAGTCGACCACGAAGCGCTTGCTGTAGTGCTCGCGTTTCTGCCCGACCACGCCGCCGATGCCGGTGAAGGTATCGTGCACGGTGGCCCGGGCCGGGCGTACCGGCGCCGAACCGCCCCAGTACAGGTTGTAGCTGTACAGCAGCTCCTGGCCCGCTGCCACCGGCTGTTCCGGGTTCCAGAACGCGACGATATTATCGAAAGTCTCGTCCTGGGTCGGGATCTCCACCAGCTGCACCGACCCCTTGCCCCAGTCGCCGATCGGTTCGACCCAGAGGCTGGGGCGGCGCTCGTAGAACACGCCGTCATCCTGGTAGTGGTCGAAGTCGCGGTCGCGCTGCAGCAGGCCGAACCCCCGCGGATTGTTG
>QKGH01000060.1 GCA_003250495.1 Marinobacterium sp.
AGCCAAGGCCTAGGGATGGATCAGCACCGGGTGCTGGTCGAACGGATCGAGCTGACGTTTCGCCTCCCGCACCAGTGCGTCGGTCAACTGCCGCGCCAGCTGCGAACTGAGGTTCCATACATGCCAGTACAGCGGCACCGCCAGATGGCGCCCCGGCGTCATCTCCCGCACCCGTCCCCGTTCCAATAGCGGACGTCCCTGCTGGTCCGGCACCATGCCGCAAGCCAGGCCGCGTACGATCAGGTCGCAGAACGCATGCGATGACGGGATGCGGTGGCGCGAATAGTCGTGGGCACCGATACCGAAGAAATCCTGCAGATAGCGGTTCTGCAGCTGGTCCTTGGCGCTGAACTCGGCCACCGGGGCCTGGCGGAATCCGTCCGCCTCGACGCCGTGCGGGAAATAGCGCTGCAGGTAGGCGGGGCTGGCCAGGCAGCGGTACAGCATCACCCCCAGCGGTACGCAGATACACCCGGGCAGCGCCCTCGGGATCGAGGTGATGCAGCCGAGTACCTCGCCATCCTTGAGCAGCTGCTGGGTCGCATCCTGGTCGTCCACTTTCAGGTCGAGCAGCAGCGGCTGCGTCTGCAGCAGCGGCGCCAGCGCATCGGGAAACCAGGTCTCCAGGCTGTCGGCGTTGACGCCGATGGAGACCCGGGTCATGCCGCGCTCGTCGCAGCGCGACAGTTCGTTCATCAGCTCCTGCTCGAGCAGGTCGACCTGGCGGAAATGCTTCAGCACACGCTGCCCCGCCACTGTGGCCTGGACCGGTGTGGTACGGACCAGCAGCACCTCGCCCAAACGCTCCTCGAGCTGCTTGATGCGCTGCGAAATCGCCGACTGGGTGATATGCAAGCGCGCCGCGGCGCGCTCGAAACTGCCCTCCTCGATCACCGCGCTGAGGGCCGCCAACTGACGCAGATCCAACATTATTAAATTTTCTAATTAGATATTAAAAACATTAGTTTTACTTACAAAGGTCTCCGCCGCAATATCCGCAGCACTCGATCCTCACCGCCCGCCATGAACGGCGGCCGGTTATTTTCTATTGCTGACGTACTCGGAGAACACAGGGATGAACGCGCTGCTGACACTCGAATGGCTGGCCTGGAGTAAAGGACTGGCGACCTCGGCCGGACTGATCATGGCGATCGGTGCGCAGAACGCCTTCCTGCTGACCCAGAGCCTGCGCCGGCAGTATCACTGGCCGATCGCCCTGCTCTGTATCCTGCTGGATGCGCTGCTGATCGGCGCCGGCGTGGCCGGCGTCGGGGTACTGATCAGCAACTCCAGTCTGCTGCTGGAGATCGCGCGCTGGGGCGGGGCCCTGTTCCTGTTCTGGTACGGCCTGCAATCGGCGCGGCGCGCCTGGAATCCGGGGCAACTGAGCGCTAACGCAACCGGAGTAACAAACCTGCGCCGGGCGCTCCTGACCACGCTGGCGGTCACCCTGCTCAACCCGCATGCCTGGATCGACACCGTGGTGCTGATCGGCGGCATCGGCGGTCAATACAGTCCCGACCTGCGCATCTGGTTCGCGGTCGGTGCCATCAGCTTCTCGGCGATCTGGTTCCTGTCGCTGTGTATCGGTGCGCGCTGGCTGCAGCCGGTGTTCAGCCAGCCGCTGGCCTGGCGCATCCTCGCTGCTGCGCTCACTGTGATCCGCCAGCCGCGGCCTGTCCCGGATAGCGGGTCAGCACCAGTTGCGCTTTCTCGCCATCCTCCAGCCGCTCCAGCTTGACGATGGCGTAATTCAGCGCCGGCGCGAACCAGACCTGGTCGAGGAAATCCTTGGGATCGCCGCGCTCGAGGCGGATCGCATCGAAGCGGCCGGCCGGTGTCTGCACGCTCTCCTCGGCCACGCGGCGGTAATCGAAGTTATCCACCTTGTCGCGCCGCGCCACCGGGTAGCGGTACAGCTCCCGCGGCGGCGCACAGGCCAGGTCGATCTGCATCTGGACCTGGTGGTTGAGCAGATCGTATACCGGCGCCTCGAAGCTGACCTCGGCGTCGCCACGCGGCGAGATCGAGCGGAACTGCCCATCGCGGCCGAACTGTTGGCGCAGGTCGCGCTTCTTGCTCATCCCCTTGCGCTGATAGCGGTATTCGATGCTGCGTACCCCGCCCTGATCGAAACCGAACCGACTGCGCTCCTCCAGTCCCATGAACAGCAGGCGGCTGTCGTTGCGCGCCAGCCAGTTGCCATCCTCGAGCCGTTCGATCTGCCGCTTGCCCTCCAGCGCCAGCCCTTTCCAGCTCAGTTGATACTCGATCGCCCCGACATCCATCTGTTGCAGCAGCGCCTCGCCGCATTCGGTCGCGGCCGCTTCTTGTACCTGGGTTAACGCCAGTGACAGCCCCGCCATCAATCCGACCGTTGCCCGTTTCAGAACATCCATCGCCTTGCTCACACCCTCAAACACTCGCCCACCGGTGGTAGACCGGAACACCTATGCTATTGTTCATGAAGCGTCCCCCCGTGTCCAAACAGATCACCCTATTACCTGTCGCCAGCCAGCAGGAGGTTAAGATGACCGAGGATAGTTTCGATCCCCACGCCCTGCGTCGAGCCCTGGGCAACTTTGCCACCGGCATCACCATCGTGACCGCCCAGGCCGCCGATGGCAGCAAGATCGGCCTGACCGTCAACAGTTTCAACTCCGTCTCGCTGCAGCCACCGCTGATCCTGTGGAGCCTGGATAAGCGCTCCGCCTCCAGCCTCGAGGTGTTGCGCGGTTCCGGCCATTTCGCGGTCAACGTGCTGGCCGCGGACCAGATCGCGCTGTCCAACCATTTCGCCCGGCCGCAGGAGGACAAGTTCGCCGGTATCGCGTTCAGCGAAGGACCGGGCCGCGCGCCACTGCTGGAGGGCTGTGCCGCCCGCTTCCACTGTGCGCTGGAGCAGGAGATCGACGCCGGTGATCACTGGATACTGCTGGGCCGGGTGCTGGCGTTCGACGACTTCGGCCGCGCCCCGCTGCTCTACCACCAGGGCGCCTACTCGCTGGCCCTGCCCCACCCGCAACTGCAGAGCCAGTCCAAGGCGGACAGCGGCGGCGTGTTCGCGCAGAAGCTCTCCAACAACCTGCTCTACCTGCTGCTGCAGGCCGTCAGCGCCTATCAGAACGCCTACCTGCCGAAGCAGACCGCGCTGGGCCTCAGCGTCAGCGAAGCGCGGGTCCTGATCCTGCTCAGCGCACTGACACAGGGTTCCGTGGATAAACTGCAGCGGGAATCGAACCTGCCCGGTTCGGAGATTGCCGAGGCGCTGGAGAACCTGACCCAGGCCGGACTGGTGGAGCAGAGTGCGGAGCACTATCGGCTGACCGCAGACGGCGTGGAGCGCGCCGAACAGTACTGGCATGTCTCGCAACAGGAGCAGGAGCAGGTCCTGGCCGAGTTCAGTGCCGAGGAGGTAGAGACGTTCAAACGGATGCTCAGAGGCGTCATGCAGCACGCCTGAGCCGGTTCGACAGCGATAAAAAAACGGGAGCCAGGGCTCCCGTTTTTCATGCTTCGTCGCTATCAGCTGCGCAGGATAGAGACATCCTCCGCCTGCAACCCCTTGTCGCTCTGATGCACGTTGAAGCGTACCCGCTGTCCCTCGGTCAGAGAACGATGGCCGCGACCGCGGATGTTGCGAAAATGCACAAACACATCGTCACCGTTGGAGCGGGTGATAAATCCAAACCCTTTGGATACATTGAACCACTTGACCGTACCCTCTTCCCGACCGTCGTTTTCATCCTCCTCTTCCACCTCCGCCGGGCGCGAACGCAGCGGAGCTGCAGCGGTCGACGACCCCATCGCTGCCAGCAGAGTCACAACCAACACGATGACGAAGGTAATACCGATAACGATCCCACTCAGCGCTATCTCAACCGCCGCAACCTTCGACAGCAGCAACGGAATAAGAACAGCGGCAACCATACTGAGCACAACACTTTTTATGACTTGAATACCACTCATTGATACAGTTTCTCTTCTTTTGTTCATGATTAAAAAAGTTAATACGCACGATCCGATAGTAAGACCGGACAACCGAGGAGGTATAACGTACTATCATCATTTTTTCAATAACTTATCAAATCTTTACCGAACCCTTTGCGACCCTCCGCGGTTTCCCGCAGCAACGCCTTTGGCTATGCTTATGACATTTACTAGCGCGCCCTGCGCGCAACGAGGAGTTTCCGATGCCAGCCCCCGATCCCATTGCCGAACTCGAATCGCGCGTCGCCTTCCAGGAGGACGCGATCGACAAATTGAGTGACGTGATCGCCCGTCAGGAGAAGGATATCGAACGCCTGACACGCATGGTGCAGATCCTCAACACCCAGATCAAACAGATCGATGGCGGACCGATTACCGACGTCGGCGATCAACTGCCCCCGCACTACTGACAGCGCCGATGGCCCTGCACTGGCGCTGGTTCCAGCGCACGCCGGAACATCGCCACACCGTCGCGCAACTGCTTGCCAGCGCCGCGGTGCGCCAGGCCATCGCCACCCAGGCCGAGCGCTGTGCACAGCCGCTGCTGGAGGTTGAGCGCGAGGCGGTGCAACTGCTCGACGGCATGTTGCCGGAGAGCGACCCACGCGTGCTGGCACGCCTGAACCGCGTCGTCACGCCGCTGTTCCGGCATATGTACCAGAGCCTCGAGGTCAACGGGCTGCAGCAACTCGGCCCGCTGAGCCAGACTCACCGCCTGGTCTACCTGCCCTGCCACCGCAGCCATATGGATTACCTGCTGCTGGCCTGGGTGTTGTATGGCGCCCAGTTGGAGCCGGCCCACATCATCGCCGGCGACAACCTGAACCTGCCGCTGATCGGCCCGGTACTGCGCCGCGGCGGCGCCCTGTTCATGCGCCGCCGCTTCCGCGACGACCCGTTCTACAGCGCCCTGTTCAACGCCTGTCTGCGCTATTCGCTGCAGCACCATCCGCTGGAGTTCTTTATCGAGGGCGGGCGCAGCCGTACCGGGCGCCTGCTGCCGCCGCGCCTCGGCGCCCTGGACCTGACGCTGCGCCAGACGGACGCCGCCCCGTCTCGCCCGCTGGCCCTGGTGCCGGTCGCAATCAACTACGATCTGTGCCTGGAAAACCGCAGCTATCAGCAGGAACTGGCCGGGCGCGCGAAAAAGCGGGAAAGCCTGCTCGGTACGCTGCTATCGGCCAGCGCGCTGCTGCGCCGTTGCGGCGGTGCCTACCTGTCGATTGGCGAACCGCTGCTGCCCGCGGCTGGCAGCGGGGCCGAACCGCTGCCACTGGCCGACACCGGCCATGAGTTGCTGAGACGGATCAACGCCGCCTCGGTAGCCAGCCCGATGGCACAGATCGCGAGCCTGCTGCTGGCCAGCCCGGAGCTCGGTATCGAGGAGACGCGCTTGCCGCCGCTGCTCGCCCGGCTCAATACCCTGGTGACCCAGCTCGGTACGCCGACACCCGGCACCACCGACCCGCAAGCCTGGATCGACGCCGCCCTGGCGCGGCGCCAGGTCGATCGTCTGCACGGACGTATCCTGGCCAGCCCGAGGCAGGCCGCCGGTCTCTGCTTCTACCGCAACACCCTGCTGCACACCCTGCTGCTGCCCGGGTTGTTGCTGCTGCTGGCCGCACGCCTGCCGCGCCCAGGCAAAGCCAGCATCACACGGCTACTGCGCGCCCTGCTGCCCTACCTGGACGCCGAGTTCCACCTGCCGCCGCGCTGGCGCGGCGCGCAGGCGCCGATCGCACTGCGCGACCTGTTGCTGCAGCAGCAGTTGCTGGTCGCCAGCGACGGACAATTGCACCCATCGCCATCGGCGTTGAGCAAGCTGCTGATGCAACTGGCCGAGCCGGTACTGCTGCGCCAGTACCTGCTGATCCGCCTGCTGGTTCAACACCGCTGCATCACGACAGCGCAACTGCTGGAACTGAGCGCCGCCCTTGCCAGCCATATCCACGGCTGGTACGGCCATCCGGCGCCCGATTACGCGGACCGACGTCAGTTAGCGCTGCTGATCGAGCAGTTGGTGGCGGGGGGCATACTGGAGAGACGGGAGGAGCGGGTGCAGCCGACCCGGG
Source organism: Marinobacterium sp. (assembly GCA_003250495.1). GTDB lineage: Bacteria > Pseudomonadota > Gammaproteobacteria > Pseudomonadales > Balneatricaceae > Marinobacterium_D. The sequence continues at coordinate 6,063 of QKGH01000060.1, forward strand.
AGTTGACCCCGTTGCTGCGCATCGGCGCCAAGCTGCTGCCGGCGGTGCTGCTGCAGGAGTGCGAGCGCTGGCTGGGCCAGCATTGATGGCAGAACAGCCAGTCACCGCGGCACTCCCGCGGCAACGGCACCGGGTCTATTCGATACGCCGCAGCGCGTAGATGTCGTAGCGTCCGGACTTGCCCTCCAGCACGAACGACGGCGCCGGGCCGTCGATGGCCGGCGCCTTGCGCGGGCGTTTGACGACGACGCGGCAGCGGGCGCGGCGTAGCGCCACCTCCAGCAGCTCCGCGTTGTCCGCATCGGCCCCGACCAGGTCGCGAAACGCCAGCATCTCCTTCTTCACCTGGGCCGTCTTGTCGCTATGCGGAAACATCGGATCCAGGTGGATCACATCCGGCGCATCCTCCTCGGCCAACGACTCTAGCCACTGCCGGGCATCGGCCCGGAACAGCGTCATCCGCGCCACGATATCGGCCACCTCGGACTCCGCCGCGCGTGTCAGTCCATCGCGCAACAGGGCATAAACGATGGGCGAACGTTCCAGCATCCGCACCGTGCAGCCCAGCGTCGCCAGGACGAAGGCATCGCGTCCCAACCCCGCCGTCGCATCGACGATGGTCGGCCGCAAGGTCCCCTTGATGCCGCAGGCCTTGGCCACCATCTGCCCCTTGCCACCACCGTACAGGCGGCGGTGGGCAACGGCACCGGAGACGAAATCGGCCAGCACCGGCCCCGGACGTTTCCGTCCGGTCTGCTGCAACACCACCCCCTGCGGCGTCACCAATAGCAACTGGGCCGGCTCGTCCGCATCGAGGTCGATCCGCTCGCGCAGTTCAAGCCCCAGCTCGTCAGCGAGTTGCCGCGCCCGCGGCAACCCCTCGGCGCTGGTGGCGGCCAGCGCGATCTCAGCCATAGGTGAACCAGACACCGAACAGCAGCGCGCCGAGCAGCAGGCGGTAGATCACGAACGGCATCATGCCGATGCGATCCAGCCATTTCAGGAACAGCGTGATACAGGCCAGGGCGCTGAGCAGCGCCAGGATGGCACCGGAGCCGATCATCAGCCAGTGGCCGTTGCCCTCCGCTTCGAGCAGGTCCAGCCCCTTCAACAGGCCGGCGGCGGTGATGATCGGGATCGACAGCAGGAAGGAGAAGCGCGCCGCGCTCTGGCGATCGAAGCCCAGCGCCAACGCCGCGGTGATGGTGATACCGGAGCGCGACGTACCGGGAATCAGCGCCACGGCCTGCGCCAGCCCGATCAGCAGCGCGCCCTTCACCCCCAGACTCGGCAGCGAGCGATCCCGCCGTCCGCGCAGATCGGACCAGCCCAGCAACACCCCGAACAGGATGGTCGTGGAGGCGATAACCAGAATCGAGCGCCCATACTCGTCGACCGCATCCTTGAACAGCAGGCCGCACACCACCGCCGGCAGCGTGCCCAGGATCACCAACCAGCCCAGCCGGCTGTCGTTGTCATGCTGGCCCCTAAGGCTGCGCAGCCAGGCCGTCAGTATGCGATAGACATCCTGGCGGAAGTAGAACACCACCGCCACCAGGGTGCCGACATGGACGCCGACATCGAACGCCAGCCCCTGGTCCGGCCAGCCGAGCAGTTGCGACGGCAGGATCAGGTGGGCCGAACTGGAGATCGGCAGAAACTCGGTCAACCCCTGGATCAACGCCAGCAGGATGGTATGAATCCAATCGCTAAAAGTCATTGCTCATCTCTCTTCTTCCATGTGCCATCACGTAAGTAAACCGGTAATGCCTGCTCCGGCAGTACCCCTTCGCCACGCTCCAACTGTTGCTGAGCCAGGATCAACATCGCCGCCGCCGTCGGGTAGCAGTCGAGCTCCATCGCATCGAGCTGCGCCACCAGCCCGGCCTCCATCTGCTGCGCATAACGCCAGCCGCTGCCCAGCGCCAGCCAGCTCCCCGCCAGCGGCAGGGTGACGGCGGCCGGCGCCGCCACCTGCTCCTGGCACAACGCCCGCGGCAGGCCATCGACCAGCTCGAACGCCGCCCAGTACACCTCGTCCATCCGCGCATCCAGCGCCGTGATCACATTCCGCCCCTGGGCGCGGTCGCGCGCACTGACCGCCATCGCCTGCAGCGTCGACACCGGCAACAGCGGCAGCTCCGCCGCCAGTGCCAGCCCCTGGGCCGCACCGGTCGCGATACGAATCCCGGCAAAGGAGCCCGGCCCCCGTCCGAAGGCGATGGCATCGAGCTGCGAGAGCCCAACCCCGGCCTCGGCCAGCAGACGCTCGACCATCGGCAGCAGCAGGTGGGTATGGCGCCGCGGTTCGATCACGAACTCCTGATGGAGGTCGCCATCGAGGCTCAGCGCAACGGAGCAGGCATCGGTAGAGGTATCAAGTGCCAGGATTCGGGACATCGGTTTTTCCGGTTAGCAGATTGGGGCATGCCCGCATCGGAACAATAGGTTCCTGCGGGGCGGCCCATTGTAATCACTGCAGCGGCCGCTTTCACCCGCGACTGCATGACATTATTCCGCGCGCTCATCCGCGCGCTCAGAGCAGGGACTCGCCCCAGCGCGGCATCAGGCTCTGTTCCACCCCCAGCTGCGCCAGGATGCGGGCGACGATGAAATCGACCATCTCCGCCACCGTCTGCGGCCGGTGATAGAAACCGGGGCTGGCCGGCAG
>QKGH01000412.1 GCA_003250495.1 Marinobacterium sp.
CGATCTCGACGCCGAGGTCGCCGCGGGCCACCATGACGCCGTCGCAGGCGAGGATGATCTCATCCAGCGCTTCCGGCGTGGCGACGGTTTCGGCACGCTCCACCTTGGCAATCAGCTCGGCGCGGCTGCCTGCTTCGTCGAGCAGGCGGCGCGCCTCCTCCAGATCGGCGGCGCTGCGCGGGAAGGAAACGGCGACATAATCCAGGTCCAGCTCGGCGACGACCCCGATATCGAAGCGGTCCTTGTCGGTTAGCGCCGCGGCGGAGAGGCCACCGCCCTGGCGGTTGATCCCCTTGTTGTTGGACAGCTTGCCGCCGATGGTGACCTCGGTGTGGATCTGCGGCCCGTCGATCGCGGTGACGCGCAGTTGCACCCGGCCGTCGTCGAGCAGCAGGATATCGCCGGCCTGGCAATCCTGCGGCAGCGCCTTGTAGTCGATGCCGACCGCCTGCTGGTTACCGGCCGTGGTTTCCAGGCTGGCGTCGAGGGTGAAGGCGTCGCCCACGCTCAGCTCGATCGGACCTTCGGCAAAGCGGGCGATGCGGATCTTCGGCCCCTGCAGGTCGCCGAGCAGGGCGACCGAGGCGCCCAGCTTGCGGGCGGCGTTGCGCACCGCGTCGACGCGGGCGCGATGATCGGCGGCACTGCCGTGGGAAAAGTTCAGGCGCACGGTGTTGACGCCGGCGCGAATCAGCTGCTCCAGAATACCGGGTTTGTCTGTGGAGGGGCCCAGGGTGGCGACGATCTTGGTACGTTTCAGCATGATGCGGTCTCTGGTTGCACAGTGGATGCCGTACGGCAGGGGGCGTCCGGTCGAGGGGCGGGCGCGACTAAAAGGCGTGACTAAAGTATGATTCAACTTTAACAATTTCAAGTCACGCAGGATGCATCGTTAGAGGATTGCCACTCGATGGTTGAGGTATCCGCGAGTCGCGCGGGCAGCGTATTGCACTCCTACCGGCCGCTGCTGGTCACCCTGGTGGTGGCGCTGTTCGCCTTGCTGCTGGTGCAGACGGCCATCTTCAGCCGCCAGCAGGCGATCGAGCAGTTGCAGTGGCAGGCGGCCTCCCATCTCGAGCGTTATACCCTGAGCCTGCAGCAGAAGCTGGACCGTTACAAGGATCTGCCGCACCTGTTGACCACCCACTCCGATCTGTACGGCGCGCTGGGGCCCGACGCCGATGCGGCGGATCTGGTGCGCGCCAACCGCTACCTGGAACAGGTCAACCAGATCGTCGGTACCACCGATGCCTACCTGATGGACGCCAACGGCGTGACCGTGGCCGCCAGTAACTGGCGCGATCCGAACACCTTCATCGGCCGCGATTTCAGCTTTCGCCCCTATTTCCAAGATGCGATGCATGGCCGCGAGGGGCGCTACTTCGCCCTCGGCACCACCTCGAACAAGCGCGGCTACTACTTCTCCTACCCGATGTACCAGGGCGAGCGGGTGATCGGGGCGGTGATCGTCAAGATCGACCTGCACGACGTGGAGCGCCACTGGAGTATTCCCGATGTGGAGCTGTTGGTCACCGACGAGGATGGCATCATCTTCATCTCCACCCGCCCGGAGTGGAAGTTCCGCTCGCTGCAGCCGCTCGATCCGCAGGAACTGCAGCGTATCGTCTCCAGCCTGCGCTACGGCGACTCGACCCTCAGCGCACTGGAGGTGGTGCGCCGCGAGGCGCTCGATTCCGGGGCGGAGCTGATCACGCTGCTCGACGGGCGCCAGGTGGACAGCGAGGGGATCGATGCGCTGATGCCGCGCCAGTACCTGCTGCAGCGGCGCCAGGTGCCGGGCTT
>QKGH01000411.1 GCA_003250495.1 Marinobacterium sp.
GCCGAGCGCCGAGGCGATCGCCGGCATCAAGGCGGCGGTGGAGAAAACCTACGGCCGGCGCAGCCGGCGCATCGCCGACATGAACCTGGAGGCGATCGACCATGCGCTGGCGCACCTGCATCGCTTCGAGCTGCCGGCGGCCGCTCACAGCCAGATTCCTGTCCACCAGATTCCTATGCACCAGATCCCGGTGCCGGCGGCGGCCGATCCCTTTATCCACAGCGTCACCGCGGAGCTGATCGCCGGGCGCGGCAATGCGCTGCCGGTCAGCCGCCTGCCGGTCGATGGCGCCTGGCCCAGCGCTACGGCGCAGTATGAGAAGCGCGACCTGGCGCTGAACATCCCGCATTGGGAGACCGACCTCTGTACCCATTGCGGCAAGTGCGTGCTGGTCTGCCCGCACAGCGTGATCCGCTCCAAGGCGTTCGATGCCGCGCTGCTGCAGGATGCGCCGGCGGGATTCCCGGCGGTGCCGATCAAGGGTGCCAAGGAGTTCCCGCCCGATACCATGATCAGCTACCAGCTCTCCCCGGACGACTGCACCGGCTGCACCCTGTGCGTGGAGATCTGCCCGATCAGCGACAAGAGCAACGCCAGCCGCAAGGCGCTGAACATGGTGCCGAAACAGCAGACGCTGGAGCAGGAGCGGCGTAACTGGGATTTCTTCAACACGCTGCCGGAGTTCGACCGCACGCTGGTCAAGGAGACCACGCTGAAGGGCGCGATGCTGTACCAGCCGCTGTTCGAGTTCAGCGGTGCCTGCTCCGGTTGCGGCGAAACCCCCTATATCCGCCTGCTGAGCCAGCTGTTCGGGGACCATATGCTGGTCGCCAACGCCACCGGCTGCTCATCGATCTACGGCGGCAACCTGCCCACCACTCCCTGGACCCACAATGCCGACGGGCGCGGGCCGGCCTGGAACAACTCGCTGTTCGAGGATAACGCCGAGTTTGGTCTCGGCATGCGCGCGGCGCTGGACAAGCAGAGCGCCTACGCCCGGGAGCTGCTGCAGGCGCTGTCCGGCCAGCTCGATGCCGAACTGGTCGAGCAGATCCTCGGCGCCGACGAACACAGCGAAGCGGGGCTGGCGGCGCAGCGCGAGCGCATCGTCCAGCTGCGCGACCGGCTGACGGCATTGGCTGACCCGCGTGCCGCGGCGCTGGCGGCGGTGGCCGACAAGCTGGCGCGCCACAGCGTGTGGATCGTCGGCGGCGACGGCTGGGCCTACGACATCGGCTATGGCGGGCTCGACCATGTGCTCGCCTCCGGGCGTAACGTCAACATTCTGGTGCTCGACACCGAGGTCTACTCCAACACCGGTGGCCAGACCTCGAAGGCGACACCGCGGGCGGCGGTGGCCAAGTTCTCCGCCGGCGGCAAACCGGGACCGAAGAAGGACCTGGCGCGCCTGGCGATGGACTACGAGCATGTCTACGTCGCGCATGTCTCCTATGCCGGCAAGGATGTGCAGACCCTGCGCACCTTCCTCGAAGCGGAGAGCTACGACGGTCCGTCGCTGATCATCGCCTACTCGCCCTGCATCGCCCACGGTTTCGACCTGGCCGACAACCACGCGCACCAGCGCCTGGCGGTCGAGTCCGGCCACTGGCCGCTGTTCCGCTACGACCCGCGCCGGGCCGCCGAGGGCCAGAACCCGCTGCGCCTGGATTCGAAACCGCCCTCCATCCCCTACAGCCACTTTGCCCGTACCGAGGCGCGTTTCAGCATGTTGATGCGCAGCCATCCGGAGGCGGCCGCGGCCTACCTCGACGCGGCGCAGAAGGAGGTCAGCGAGCGCTATCA
>QKGH01000400.1 GCA_003250495.1 Marinobacterium sp.
CCTGCTGGAGCAGGCCTCGGCCGACTACCTGGGAACCCGTTGACCGCATGATTCTGAAACGCGCCAGCCGCCTGCTGCATGCCCTGCTCCACTATCGCGCGGACCACCCGCTCGGCTACCAGATCCTGACCAACGTACTGCTGTTCAGCCTGCTGCTGTCGTTGCTATCCACCGCCTACCAGGTGCAGTCCAACTACCAGAAGGAGAAGGGGCAGATCGAAGCCCAGCTGCAGCTGATCCGCGCCGGCTACATCGACAGCCTGGGCAAGAGCCTGTGGGATCTGGACCGGGATCAGGTGGATCTGCAGCTGCAGGCGATCCTTAACTTCCCCTATATCGCCGCCGTCGCGCTCGACGCCGACAGCCTCAACGTCCCGTTGTCGCATATCAAGGAGTCGATCCCGGAGCGCTTGACCCTGAGCCGCGAATACCCGGTCTACTACTCCCCCGCGCACCTGTCGCGGCCGCAGTACCTGGGCATTCTGCGCGTCGATACCAACCTGAAGCAGCTCTATGCCGACCTCAGCAGCAAGGCGCTGGAGAACTTCGTCAGCCAGACGGTGCTGATCCTGATGATCAGCGTGACGCTCAGCATCCTGTTCCAGTTCCGCGTCACCCGCCACCTGGAGAGCATGGCCAAGTACACCCGCCGCATCGGCCAGGGCCACCTGGAGGAGCCGCTGACACTGACCTACAAGAAACCCAACGCGGTGCCGGACGAGATCGACCAGGTGGTCAGCGCCATCAACGAGATGCGCGAGTCGATCCTGGCCGACCTGCGCCTGCGCGATCAGGCGCAGAAGGAGCTGCTGTTCAACCGCGACCAGCTGCGCGAACAGGTCGAACGCCGCACCCGCAGTCTGCAGAGCGCCAAGGAGCAGGCAGAAAGCGCCAACCGTGCCAAGAGCCAGTTCCTCGCCACCATGAGCCACGAGATCCGCACCCCGCTCAACGGCATCCTCGGCATGCTCGACCTGCTGGTCGATTCGCCGCTCAATGCCGAGCAGAACCGCCAGCTGAAAACGATCCACTCCTCCAGCGAAGCGCTGCTGGAGCTGCTCAACGGCCTGCTCGACTACGCCCGGCTGGAGGAGAACGTGTTCACCCCGACGCAGAACCCGTTCCGGCTGCAGGAGCTGGTGCACTCCACCTCGTTGCTGTTCTCGGCCCAGGCGCAGGAGCAGGGGGTCGACCTGGCGATCAGCATCGCGCCCGATATCGCCAACGACTGCCACGGCAGCGATGGCGCACTGCGCCAGATCCTCTCCAACCTGGTCTCCAATGCGATCAAGTTCTCCCCCCGCGGCGCAGTCCGGGTGCGCGTCGCGCGTATCGAGCGCCCCGCTCCGGCCGCGCAGCCGGACAGCCAGTGGCTGCGCTTCGAGGTCAGCGATACCGGTATCGGCATCCCAGAGGCGTTCCGCTCGCGCCTGTTCGAGCGCTTCAGCCAGGCCGACGACAGCATCACCCGCCGCTTCGGCGGCACCGGCCTGGGGCTGGCGATCAGCCGCAAGCTGGTGCAGGCGCTGGGGGGCGAGATCGGGGTGGAGAGCGAAGAGGGGCAGGGCAGCCAGTTCTGGTTCGAGGTCCCGATCCAGATCGCCGCAGCCACAACGCCGACCTCCGCCGCGGCGGTAAAACCTGGCGCTGCCGCCCCGAGCGCCCTGCGGGTGCTGCTGGTGGAGGATATCGAGGTCAACCAGCAGGTGGCGATCGGCATGCTGCAGCGGCGCGGGCATAAGGTGACGCTGGCCGAAACCGGCTACCAGGCGCTGAGCCTGACGGCAGACCGCCCGTTCGTCGACATGCACCTGCCGGAGATCAGTGGCATGGAGGTGTGCCAGCAGTTGCGCAGCACGCCAGGGCCCAACCAGACGGTGCCGATCATCGCCCTGACCGCCAGTATCCAGCCCCAGCAGATCAGCGAATATATCGCCGCCGGCATGCATGGCGTACTGCCCAAGCCGCTGCGCTCTGACAAGCTGGACCAGGCCCTGGCGCAGCTGAGCCTGCCGCCCCCAACGCCCGTGCCGGAGACCCCCGCAGCGCTGACGCTGCTCGATCTGAACCTGCTGCAGAACCACCGCAGCGCCCTCGGCAGCACGCAGTTGAAAACGCTGATCGGCAACTTCTTCAAAGTGGCGCAACGTACCCGCGACAGCCTGCACTCGACCGTCGCCCAGCAGGATTTCTACGAGGTCGCCGAGCAGGCGCACAAACTCGCCGGTGCCTCGGGCACCATCGGTGCGCCAGTGCTGGCCGAGCAGCTGCGCCGGCTGGAAACGCTGGCGGAGTCGAGCGACGGCGCTGCCCTGGCACCCGCATTCGGCCACGTGTGTCAGTTACAGGAGCAGACCTGTGCCGAGCTGCAACGCTTCCTGGAAACACTCTGACAGAACGCGCTGACCCGTGTCATTTTGCTATCGGCGAAACCTATAACGCCCCCAAAAAACTTGTATTTCACCTTTAGCCGTGCGGGCTCTAACCTCGAGTAATCACCATCGATTGCAACGGGTTTTCGTCATGTTCCAGGCACCGCACGCAACGGCCAGCGCGCCACGCACCCCCATCCCCCCCAGCGATGTCGAGCGCGAGATCGAGCGTAGCGGTATCCGC
>QKGH01000140.1 GCA_003250495.1 Marinobacterium sp.
GGAGAGGATGGCGAGAATGTGCCGGTGGCGCAGCCGCCGAAGCCCCTCGACGCTGTCGGGCCAGGGATCCAGCGCGTGCCAGCATCGGTTGAGCCGCGCGCGCGCCGCCGCGTCGGGCAGGGCGAAACCGTGTTCCGGCAGCAGGCGATCCAGCGCCTCGGCATGGATCTCGTCGACCCGCCGCCAGGGACGGCGACCGGCCCGTACCTCGGCCATGCCGTCGAAGTAGGCCTGACGCCAGGCCAGCGCCAGCGCGGCGACCCCCGCATCCTCGGGTTGCCGGCCCAGGGCGCCGGCCAGGGCGCGCGTGACGCTGCCGTACCAGTCCACACAGGTGCCGAAGACATCGAACAACAGAGCCCGGGGTGCTTCCATCCTGCGTCTCGCGCTAGAGCGCGTCTCCCATCAGATGGTTCGGCAGCCACAGCGCGATGTCCGGAAACAGGATCAACAGCATGATGCCGATCAGCATGCAGAGCATGAAGGGCAGGGCGCCGAGCAGCACCGTCTTCAGATCCACGTCGGGCACGATGCCGTTGATCACGTAGAGATTGAGGCCCACCGGCGGGGTGATCAGACCGATCTCCATGTTGAGGGTCAGCATCACGCCGAACCAGATCGGATCGAAGCCGGCCTGGATCACGATGGGCACCAGGGTCGGCGAGGTCATCAGGATCACCGCCACCGGCGGCAGAAAGAAGCCGGCCACCAGCAGAAACAGGTTGACCAGCAGAATCAGCGTCCAGGGTTCGAGATCCTGCTGGGCGATGAACTCGGCGATGCCCTGGGTGATGTAGAGGCTCGACATCATGTAGCTGAAGAGTCCGGCCATGCCGATGATCATCATCAGCATCACCGACTCGCGGGTGGCCGAGCTGACGATCTGCCACAGCTGTCCGGGCTTCCACACCCGGTAGATCGCCATCACCAGCAGGATGCAGACCATGGCGCCGACGCCGGAGGCCTCGGAGGGGGTGGCCACACCGCCGTAGAGGGCCCAGAGCACCAGCACGATGATGATCAGGAAGGGGATCACCTTGGGCAGGATCACCAGCTTTTCGCGCAGGCTGAAGTGCTTGTCCTGCTCGACGAAGTGATATCCCTTGATGCGCGCGTAGATCAGCGACCAGCCGATGAACAGGCCGATCAGCATCAGCCCGGGTATCAGGCCGGCGGCGAACAGCCGTCCGATCGAGGTCTCGGTGGCGATGCCGTAGACGATCATGGTGATCGAGGGGGGGATCAGGATGCCGAGGGTGCCGCCGGCGGCGATGGAGCCGGTGGCCAGGCTCGCCGGATAGCCCCGCTTGCGCATCTCCGGGATGCCCATCTTGCCGATCGCGGCGCAGGTCGCCGGCGAGGAGCCGGTCAGCGCGGCGAAGATGCCGCAGGCGCCGATGTTGGAGATCAGCAGGCCGCCCGGCACCCGGTAGAGCCAGCGGTCGATGGCCTCGTAGAGATCGGCCCCGGCGCGTGAAGCGGCGATGGCCGAGCCCATCACCAGGAACATGGGGATCGACAGCAGCGCGAATTCGTCCAGGGACGCGAACAGGGTCTCGGCGACCACCACGAAGTTGATGGACCCGTTGTGGATCACCAGGAACAGGATGGCGGTGGCGCCGAGCGAGAAGGCGACCGGCATGCCGCTCAGCAGCAACACCACCAGGCAGGCGGAAGCCAGGATGCCGAGTATCAGTGGATCCATCAGGTGGTCTCCGGGGGGGTGGCGGGCTCGATGCCGAAGGGATGGTCACGCCCGCTGAGCAGGCAGACCAGATCGGCGACATATTGCAGGC
>QKGH01000273.1 GCA_003250495.1 Marinobacterium sp.
AATTAAATAGTTTAGAAAATCTAAATATGGTGTGTTTCGATGCACAATTAAGCAGATGTTTTTCGTATTTAATCAGTTACATTTTATCTATTATCACTCAGTGTTAAAGTTTTTATCTGACTGTATATGGTTACATTTTTGCGCTATATGATCCGCCATTAATGTTATATTTGACGTTGCACCAAGGATGTCTATATCAAACAGTTGAGATCGTTTTAGGCGATTCTGAACGGGTTTATGTCGCATCAGTTCAGCCGAGTGTCCCGTTACTGGTTTTCGTGTGTTTTTTAATACGCTATCAATAATTTGGTTATTTGACGCGATATTCAGTCACTTTTTATATTCAACTCCTAGTCATGGCGCTGGAGTTTTAACGGTGTGTTAGAACGGGAACGGATTGACCGGGTGGTGAGGCGCTATGATCGCCCGCTCTGCCGATCTGTCTTCGTCCGCTACCGAGGCTGCTTCAGGCGTTCTGCTTACGGTACTGCTGTGCAGTCGTTCCCGTGTGCTGCTTGAAAAAACGCGAGAAGTAGGCCGGGTCGGAGAAGCCCAGCGCGTAGCAGATCTCGTTGCTGGTCAACGTGCTGAAGGTGAGCAGGCGTTTGATCTCCTGGATGATCCGGTCGTGAATCAGCTTTTTCGGTGAGCGGTTGGAGATCCGTTGGCACAGCTGGTTGAGGCGGCTCTCGGAGATACCGAGGGTGTCGGTGTACTGCGGCAGTTGCCAGTGTTCGCGAAAGCGCTCCTCGATCAGGTCGGAGAAACGGTGGAACAGGCGCAGGTCGTCGTTGTTGACGGTCATGCTTGCGGCGCGTTTGCTGGACAGGCGGGCGATACGGATGATCAACAGACGGACCAGGCAGTCCAGTGCCAGATTCTTGCCGGCTTGCTCCTGTAACCACTCGGCCCGGATATTGCGCAGGTTTTGCGCCAGGCGGGTCCAGAGCGGGCGTTGCTCGCGGCTCAGGCTGGCGCGCTCGATACAGATCCCTTCGCTCAGGTCGCTGTTGATCTCCTGCTCCAGGCCATCCTTCATCAACTGCCAGACAATCGATTGGTGAATCGTCAGGACATGTCCCTTGGCATCCGCTTCGGTGAGAAAGGAGTGGGGGACCGAGGGGGGCGTCAGGAAGCAGGCCGGTCCCGTGACATGGTAGATCTTGTCATCGATATGGAAACTGACCTCGCCACCGTTGATGTAGTGGATCTGCATATACTGGGCGTGGCGGTGCACCGGCATATCGCGGCCGAAAAAATCGGCCAGGTTTTCCAGTACATCGTAGTGGATCGGAGCGTCGACGTAGCGTTGGTCGTAATCCTGGCCGAGGATCAGGTTGGGAATCCATTCGCGGTGGCGGGAGTCGTTCACAGGGCATCTCGTCAGCTCGATCGATTGATCGGGCCGGCGTTTGGCGGCGCCGGCCCGATAGCGCTCAGTCTATCAGATCAGCCTTTGCCGAGCTGCGGCACCTTGTGGGTGCCGTGGGCGATGCAGACGTTCTTGGTTTCCATGTAGAAATCGAAGCTCCAGTCGCCGCCGTCGCGACCGATGCCGGACATCTTGATACCGCCGAACGGCGAGGGCAGGTTACGGTTGTTCTCGGAGTTTACCCACAGCATGCCGGCTTCGACATGCTTGGCCATGCGCATGGCGCGGCCGGTGTTCTCGGTCCAGATATAGCCGGATAGGCCGTACTGGGTGTCGTTGGCGATGGCGATCGCCTCCTCTTCGGTATCGAAGCTGATGGCGGTCAGCACCGGGCCGAAGATCTCCTCCTGGGCGATACGCATGCCGTTGTTGGCGTCGGTGAACAGGGTCGGCTCCAGGTAGTTACCGGCCGGGTTCAGCTCTGCGCGCGCGGCGGTGATCCGCTTGCCGCCGACGGCGGTGTGGGCGCCATCCTCCTGGGCGATATCGAAGTAGCTCAGTACCTTGCGGTAGTGTTCGGTGTGAACCAGCGGGCCCACTTCGGTGTTGGGGTCCAGCGGGTGGCCCACCCTCAGGTTGCGCACGCGCTGCTCCAGTGCGGCGATGAATTTGTCGCGGATACCGCTTTGGATCAGCAGGCGGCTGGAGGAGGTGCAGCGCTGGCCGTTCAGGCTGTAGATCATGAACACCACGGCATCCAGCGCGCGCGCGAAGTCGGCATCGTCGAACACGATAACCGGGTTCTTGCCGCCCAGCTCGAAGTGCATCCGCTTTAGGGTGTCGGCCCCCTGGCGCATGATATGGGAGCCGGTGGCGGATTCGCCGACCAGCGCCACGGCTTTGATCGCCGGGTGCTCGGTCAGGCGCTTGCCGACGCTTTCGCCGAAACCGTTGACCAGGTTCCAGACTCCCTTCGGCAGCACCTCATCGGCGATTTCGGCCAGGATGTAGGCGCTCAGCGGAGTCAGTTCGGCCGGCTTGTGCACGACGGTGCAGCCGGCGGCCAGGGCCGGGGCGATCTTCCAGGTGGCGAGCATGAACGGCGTGTTCCACGGCGTGATGATGCCCACCGGGCCGATCGCCTTGCGCAGCGTGTAGTTGGTGTGCTCGTCCTGATGCAGCGCCAGGCCGTTCTGCGCTTCCGGTGCCTTGTCGGCGAAGAAACGGAAGTTGGCGGCACCGCGCACGGCAGCCTGCTTCATGAAGCGGATCGCCTGGCCGCAGTCCATCGATTCGACCAGCGCGATCTCGTCGGCGCGCTCGACCAGCTTGTCGGCAAACTGGTGCAGCAGCTTCTTGCGCACGGCGCCAGAGGTGCTGGACCACTCGGCGAAGGCGTCCTCGGCGGCTTGGCAGGCGGCGTCCACGTCGGCAACGCTGCCGGCCATCACCTTGCCGATGCTGCTGTTGTCGGTCGGCGTGAGGTTGTCATATTCGGAACCGCCGCTGCCCAGCGTGAACTCGCCGTTGATGTAGTGGCCGGTGGTGTTGCTCTTGAAGCGCGCCAGATAGTGGGTGGCGCGCTCCAGGTTGGAAGCCAGTGTATCGCTCATTCTTATTCTCCTGACGCTCAGTATTTTTCGCCGTAGTAGGCCTGTTCGGAGACGATCTCGGTCTCCAGGGCACAGACATCTTCGATGGTGCAGATCACCCTGTCGCCCGGCTGCAGGTCGACCACGCCGTGCGGGGTGCCGGTAGCGATCATGTCGCCCGGGTTCAGGGTCATGATGTTGCTCAGATATTCGATCAGGAAGGGCACATCGAAGATCATGTCCCGGGTGCTGCCATCCTGGGTGATCTTGCCGTTGACCGCGGTGGTCAGACGCAGGTCGTTGACATTCGGGAGGTCGGCGGCATCGACGATCCAGGGCCCCATCGGCAGCAGCGAATCGCGGCTCTTCACGCGCAGGTTGGGGCGGTAGTAGTTCTCCAGATAGTCGCGGATGGCGAAGTCGTTGCAGACCGTATAGCCGGCGACATACTCCAGCGCGTCCTCACGCCGGATGTTCTTGCCCGTTTTGCCGATCACCGCGACCAGCTCGCACTCGTAGTGCTGGAACTCGATGTTGTCCGGGCGGTAGCTAGGCTGTTTGTGGCCGGTCAACGTGTTGGCGTGCTTGATGAAGATCAGCGGCTCTTTTGGCGCCTCGAACGCCAGCTCGGTGGCGTGGTCGGCGTAGTTCAGCCCCAGTGCGAAGATGGTGCCCGGCGCTTTCACCGGCGGCAGCCAGGTGAGCGCATCGGAGTCCAGCGCGACCTCTAGCACCTCGCCTTCGGTGGTGGTGATGCGGTCGTCAGCTGAGATATCGATATCCAGCTCGCGGCCGTCTAAGATGATGCGTGCGTGTCTCATGCTCAGGCGCCTCCCAGGGTATTGCTCAGGATGCCGATACCGTCGATAGCGGCGTCTACTCTATCGCCTTTGCCCACGGCGACCCGGTCGCCGGCAAAGCCGACGGCGATGATCTCGCCCGGCTGCAGGGTCATGATGTAGGAGAGGGTGCTGATCAGTTCGGCAACGCCGCGCTGCATGCCACTCAGCGCGAAGCGGCTCTTCTGCTCGCCGTTGACGCTGAGGGTCACGCTCAGGGCATCGGGGTTGGTGATCTTGTCGGCGGCGACGATCTCCGGACCCACCGGCGCCGAGCCGTCCAGGCACTTGCCCTTGATATCCGGGCGGTAGTAGCTCTGCTCCGGCAGCGAGTAGTCGGCGACGACGGTGTAGCCGCCGACATAGTCGAGGGCATCCTGCTGGCTGACGCGGCAGGTCTCCTTGCCGATCACTACGCCGAGGCTGGCACCGACGACCATGGCCGGCACGTCGTTACCGTCGAACGCCTTGGCCCATTCGATCTCGGCACCGTTCAGGCTCCAGGTGTTGCGCGGCTTGTAGTACAGCACCGGCTGAGTGGGAGGCTTGTGGTAGGGCGCTTCGTTGAAGCTACTTTCGAGCGCCGCCAGCTGCGCCCTGTCGTTCAGGGCGACACAGACCAGCTTGCTGGTGACCAGTGTTTTTTCGTTCATCGTTAACCTGCTTGCTTATGCCGGTTGGAGGCTATTGGTTTCCATCTCGGGTGCCGGGGGCGAAAGCGGCGTTTGGTGCCGGGTACTGGTCGGATTTCAGTAACCGGCCTGCGGCTTCTCTTCGGCTACCGGCGTATCGCTCTTGAATCGTTGGGCCAGCTTGCGGGCACCCTGGGCCAGAATCAGGGTGTCGACGCCGACACCGACAAAGTTGGCGCCCTGGGCGACATACTGTTCCGCCAATGAGGGATCCAGGCACAGCAGACCGGCGTACTTGCCGGCGGCGCGGATTTTGTTCAGGCCGCGGTTGATCGCCTCGACCACCGCCGGGTTGCCGGCATCGCCGATGTAGCCCAGGGAGGCGGAGAGGTCGGACGGGCCGATAAAGACGCCATCGATACCCTCGACGGCGAGGATCTCATCGAGCTGTTCCAGTGCGCTGGCGGTTTCCACCTGAACGATCAGGCAGATCTCGTCGTTGGCGCTCTTCAGGTAGCCGGGAACCTGATTCCAGCGGGCGGCACGGGCCAGTGAGGTGCCCAGGCCGCGGATACCCGCCGGCGGGTAACGCACGGCGCTCACCAACTGCCGGGCCTGTGCGGCGGTTTCGACCATCGGCACCAGCAGTGTCTGCACGCCGATGTCGAGCAGTTGCTTGATCAACGCGTTGCTGCCTTCGACGCAACGCACGATGGGGGCGGCGTCGTAGGGCGCAATCGCCTGCAGGTGACCGAGGATGGTACGCAGGTCGAACGGCGCGTGTTCGCCGTCGATCAGCAACCAGTCGAAACCGGCCACGGCGGCGATCTCGGCGGCACTGTTATCGGGCAGGCCGAGCCAGAGACCGTACTGGGTCCGGCCGCTGGCCAGGCGCTGTTTAAAACGGTTTTTCGGCATCTCCATCAGAGACTCCTCGGGTACGTGTTATTCGAAGCGCAGGCCGATCCCGCCGAGCGGCCCGAAGTCGGCATGGACGGTGTCGCCGGCTTTGACCGCTACCGGGCGAATGAAGGATCCGGCCAGGATGATCTGTCCAGGCTCGAGTCCGATGCCGTGGGGGGCGAAGCGCTTGCATACCCAGCAGATCCCCTTGGCCGGGTGGCCGAGCACGCCGGACGCCAATCCGGTTTCTTCGATCTGGCCATTCAGGTAGAGCGCCGCACCGGCCCAGCGCAGGTCGATCTCGGTGGGTTTGATAGGCCGTCCGCCGAGGATAATGCCGGCGTTGGCGGCGTTATCGGCGATAGTGTCGTAGACCTTGCGGGTGTAGCCGCTCTCCGGGTCGGTGCGCATGCAGCGCGCGGCGATCAGCTCCAGCGCGGGGATAACGTAATCGGTGGCGTTATAGACATCGAAGATACTGACGTTTTCGCCAAACAGCGGCTTTTTCAGGATGAATGCCAGTTCCATCTCGATACGCGGATCGAGGAAGTCGGACGCCTTGAGGTTGGCGCCGTCTTCAAACTGCATGTCATTGAGCAGTACACCATAGTCCGGCTGGTCGATGTTGACCGCCATCTGCATGGCGCGGGAGGTCAGGCCAACCTTGTAACCGATGACCGAGCGGCCAGCCTCCCTCTTGCGGTCGACCCAGGCTTTCTGCACGGCGTAGGCGTCGTCCATGGTCATATCGGGATGTTGCAGCGTGAGTGCGGGAATCTGCTTGCGCTCGATCTCTGCCTGGTAGAGCCGGTGGGCGGCTGCCTGGATCTGCTCGTCGGTCAACATGATAGGGGTAACCTTTTATTGTGGGACAAGGGGGGCTGCCGCGGTCTCCGCCCGATAATGCCTGGGCGGCGTACGACAGTCGCCATTCCTTAGTTATTAACTTATTAACTACTGTTAGGTGCCAAAGCGATCTTGGACGCAAGGTTTATTTCTGCAGTTTACTTAACATCTTAATTAAGTCAACATCTGCAGACATCGATATCTTGTCCATGTCGGTGACGTTGACAAAAGTTAATATATTAATTATGTTTCGCTGTCATAGCACTCGTGGAGTCCTATGGCCATCGTGCGGCGCGACTGGAACAACAAATAATTACAGGAATTGCTGAGATGCCCCATTTCATCGTCGAATACTCCGGTAACCTGCATGACCAGCTGGATTTCCAGTCCCTGTTCAAGCCGCTGCATGAGTATGTCGTATCGACCGGTGCCTTTCCGATCGGCGGAGTGCGCAGCCGCGCCATCCGCTGCAACGATTTCCGTGTCGCGGACGGGCGCGAGGAGTTTGCCTTCCTGAACCTCAACCTGAAGATCGGACATGGCCGCGATATGGCGCTGAAGCAGGAGGTCGCGCGGCGGGTGTTCGAGATTCTCTGCGACTGGATGCAACCGGTCACCGATAACGGTTACTGCCAGATCTCGTTCGAGATGACGGAGCTGGATCCGGTCCTGAAGTTCAATAAGAACAACATCCATCCGCTGTTTAAAAATACCTGATAAGGATTTTTATGATATGCAGGCCTGCCTGCGCAGTCATATGGAACATATCT
>QKGH01000089.1 GCA_003250495.1 Marinobacterium sp.
AGGCCTGGACCCTGCTCTATATCGACCTGGATCAGTTCAAGCTGGTCAACGACACCTGCGGCCACAGCGCGGGCGACCGGCTGCTGCAGGAGATCACCGCGATCATGCAGCGCACCATCCGCAACGGATTTCTGGCGCGTCTCGGCGGTGACGAGTTCGGTTTGTTGCTCGAGCACGGTCAGGAGACGGCGTTACGCCAGGCGGCCAAGTTGATCGATGCCATACACGCCCACCATTTCGCCTTCGAGGGGCACCACTTCCAGCTCGGCGCCTCGGTGGGTCTGGTAACGATCGGTGATGCCCAGCGGGGTATCGACGAGCTGCTGATCGCCGCCGACCAGGCTTGTTATGCGGCCAAGGACCGGGGGCGCAACCGGGTCGAGATCTATCGCGACAGCGACGACTATTACCTTTCCCAGCGCGCCCAGTTCCTCTCCGTGGAGGAGATCACCCGCGCCCTCAGGGACGACCGTTTCGTGCTTTACCAACAGCGGGTGGTGCCGCTGCGCGACGGGTTGCCTGGGCATGCCGAGATCCTGGTGCGTCTGTGCGACGAGCAGGGCAATATCCTGATGCCGGGCACCTTCATCCCCGCAGCCGAGCGCTTCAACCTGATGCCGGAGATCGACCGATGGGTGATCAGGAACGCCTGCCGGTATCTTGGCGGCGCCGCCGCCGAGGCGCACGACACCACCTACGCGATCAATCTGTCGGGGTTGAGCCTCTCTCACCAGGAGCTGGCCGATTACGTCACGCAGGAACTGCGCGACAGCGGTGTGGATCCGCGCCGCATCTGTTTCGAGATCACCGAGACGGCGGCGGTCTCCGGCCTGGAGAAGGCCTTGGAGTTCATCCGGGCCATGCACGCCCTGGGTGCTCAGGTTGCGCTCGACGATTTCGGCGCCGGTCTCTCCTCCTTCGCCTATCTGCGCAAGCTGGAGGTGGACTTTCTCAAGATCGATGCCCTGTTCGTGCGCAACCTGCACACCGACGAGCGCGACCTGGCGGTGGTTCGCTCGATCATGGAGGTGGCTCGGGTGCACGGCATGCAGACTATCGCGGAATTCGTGCACAACCGTGAGATCGCCGAGCTGCTGAAGCAGATCGGTGTCGACTACGGGCAGGGATTCGCGCTGCACAAACCGGAGCCCCTCGAATAAGGCGTCAACCCGGTCCTGTCGCCGCCGGGGCTGCGTGCGATCCTGCGGTGGCCTGCGGAATGGCGGACAGCTGACGGGGCGATCGCCGCTGTCTACCGCCCGTTGAATAAGCTGTCCGCCCACCCCGCCCGCTGCCGCCGTAGCGGGACGGCAACCGGTACACTGCCGAGCGGGGAGCCCTGGTTCGGGCGGTGATTTGCGCGCAGGGCGCTCCGGCGATGTTGGATCCCTCCGGCGGGAGGGAGCGCATAAAAAAAGCCCCGATAGGCATCGGGGCTTCGTCTCTCGAACCCAGCCGCTGATCAGGCTTTGCTGGATTTTCTGGAGAGGCCCATCCCGACCAGACCCAGGCCCATCAGGACGATGGCCGCCGGCTCAGGCACGTTGCTGGCCCGGTAGACGATGGTCTCGTAGGTGCTTAAGCGATCCGCCGTATCCGCGAAGGACCAGTAACCGGCAAGACCGTCGCTCACGTCGATGTGGGTGTAGCTGTTGCTGAACCAGCCGGTGGCCTTGGCGTAGTTGTTGCCGCCATACTGCTGGGTGTTGGCGGAACTGTAGTCGACGATGAAGGTGGCGGCACTGATTCCCAGCGCAGCGAACAGGTCGGACGTCATGATGTTCCAGCCGTAGC
>QKGH01000365.1 GCA_003250495.1 Marinobacterium sp.
GGGCGGCCCGGCACACCGGCACCGGGCCTCTGACTAAACTCAATTTTCCTGTACCGGCAAATTCGGTAAAATCCGGTACTCTTTACCCTCTCTATCCGCCCGGAGGGGCTTATCTATTTCGGCTCCCTGAGCCTAAGGCAGCGGCAGGCGTTATGACCGACTTTCTGCTCATCCTGATCAGCACCGTGCTGGTCAACAACTTCGTACTGGTCCAGTTTCTCGGCCTGTGCCCGTTCATGGGGGTCTCCAACAAGCTGGAGACGGCGATGGGCATGTCGCTGGCCACCACCTTCGTGCTGACGCTGTCATCGGTGTGTAGCTACCTGGTCTACACCTGGCTGCTGGTGCCATTCGACCTGACCTGGCTGCAGACCATCGCCTTCATCCTGGTGATCGCCGTCGTGGTCCAGTTCACCGAGATGGTGGTACACAAGACCAGTCCGCTGCTGTACAAGCTGCTCGGCATCTTCCTGCCGCTGATCACCACCAACTGCGCGGTGCTCGGCGTTGCGCTGCTGAACATCAAGCGCCAGAACGGCTTTATCGAATCGATCGCCTACGGTTTTGGCGCCGCGGTCGGCTTCTCGCTGGCGCTGGTGCTGTTCTCCGCCATCCGCGAGCGCGTGGCGGTGGCCGATGTGCCGCTGCCGTTCAAGGGCGCGGCCATCGGCATGGTCACGGCCGGGCTGATGTCACTGGCGTTCATGGGCTTCACCGGCCTGGTACGGTTCTGAACGGGAGCGATCGATGAGTACCATAACGACCGCCATCCTGGTCCTGGCCCTGCTGGCCATTGTATTTGGCATCCTGCTCGGCTACGCCTCGGTGCGGTTCCGCGTCGAGGGTAACCCGATCGTCGACCAGATCGATGCGATCCTGCCGCAGACCCAGTGCGGCCAGTGCGGCTATCCCGGTTGCCGCCCCTATGCCGAAGCGATCGCCCAGGGCGAGGCGATCAACCGCTGCCCGCCCGGCGGCCAGAGCACCATCGATGCGCTGGCGGACCTACTCGACGTGGAGTCGGTACCGCTCGACGCCGAACATGGCGAGGAGAAACCGCGCCAGGTCGCCTTTATCCGCGAAGATGAGTGTATCGGCTGCACCAAATGCCTGCAGGCCTGCCCGGTGGATGCGATCCTCGGCGCCGCCAAGCAGATGCATACGGTGATCAGCAGTGAATGTACCGGCTGCGACCTCTGCGTCGAGCCCTGCCCGGTTGACTGTATCGACATGATCCCGATCGAAACCACCCCGAACACCTGGAAGTGGCCGGAACCGCCGAGCCCCCTGCAGTTGATCGCGACCGACCGCGGTCGCGGCATCGCCACGGCGGAGGCGCACTGATGACCAAAGTGTTTGCCTTTCACGGCGGCGTGCATCCGCCGGAGAACAAGAAGCAGTCGACCCGCGCCCCGATCGGCAAGGCGCCGCTGCCGGCACGGCTGATCCTGCCGATGCAGCAGCATATCGGCGCCCCCGCCGACCCACTGGTCAAGGTTGGCGACCGGGTACTGAAAGGACAGCTGATCGCCGAACCGATCGGCCGCGTCAGCGCCGCCATCCACGCCCCGACCTCCGGTATCGTCAGCGATATCGCCGCTTACCCGATCCCCCATGCATCGGGGTTGAGCGGCGAGTGCATCGTCATCGAGCCGGATGGCCAGGAGCAGTGGATCGAGCACCAGGGGCTGGAGGATTTCACCACGCTGGCGCCGCTCGAACTGATCGAACTGATCCGCCGCAGCGGTATCGCCGGCATGGGCGGCGCGGGCTTTCCCACC
>QKGH01000229.1 GCA_003250495.1 Marinobacterium sp.
CTGACCCGTGCCGCCGAAGCGTTGTTCACCAGCCAGCCGGCGATCAGCGCGCAGATCAAGGCGCTGGAGGATGAGCTCGGCGTACAGCTGTTTTCCCGCACCCCAAGGGGGATGCTGCTGACCGCGGCGGGCGCGCAGCTCTATGCCCAGGCCCGGACCACCCTCAGTGCGGCGGAGGCCTTGAAGCAGCAGGCGCAGCAACTCAGCAACGCGGTGGTGGGCGAGTTGCGGGTCGGTATCCATACCGACTTCGACTACCTGCAGATCGGCGAACTGTTCCGGCTCAGCACCGAACGCCACCCGCAACTGGTCCCGCACTTTCTGATCAGCAGCTCCTCTACCGTCGTTCAGGAGCTGCGCCAGAACAAGCTGGATGCCGGCTTCATGTTCGGCCCCTGCTCCGCGGCCGATGCCGTGGCGCTGCACCTGCAGGAGGTGCCGATGCGGCTGATCGGCCCCGCCGCCTGGCGCGAGCAGATCGTCGACGCGCCGCTGCCGGCGCTGGCCCGGCTGCCCTGGGTTTACACCTCGCGCAGCTGCGTGTTTTACCAGCTGTTCGAAACCCTGTTCGCCGAGCTGGAACAGGCCCCGAAGGAGATCGTCTGGTGCGACGTGGAGGATGCGGTGCGGACGCTGATCCGCAGCGAGGCCGGCCTCTCCATCGTCAAGCTCAGTGACGCCGAGCTGGCCGAGGCCCAGGGCTACGGCTGCACCTGGCAGGGCGAGCTGCCCGCGCTGGAACTGAACTTCGTCACCCTGAAGCAGCGCGAACACGAACCCGCCATCGCCGCGCTGCGCGCCTGTATCGAGGCACTCTGGCAGCCGCAACAGGCCGCCCTGAAACGCAGCAGCTGATCCCCGTCAGCCTCGCTAACTGGCGCTCCGCCTCCTGCCGTTTTATAGTTTTGCTCCGAATGACGACAACCAGATGCCGGCAGCCCCGCCCCGGGATCGAACCCAGGTTCACTGTCAGGCATGGAGAAACAATGAGCAAACACCCGTTTTCACAGATGCCCGATGCGGCAGGTTATTTTGGCGAGTATGGCGGTCAGTTAATTCCGCCCGAACTGAAGCAGGTGATGGACGAGATCGACCACGCCTACGAGGAGATCCGCCAGCAGCCCGAGTTCCAGCAGGAGCTGGCAGACCTGTTCAGCGACTATGTCGGCCGCCCGAGCCCGATCTTCTACGCCCGCCGCCTCAGCGAAAAGCTCGGCGGTGCGCGCATCTTCCTGAAGCGCGAAGACCTGAACCACACCGGCGCCCACAAGATCAACCACTGCCTCGGCGAGGCGCTGCTGGCCAAGTACATGGGCAAGACCAAGGTGATCGCCGAAACCGGCGCCGGCCAGCACGGTGTGGCCCTGGCCACCGCCTGCGCCCTGGTCGGTATCCCCTGCGAGATCCATATGGGCCAGGTCGATATCGAGAAGGAAGCGCCCAACGTCACCAAGATGAAGATTCTCGGTTGCACGCTGGTCTCGGTCACCCGCGGCACCGCGACGCTGAAGGACGCCGTCGACAGCGCCTTCGAGGAGTACCTGAAAGACCCGCACAACTTCATCTACGCCATCGGTTCGGTGGTCGGCCCGCACCCCTTCCCGAAGATGGTGCGCGACTTCCAGAGCATCATCGGCCGCGAGGCGCGCGAACAGTTCCTGCAGCGTGAAGGACGCCTGCCGGACTACGTTACCGCCTGTGTCGGCGGCGGCTCCAACGCCATCGGCATGTTCACCGCCTTCCTCGAAGATGACGACGTGGCGCTGGTCGGGGTCGAACCGGCCGGCCTGGGGCTGGATAGCGGCAAGCACGCCGCGACGATGACCCTCGGTAAATCCAGTGCGCTGCATGGCATGAAGTGCTACGTGCTGGAGCAGGACGACGGCACGACGATGCCCGTGCATTCCATCGCCTCCGGGCTCGACTACCCAGGCGTTGGCCCGCAGCACTGCTACCTGAAGGATATCGGTCGCGTGCGTTACGAAAGCGCTACCGACGAGGAGTGTCTGAACGCGTTCATGAACCTGTCGCGGGTCGAGGGGATCATCCCGGCGCTGGAAAGCTCCCACGCCGTGGCCTGGGCGATGCGCACCGCACCGACGCTGGATCGCGACCAGTGCATCCTGGTCAACCTGTCCGGCCGCGGCGACAAGGATGCCGATTTCGTCGCCCGGAAACTGGGACTCTGATCCCACCCGCCCGCCGCCGCGATCCGCGCCGGCGGGTATCAGAGTGGGAATCGGCTGTATCGATGATGTGTTGTAGTAGGGCTCTGCCATGCCACGTAGAAAGTCTACCAGACCACCGTTGTTCCCCCCCGTCTCGCCCCTGTGCGAGCTGGAGCTGATCCGGGCGTTTTACGACGCCGCGGAAAGCCAACGCCTCTACGAGCAACTGCTGCAGCAGAACGCCTGGCCCGATAACCACTACTGCGTCGACGGCCGGGTATTCGAACTGCCGCGGCAGCAGACCTGGCATGCCGACCCCGGCATCCGCTACAGCTACAGCAACAACCTGCTGCAGACCCGCGACTGGACCCCGCTGCTCAGCGCCATCCGCGAGCGGATCGAAAGCCACCTGAACTACCGTTTCAACTCGGTACTGGTCAACCTGTATCGCGATGGCAACGACTATGTCGGCTGGCACAGCGACGACGAGGAGGAGCTGGGCGACCAGCCGCTGATCGCGTCGCTGACGCTGGGGGCGAGCCGCCCGTTCGCCTGGCAGCACAAAGACAGCCAGGAGGAGGGCCAGCTGCCGATCGACAGCGGCACGCTGCTGGTGATGCGCCCGGCGTTCCAGCGCCACTGGTTTCACAGCATCCCCCGCGATCCGTCGATCCGCGAAGGCCGGATCAACCTGACCTTCCGTCGCGTCATTCCGCTCGAATGACACTGTCGGGTTTACGACAGCCAAACCTCCCCTTTGCGCGCCGCTGTACTGTCGAGTTACCGACAAGCCGGTAGCGGCCGGTCGCCCGCGACGCCGCCAACGATCTCGCTTTCGCTTACGAAACAAATTATAAGACTTTGAAAATAATATATTTTTTACACACCGCCCGGTACCTGCCGGCACCAAACAATAGACATACCCGTTGTAGGCGTTTTGGTTCGACTTTTGCTCTCCCACTATTCCGGAAACCCGTTTTCCGTACTGCAAGCTATTAGAAGAGGAAGGTCGATTATGTCCGTCGCACAGATTAAGGGATTTTCTGACAAGGCTCGTGGTGATGCCGCATTGGCTGAAGAGCTGAAAGCCTGCCAGAAAATGAAAGAGCTATTCGCACTGGCCCGCGACCACGGGTTCGAGTTCGACGAAAACGCACTCTACCCGCCGAACGAGCCGCAGTTCACCGAAGACCAGCTCTCCGAGCGCCTGGTCAAGGCGTTGCTGCGCGCCTGATCCTCCGGGGGTCGCGCGCTACCCGATTGCGCGTGACCTCCCCCATCGCCATTCCGCACCCCGCTCACGGTCCAGACACAAGACACTGGAGTCCTCTATCCGTTGGATTTAATATAAGGCCAACGTAACAGGTAACCGGAGTCCGTTGCATGGATACTTCAGCCGCCGGCAGTTCGCCAGGCCTCCTCGCCTTCCAACTGCAGTACATGGCCAAGATCGGCCAGATGATGAACGACCAGACCCAGTTCCAGGGCGCGCAGGCGATGCAGCTGCTGGAAAGCGCGGTAGCGACCAGCACCCCTACGGTGGATCCAACCAGTTCTGTGGGTCAGAATATCGATACTTATGCGTGAGCACCCAGCCGCGTCCCAGCTCGCGCCTGAACCCCGTCCTTAGCACCGGCTCGAATTCGGGCCGGTCCAGCTCCCAGTCCCAACGCTGCAGCAGCAACTCCTCTCCCTGCAACTCGACCAGATTGAACGAGTTCGGCGCTCCCAGCCGGGTACGTCGCGACACGCAGGTCCCCGCCAGCATCAGCACCATCGCGTAATCCAGATCGGGATAGCGGTGGGCCGAGGTGCGCATCATCGGATCGTGGATATGACCACCGAGCACCAGATCGACACGGTGCTGGCTCAGCAGCGCCGCCAGCGCCGCGCCCCGGTGAATGATGTTGTGCTGGTCCTGATGGCGGCGGCAATCCAGCGGATGGTGAAACACACAGATCCGTAACGCCGGTCGCGGCGGCAGCGCCTCGAGGCGCCGGCGCACCGCGTCCAGGTCCAGTTCGCCGTCGATATGGCGCCAGCGCGGCGCCGAATTGAAACCGATCACCTCCACATCGCCGTAGCGGACCTCCGGCTCGATCTGCGGATAAAACAGCTTCCTGTAACGTGTGAACGGCAACAGCAGCCGCCGCGGCAGGTTGTACAGCGAGATGTCGTGATTACCCGGCACGGTCAGTACCGGCACCGCCGGCAGCTGTTCGACGAAGCGGGCCGCGGCCCGGAACTGTTCGGGCCGTGCCCGCTGGGTGATATCGCCGGACAGCACGATCAGTTGCGGTCGCAAGCGCTGGACACAGGCCAGCAGCTTGGCGATGGCCTGCGGCCGTTCGGCCCCGAAATGGGGGTCGGAGAGGTGCAGAATACGCATCAGTGCGGCTCCGGCTGGATCAGTTGCAATGCATCGGGGCGCAGCTCGAATACCAGCGGCGTCCCCATCCGCATCCGCTCGCCATCGAGCACGACACTGATCCGGCGCCGGTCGGGATGGATCTCCAGCCGGCTGACGCAGTAGCGCCGCAAGCTGCGCTCATCCTCCAGCCGCCGCATCAACCCCTTCAGCGTCAGGCGCAGCAGGTCGCGCCAGCCCACCGGCTTCATCACCAGTACGGCCATCTGGTGCTGCTCGCGACAGCGAGCGAAGGCCAGCGACAAGCCCCGCAGTTGCAGGGTATTGATGCCGACGAACACCATCGGGCTGCGCAGGTGGGTACGCTCGCCATCGGCCTGCAGATCGAGCGCCATCGCCCGGTAGCCCTTCAGCAGGGTCGCCAGCGTCGACGCGATCGCCACCAGCTGGTGGCGTCCGAAGCGCCGGCTGTGCTGCTCGCGGGCGCGAATCAGTCGCGAATAGAGTCCGAAGCTGGCGTTGTTCAGGAACAACTGGCCGTTTACCGAGCCCAGGGTCACCGGCCGCGCACTGCCCTGCAACGCCAGTTTCGCCGCCTGGGTGCTGTGCAGCGGAATACCGAGGTTACGCGCGAACAGATTGAAGGTTCCCGCCGGTATGATCGCCAGCGGCACGCCGCTGCCGCTCAGGTACTGGGCCGCCAGGCGCACACTGCCATCGCCGCCGGCCACCACCACCCGCCCGTCGACCCGACGTGCGGCCAATGCGGCGCGACGGATCGCCGGGGCCAGCTGCCGTCCGCTACTGACCAGGTAACAGGTCAGCGCGCGCTGCTGCTGCGCGCACAGCTCGGTCAACTCGTGCACTATCCTGTCGGCCTGCCCCTGGCCGGAGCGGTGGTTAGCCACCAGGAATACCGGTGCCTGACTCTCTCGTTCCACCCCTGCTCCTTCCGCCTTTAATTGTCGTCCCGCTCTATGAGAGACTGCAGCTCCACCCGACCAGTCTATCTCGCCCTCACGACGACGGAAATATCCGATGGCAAGACCCACGATGCTGGCCCACAAGCTGTACCGGAAACTGGTCGACGAGGAGGATACCCGCGTCGGCGCGGAGCTCGACGACACGGCGGCGCGCGCGCTGCCCGGTAACTTCCTGCGCCTGTTGTTGAGCCAGTTTCTGACCCAGCTCGGGGATGCGATCTCCAACCCCAAGATCATCCTGCCCTGGGTACTGGAGAGCGTGGCGGCCCCGCTCTACCTGCTCGGGCTACTGGTCCCGATCCGCGAATCGGGTTCGATGATGCCGCAGTTGTTGATCGCCGGGTACGTACGCCGGCTGGCGATCCGCAAACGGGTCTGGATACTCGGCAGCGTACTGCAAGCGCTGGCGATCTTCGCCATCGCCGCCATCGCCTGGCTGTTCGAGGGTGCCGCGGCGGGCTGGGGGATCATCCTGTGCCTGCTGCTGTTCAGCCTTGCCCGCGGGCTCTGTTCGATCGCCTCCAAGGATGTGGTCGGCAAGACGATTCCTAAACGGCAGCGCGGGCGCCTGTCCGGTTGGTCCGCCAGCGCCGCCGGCGCGATCACGCTGATCATCGGCGCCTGGCTCCTGCTATTCAACTCCTCGCCGCTGCAACCGCTCCATTACGGCCTGCTGCTGGCCGCGGCGGGGCTGCTCTGGTTGCTGGCGGCCGCCATCTATAGCGCCGTCGACGAGCGTCCGGAGCCGAGCCCGGGCGGGCGCAACGGTCTTCTGGCCGCACTGCAGCGCCTGGACCTGCTGCGCAGCGACCGGCCGTTCCGGCGTTTCGTGATCACCCGCGCTCTGCTGCTGTGCTCGGCGCTGACCGCCCCCTACTATGTGGTTTTGGCGCAGCGGACGCTGCATGAGCCGGCCTGGCTGCTCGGCATGTTCATCCTCGCCAGCGGCAGTGCCGGGCTGCTATCGGGACCGTTCTGGGGCCGTTTCGCCGATCTGTCGAGCCGGCGCGTGATGATCTGGGGGGCGCTGATCACCGCCGCGCTGGGGATCCTGGTCTATCTGGCCAGCCATTTCGCGCCCGCGCTACTCGAACTGTTCTGGACCCTGCCACTGGCCTACTTCGTGCTCAGCATCGCCCATCACGGTGTGCGCATCGGGCGCAAAACCTACGTCGTGAACCTGGCCGAAGGCAACCGGCGCACCGACTATGTCGCCGTCGGCAATACGGTGATCGGCATCCTGCTGCTGGCGCTGGGAACAATCGGCACACTGGCGGCCTGGCTCGGCATCAGCGGCATCATCCTGCTGCTGTCGCTGATGGGCCTGATGGGTGCGCTGCTGGCGACCACCCTGCCGGAAACACTTTGAGG
>QKGH01000087.1 GCA_003250495.1 Marinobacterium sp.
AAGACCTTCATCGTATCGGGCGGCGGGATCGAATTTCTGCGGGTGTTCGCCGAAGAGATCTATGGCGTGCCCCCCGAGCAAGTGGTCGGCAGCAGCATCAAGACCGAGTTCGAGATGCGCGACAGCGGGCCGGTGCTGGTGCGCCTGCCCGAGATGAATTTCCTCAATGACAAGGAGGGCAAGCCGGTAGCCATCAATCAGTATATCGGCCACCGGCCGATCGCCGCCTTCGGCAATTCGGACGGTGATTTGCAGATGTTGCAATGGACAGCGGCAGGCCCGGGTGCCCGGTTCTGCCTGCTGGTGCATCACACCGACGCCGAGCGTGAGTGGGCTTACGATCGCGAGTCCCACGTGGGCCGACTGGATCAGGCCCTGGCGGCAGCCGCGAAAGATAACTGGACGGTGGTCGACATGAAGCAGGACTGGAAAACGATTTATCCTGCCTCCGATAGCCAAAACGCTTCCCCTGAATAAGCTATAACATAGGAAGGTTGGAGTTGATGGCTGTACTTCGGTGTCGGCCGTTGCGAGGGAGGTGGATATGAAGGCGTTGCCAGTCAGGCTGCATGGTGTCCGGTTTTTCCCCGGTCTGGCCGCTATCGTGCTGCTCGCCCTGACGGCGGGCTGTACCACCACCGAGAGCCCCGATACCGGTGGTATGGCGTTCTCTCCGGAGCCGCTGGTCGGCAAGGTGGTGTGGAACGATCTGATCACCGAGGATCTGGCTGCGGCGCGCCGCTTTTACGGCGGGTTGTTCGGCTGGCGCTTTGAGCATGCACAAGCCGAGGGAGGCAGGGAGTATACGCTGGCGCGCGCCGGCGACGTTTTCGTTGCCGGCCTGGTGCCGGTTGCGCATCGCCCTGATGACCAGCCGTTGTCGCGCTGGCTACCGTATCTGTCGGTCGCCGACGTGGATCAGGCGGTTGGGCGTGCGACCGCGGCCGGTGGCCGGGTTGCGGTCGGTGCGCGCGATGTCAGACTGGGGCGGGTTGCGGCCATCGTGGACCCGGAGGGGGCGGTGATCGGCCTTGCCAGGAGCGCCATCGGCGATCCGGATGACAGCACCACTGCGGCCGCCGCCGGCCGGATCGTCTGGACCGAGCTGCTGGCTGACGATCCCGAGGCGGCGGCGGGTTTCTATCGTACGGTCGTTGGCTATAACGTCCGTACCGTTCCCCGGCGCGGTGGTACCTACAGGCTGCTGGCCCTGAACGGCATCGATCGGGCCGGGATCCTGGCAAATCCGTCGGATCGGGCCAAGCCCCGCTGGCTGACCTATTTCGGCGTCGACGATCCCGCGCTGGCTGCAGCCCATGCCGAATCCCTGGGTGGCTCGGTGCTGCTGCCGGTGTCGCCCGAGCTGCGCGATGGCACCATGGCTGTGGTCGCGGATCCGTCGGGCGCCATCCTGGTGCTGCAGAAACTGCCCAGGTAATCGGGAGGAGATGATGCTTAATGTTATCAGGATGACTACACTGATGCTGCTCTTAAGCCTTACCCTGGGCAGTTGTTCCTCATCCAGCAGCCGCGTCGGGGTGGGCGTGCACGTCGACGTCCCGGTTGGCACCCGCAGCTATATCAGCGTTGGCAGCCGCCATTGGTTTTGAGTCCGGCATACGCCCCGATAGCGTGTGAGAGATCGCTTACGCCGGTTGTGCGCCAGAGGTGTTTTTTGATCTTGGTCAAATTTTGGCAACCGCTTGATTCTTAATAATCAGTGTGTCAGATATCTCCGGTTGCAATGAGGTGACAGGGCGATTTTTCATGTGGGGGC
>QKGH01000459.1 GCA_003250495.1 Marinobacterium sp.
ACGGATCATGCCCGTTCAGGCGCGCCGACTGGATCAGCGTCATGAGCGCAGCCGCACGTTTGCCGCTGCGCAGCGAGCCGGCAAACAGCCAGTTCGAGCGGCCGATGGCCCACGGGCGGATCTGGTTTTCGCACCAGTTGTTGTCGATGGCGAGCATGCCGTCATCGAGATAGCGCACCAGGGCCGCCCAGCGTTTGAGGCTGTAGTCGAGCGCCTTGGCGATGGCCGTGCCTTCGTGCACCAACTGGCGCTGGGCGAGCATCCAGCGGTGCAGGGCATCGGCGATGGGTCTGGCTTTTTCCTGGCGGATTCGCTGTCGCTCATCCGGTACCCGGTCACGCACCTCGCGCTCGATGTCGTACAGCTGACCGATGTGGCACAGGGCCTGTTCGGCCAGTTGGCTCTGGTTGGCGACATGCAGATCGTAGAACTTGCGCCGGGCATGGGCCATGCAGCCGACTTCGGTCACGCCCTGCTCGAAGCAGGCCTTGTAGCCGGCGAAGTCGTCGCAGACCAGTTGACCTTTCCAGTCGCCCAGGAAGGCGCGGGCATGCTCTCCGGCACGGCTGGGGCTGAAATCGTAGACCGCCGCACGCAGCTCGGCGAAGGGGCTGGGAACGTAGGCCCAGACATAGGCGCGCTGGGTCTTCTTCATCCCCGGAGCCAGCATCTGCACCGGGGTCTCGTCGGCATGGACGACGTTCTGCGCCAGGACGATGTCCCGCAGCGCATCGACCAGCGGTTGCAGCTGTACGCCGCAACGGCCGACCCACTGCGCCAGGGTCGAGCGCGGGATGGCCAGACCGGCCCGGGCGAAGATCCTTTCCTGGCGGTACAGGGGCAGATGATCGGCGAACTTGGCCACCATGACCTGGGCCAGCAGCCCGGCGGTCGGGATGCCCTTGTCGATCACCTGGGCTGGAACCGGCGCCTGGGTCAGGGTTTCGCACCGCTCGCAGACCCACTTGCCGCGGATATGCCGCTCCACCGTGAAGACGCCCGGGGTGTAATCGAGCTTTTCGCTGACATCCTCGCCGATGCGCTTGAGCTGGCAGCCGCAGGCGCACTGCGTGTTGTCCGGCTCGTGATGGATCAGCGTGCGGGGAAACTGCGCCGGCAAGGGCTCGCGCCTGGGCTGCCGGCGTGGCTCGGCTGCGGCGGGAGCCGGAGCAGGAGCCAGCTCCTCGAGTTCGGCCTCGATGGCCGCGATATCGGTATCCAGTAGATCATCCAGCAGGCCGATCTGCTCGGGGCCGAGCTGCTCGCTGCGCCGGGCAAATTTGTGACGCTTGAGGACGGCGATCTCGTGAGCCAGCTGCTCGTTGCGGGTTTTGTAGTAATGGACCTGCTGCGTCAACTGCGCCGCCAGTTCGCGCAGTTGCTCGGGAGTCAGATGGTCGAAGCAGGCAGAAGTCATGGCGCCGAGTGTGCCTGCCTTGACCGCCATCGACGATAGGTCATTCGGTCAATTGCGCAGCAGGCACCACCACAGGGCTCACTATAAAATCCGGATTTCGGCTCCGGCACCGACCCGCTGCCAGGGTAGTCCGACCACCAGCGCCTGGAACTGCTCGGCATTGAGCTCCAGCTGCGTGCCCTGCCAGTTGCCCGGCCAGACAAAGCGGCCCTGATTCAGCCGGCGTGAGGCCAGCCAGACACCGAAACCATCGTGAACCAGCACTTTCATGCGGTTGGCCCGCTTGTTGGCGAACAGATAAGCGCTGTGCGGCTGTGCCGCACCGAAGACCGCCACCACCCTGGCCAGTGCCGTTTCC
>QKGH01000052.1 GCA_003250495.1 Marinobacterium sp.
ATGCTTGTAATCGTTAAAACCGGTCTACGACCCTTTCGCCCACCGTCGTCCGCCCGTGCTTTATGCGAGCAAAAAAGCGAGGTGAAACCGGTGGCTTACCTCGCTCATTAAACATGCTCAAAAATTAGGCTGCTGACTATCCGCGGTGAAATATCGAAAGAGTGCGGACAAAACCGGACATATTCTAGCGGATAGCGCCCCGACTGTCCACGCAACTCCGGCGCCGAGTCACGCCACACCGATCTGATGCGATTTAGATGCTATTTTTCCCTGTCCGCCGCGCTCGGCCCGCTTCGCAGCCCGCCGGCCGGCGCAAATTCGTCATCGATCCGTCACACTACGTTCATACACTGTGCCGAGCTGTAATCATAAGGCCCCGACCCGATGAAAATCTCCTCCCTCGCCCGCGGTACCTCGGCGGCACTGATATTGATCGTCCTGCTGATGTCTGCGGCGCTGACCTGGGCCCTGCGCCAGATCGATACCGCTTTTCAGCAAACCCTCAGTTACGCCGACTATCGCAAGGAGATCGAGCGCCAGGTCAAACAACCGGTCAACGCCTACCTCGATAGCGGCGATGCCACGCTGTTGACCGAGCTGGAGCACAACCTGGACACCATCCGTCAGCGCACCGAGCGCAATACCTGGATGCCCGCGGCGATCCGGCAACAGGCCCAGCAACGCCTGGCGCAACTGCGGGACGAGATCCTGTATGAACTGCGCGAGGCGGGCAAACTGGCCGATCCCCAGGCCCTGCTGATCAACAATGAGCGCGAACAGTCCGATACGCTGCTCTCGCTGCGTGATTATGTTGCCGCTGCCGACGCCGCCCCCGCCGCCGACCGTCTCGCCTACCTGCAACAGCTGACACTCGCACTGGGCAGCTTACATAAGTTGAGCCTGACCCGGGCCAGCTACTTCACCACCCTCGACCCGGGCAGCGCGGCAACGCTGCGACTCTATCTACAGGAGGCACAGGATTCCGTGCACGCGCTGCAAGCCCTGCCCAAACTGGGTCTGCTGAGTGCCGCGGATCAGCAGCAGGATGAGATGGCGGCGTTGATGGGTTGGGATAGCGGCAGCGGCGAAGTGCAGACCGACCGTGCCGAAGAGCTGAACGCGCAGTTGCTATCGCTGCTGACACGCTATCCGAAGGAGCTGGAAAACGCCACCCGCCTCTCCCGTCAGAAGCTCGACAGCCGCCGCAACGCCGTCGCCGCACTGGATCACCTGGAGCAAACCCTGGCCAGCGTCGAGGAGGTCCTGAACCACCGTTACCAGCGGCTACTGGAGCTGGTGTTCTGGGTTACCGGCAGTTGCATCCTGCTGATTGTTATTACCGTGATCGGCATCACGCTGCTGCAGAACCGGCTGGCCCAGATCCTCTCGATCAGCAGTGGCCACATCGACAAACTCGCCCAGGGCGACCTGCAGGACCGCTTCGGATTGCACAGCCGTTTCGCCGAGGTATTGAGCCTGAAACACTCGCTGCAGCAGTTGCACAGCTATTTCCTGCGGCTGCGCGAACAGGTCCGGACCGAATCCGGCCGCCTGCAGCAGCTACAGACGGAAGCGGTCGGCAGTGCCCATACCCTGGAGCGGATCGTCAGCGCCCAACAGCAGCAGACCGAGAGCGCCGCGGCCCAAATGGAGCAACTGACCGCCTCCTTCCACGAGGTCGCCGCCAACGCCTCGCGTAGCAGCAGCTCCACCGCTGCCGCGACGCGACTGGTCGACAGCGGCGTCGAGGCGCTGGAGCAGACGCG
>QKGH01000129.1 GCA_003250495.1 Marinobacterium sp.
AGTTGTTTGACAATCTCCTTTCAGTTTAATTGCGACACCTGAAATGGTGCTGGTTACTAAGTGTACTGCATTAAGCATGCCGTACTGCCGTCAGCCCCCGACCGGCGTGACTCTGCAACCCTGCCGGGACGAGGGGATGGGGATAACTATTGGGCTATAACGGTGCGCAATGTGCACTTTTTTGGTTCAAAATGTGCTCCTAGCCAGGGGCGCCGGGCCCGCTGGCGGGGGCGCGCTGCTTGTTCAGCGCTGGGGGATCAGGTCGATCATATCGAGTTGCGGACGTGCCGGTTGGCGCTCCTGCAACAGGGCCTGGCTGGCGGAGGCGGAGTACAGCGCCTTCAGGTTCTGCTGGATGCGGGCAAAGCTCGGGTCGGTGGCGAATGCCTGCTGCAGGGTTTGGATTGCCCCCCCCAGGTTGCCCTGCGCCGCCTGAATGACCGCCAGGTTGTTGTAGAGCTCGGCGGTGTGAGGGTATTCGAGCAACAGCTGGCGCAGCAGGGTTTCGGCCTGTCGGGGTTGTCCCTGCTGGAACAGGATCCGGCTTTCCACCAGGGCGGCGGAAAGGTCGCCGGGATTCAGGCCACGGTACGCCTGGATCAGACCGAGCGCCTCGTTATTCTGGCCGCGATCGGCCAGGGAGATGGCCGCCGCCAGCGTCTCTTCGGGGCTGCTCAAGCGGGTCAGCGGCTCGGGGGCGGCGGGGATCAGCTCGGCGTTTGCCGCTTCCGGCACCGGTTCTCCCCTGAGTCTGGCCTTTTCCGCCGCCAGCCAGAGTTTGATTTCGGCCAGGCGGCTATACAGGGTGCTATCGTCGATCGGCAGATCGCGGATCTGCAGCGGGCCGGCGCGTTGGGGATCGGCACAGGCCGCCGAGCTCTGGCCCAGGGCACTGAGGCAGGGATCCTCGGCGACGGTCGGGGACGTGGGGGTGACCGAGCAGGAGGTGGCGCCGACGCTCAGCAACAGCACCAGACCCAAGGCTCCGAGCAGGGAATCTGGGCGGCCAGCGGGGGGCAGAAGCTGGGCTCGGCGCTGCGGCATCATGTCTGAGGCTCCTTTCTCGACTCGTGTTATCCGCTCGACTCGTGTTACCCGCTTGCGTGCGGTTTAGAGTGTCGCTCCGGAGAGTACCATACCTGCCGCGATCAATGCGCTGCCGGAGAGGCGGTTTTGCCACAGGATGCCGCGCGGGCTCTGCATGTGCCGGCGCAACTGCGACGCCAGCAGGCTGTAGCCGGTCATCACGCTCCAGTCCACCGCCAGCAGCGTCGCCGAGATCACCAGCAGCTGCGGTGTCTGCGGTTGCGACGCGTCGAGAAACTGGGGCACCAGGGCCACCAGAAACACCATCCCCTTGGGGTTGGTGATGTTGATGAACCAGGCGCGGATGAAGCGCTGCAGCGGCGTGGCAGCGTCGGTACGCTGCAGTTTAAGTGCGCTATGGTTGCGCCACAGGCCGATACCGAGCCAGATCAGGTAGGCGGCGCCGACCCATTTGATGGCGTTGAACAGCAGCGGGGAGGTGGCGACCAGTCCTCCCAGGCCGATGGTCACGATCAACAACTGGGTGGCGTAACCGCCGATCAGGCCGGCGACGGCGGGCGCGGCGCCGCGTACGCCGTGGCTGAGTCCATAACTCATCGCCGTGGCTGCACCAGCACCGGGCGATAAACTGATCAAAATTGCAGCACCGAGCAGTGCCAGCCAGAGTTCGATGGCCATGATGACGTCGTCGGAAGCGTTAGAGAAACTGACAG
>QKGH01000011.1 GCA_003250495.1 Marinobacterium sp.
GGGTCGACCTAAGCTCCCGGTTGCAGCATTGACGCTAACCAACCAGGAGCAACAGATGATCGACTCAACGATGATCGTTCTATACGTCGACGACATAACCGCCAGTACCGAGTTCTATGCGCGCCTGCTGGCGCAGGAAGCGGTCGAATCGACATCCCATTTCACGCTGTTCATCCGGCCGACGGGCGCCAAGATCGCGCTCTGGTCGAAGCAGGCAGTGCAACCCGCCGCCGGCGGCCTGCCGGGGTGTTGCGAACTGGCCCTCGCGGTGCCGGACGCCGCCGCGGTCGACACCCTGTATCGCCGGTTGTCGGCGACGGGTGTGGAGATCGAGCAGCGCCCCAGCCGGCTGGAGTTCGGCTACACCTTTACCGCCCGGGACCCGGACGGCCACCGCCTGCGCATCTACCACCGCGCCCAGCGATGAAGCGTTACTGGATCGCGGTGGCCTGTGCCGAACATGTCGCGCGCGGGCGTGAGCAGGGCTTCATGCAGGTCTGTCATGGCAAACGGGCGCCGCTGCAACGCCTGCGCCCGGGCGATGGCGTGATCTACTACTCCCCCGGCGTCCGGCTCGGCGACAACGGCAAGCTGCAGAGCTTCACCGCCATCGGCGCGGTCCTGGACGCACCGGTCTACTCCGTGGAGCTGGGAGGTTTTATCCCGTTCCGCCGCGACGTACGCTGGTTCGACGCCCGCCCCGCACCGATTCGACCGCTACTGGAGCGCCTGGCCTGGAGCCGCGGCAAAACCCACTGGGGATATCCGCTGCGCTTCGGCCTGTTTCCGATCGAGGCAGAGGATTTTCGACTGATCGCGCAGGCCATGCACTGCCCCGGCGCCGGGCTGGAACATCCAGCCTGACACCGACGCCGTCGATCCTAGCGTCGCCAGCTGTCGATCACCTCGACATAGTTGGCGCGCTCGTAGGCGCTGGGATCGGCGGCGTTGGCGTAGGAGACGCTGCTCTTCAGTTGCAGCAGCGAGTCGTACTCGTGCGCGTCCATCCACGCCAGCAGCGCCTGTTCCATCTCGCCGATCACACCGGCCCCGCGCTGCATCAGCACGCTGGCCATCTGCGCGATATCGGCCCCCGCCATCTGTGCCTTCAGCACATCCTCGGCCGTATGCACGCCGCCGGTGACGGCGATATCGAGCGCCAGTTGGGAGCGGATGATGGCGATCCAGCGCAGCCGTTCGGCCAGCTCCTGCGAACTCGACAGCTCCAGCTGCTGCTGGATGCGCCGGCTTTCCAGATCGATGCCGGGCTGGAAAAAGCGGTTGAACAGCACCACCGCGTTGGCCCCGGCCTGCTTCAACTGGTTAACGAAGTGGACCGGACTGGAGAACTGCGACGACAGCTTCACCGCCAGCGGCAGCTCGGGTACCGCGCCGCGCACCGAGCGCAGGATATCGATATAGCGCTGCTCCACGTCCTGCGCCGACTCGTCGATGCTGGCGGCGATGTAGTAGACGTTCAGCTCCAGCGCGTCGGCGCCGGCCTCGGCCAGCTGGCGCGCATGCTCGGCCCAGCCGCGCCGGGTCACGCCGTTGAGGCTGGCAATCACCGGAATCTGCAGCCGCTCTTTCATCTGCCGCAGCGTCTCCAGGTAGCGCTCCTCGGCGGTGCGGAACTGCTCCGGCAGTGCGAAGTAGCCGCTGTCCGCTTCGGCATGCCCCAGCTCCTGCTCGTACAGGAAGGCGTGCAGCTGCAGGTGGTCGCGGGTGCACTCCTCCTCGAACAGGCTGTGCATGACGA
>QKGH01000070.1 GCA_003250495.1 Marinobacterium sp.
GTTCCCGCAACGAGCCGCCGACACTCACGGCTGACACCGCCAGCGGCTGCCCGACATCCGCCTGCGGCGTACAGGCGGCAAGCATCCCGGCGAGTAGCGCTACCAACGCTACCCCCCGAAGGCGCGGCTTACTTGCTCTGGATCTTCGCCCAGGAGTCACGCAGACCTACCGTCTTGTTGAACACCAGCTGCTCTTCCGTGGAGTCCGGATCGACGCAGAAATAGCCCTGGCGCTCGAACTGATACCGACTCTCCACCGCCGCGTGCTTGAGGCCGATTTCCGCCCGTGCGTGCGGAAACAGTGTCAACGACTCGGGGTTGATGAACTGGTGGAAATCGCGCTCCTTGTCGCCATCCGGGTTCGCTTCGGTAAACAGGCGATCGTAGGCACGCACCTCACAGGCGACGGACTGCTCAGCCGATACCCAGTGGATCACGCCATTGGGCTTGTAGTCGGTCGGGTTGGCACCCTTGGTGGCCGGATCGAAACTGGCCTGCAACTCCACGATCTCGCCCTGGGCGTCGCGGATCACCTCCTCGCAGCGGACCACATAGCCGCCCCGCAGGCGAACCGCTTCGCCCGGTGCCAGGCGCTTCCATTTTTTCGGCGGCACTTCGGCGAAATCTTCGCGCTCGATCAACAAGTTCCGGGTGAACGGCACCTTGCGCACACCCATCGCTTCATCCTTGGGATGGGCGGGCAGCTCGAACCACTCCACCTCACCCTCGGGCATATTGGTGATCGTCAGCTTCAGCGGATCGATGACGCACATCGCGCGCGGTGCGTTGCTATCGAGATCCTCACGGATCGCCGCTTCCAGCATCCCCATGTCGACCACCCCGTTGGAGCGGGTCACGCCGATCATGTCGCAGAAGTTGCGGATCGATGCCGGCGTATAGCCGCGCCGACGCAGGCCGGAGATGGTCGGCATGCGCGGATCGTTCCAACCGTTTACCGCCCCCTCATCGACCAGAAACTTCAGCTTGCGCTTGCTGGTGACCGTGTAGTTCAGGTTCAGCCGTGCGAACTCATACTGTTTGGGCTGGGCCGGCACCGGCAGGTTAGCGATAAACCATTCATACAGCGGACGATGATCCTCGAACTCCAGCGTACAGATAGAGTGGGTAACCCCTTCGAGCGCATCCGACTGCCCGTGGGTAAAGTCGTAGGAGGGGTAGATGCACCACTTGTCGCCGCTCTGGTGGTGATGCGCATGGCGGATGCGGTAGATCACCGGATCGCGCATATTGATGTTGGGCGAGGCCATATCGATCTTGGCCCGCAAGGCGCACTCGCCTTCGGCGAACTTGCCCTCTTTCATGCGCTGGAACAGCTCGAGGTTCTCCTCGACGCTGCGATCGCGGTAGGGGCTATTCTTACCCGGCTCGGTCAGTGAGCCGCGATACTCGCGCATCTCGTGCGCGCTCAGACTGTCGACGTAGGCCTTGCCCTGTTCGATCAGGTAGATCGCCCACTCGTGCAACTGGTCGAAGTAATCAGAGCTGTAGCGCACCTCGCCGGCCCACTCGAAACCCAGCCAGCGGACATCGGAAATGATGGAGTCGATATACTCCTGGCTCTCTTTCTCCGGGTTGGTATCGTCGAAGCGCAGATTGCACTCGCCGCCATACTTCAACGCCGTACCGAAGTTGAGACAGATCGATTTGGCATGACCGATATGCAGATACCCGTTCGGTTCAGGCGGGAAACGGGTGATCACCTGCCCACCGTTGAGTCCCTGGCGCAGATCTTCGTCGATAATCTGATGAATAAAGTTGTTCGGCTTGATGCTGTCGTTCTTGGTCATATCCGCGTCTTATCGAAACTGAATGCACAGCCGGGCAAATCTGTTGCGCCAGCTGGAACCTGAGCCGGGCATTATAACCGCAGTTCCAGATCCAACGCACTGCCGCAGAGGCACACAGGACGCTATCCAACAGATGCAGGCGGATGCGACTTGAGTATAATGTGCCCCACTCAGCCCCGAATAATTAAAAGCGACGGAACTCATACAGATGATTACCCTGCACACCAATTTCGGCGACATCATTCTTGAACTGGACTTCGAGAAAGCACCGGAAACCTCCGCCAATTTCGAACAATACGTTCGCGATGGCTTTTACGACGGCGTTATTTTTCACCGCGTTATCGACGGCTTCATGATTCAGGGCGGCGGCTTCGAGCCAGGCATGAGCAACAAGAAGACCCGCGAGCCGATCCAGAACGAAGCCGACAACGGCCTGTCCAACACCGCCGGCACCATCGCCATGGCCCGCACCATGGATCCGCACTCTGCATCTGCACAATTTTTCATCAACGTCTCGGACAACCTGTTCCTCGACCACAGCGCCAAAACCACCGAGGGCTGGGGCTACGCGGTGTTCGGCAAGGTCGTTGACGGCATGGACGTCGTCAACAAGATCAAGGGGGTTCGTACCACCATGCGTGCAGGCCACCAGGATGTACCGGTGGAGGACGTCATCATCGAATCGGCGGAAGTTAGCGACGCTGGCGAAGCCGACGCCTGATCCATGCGCCAGCTGTTCGTTGCCGACCTGCACCTGCAACCGGAACGCCCGGAGATCAGCCGGGCGTTTCTGTATTTCCTGGAACACCTCGCCCCCGGAGCGGACGCGCTCTACCTGCTCGGCGATATCTTCGAGTTCTGGATCGGGGACGACAGCCCCCTGCCCGGACTGGAGGCGATCACCGCCGGACTGCGTGAACTCTCCAACCAAGGCACACAGCTGTTTTTCCAGCACGGGAATCGGGATTTCCTGGTCGGCGACCGCTTTCTGCAACAGATCGGGGCGCGAGCGCTGGCATCGACACAGAGGATCGATACCCCCTGCGGCCCGGCACTGCTGCTGCATGGCGATCAGCTGTGCACCGACGATCTCGCCTACCAGCAGTTTCGCAGCCTGGTCCGCAACCCCGACTGGCAGCGGCAGTTTTTAGCCAAACCGGTCGCTGAACGCCTCGCCATCGCCCGCCAGCTACGCGAACAGAGCAGCATGGAGGGCGGAAAAAAAAGCATGGCGATCATGGATGTCAATGCTGCAGCCGTCAGGGCCAGCATGCAGGCGGCAGGGGTAGCGCGGCTGATCCACGGCCACACCCACAGACCCGCCATTCATCGCCTGGCAGGGATCGGCGAGCGTATCGTGTTGGGGGACTGGTCGAACACGGGCTGGTATCTGGAAATAGACGATAGCGGGCGCAAACTGATCAGTTTCTCGCCCGACACCGGGGAGCGGAGGGAGCAAGCGCCCGTTTAATGCACCGGCACACCGCTGTGGAAGCGGAAGCTCTCGTCCCCCTCCTCCACCAAGCGCTGTTCCAACCGCCGAAAATGCTCGACCCGCGACGCGATCGGCTCGCCGGCATAAGCCTGCGCCAGAGTCAGGTAATCCTGGTAGTGACGCCCCTCGGACTTCAGCAGCGAACGGTAGAAGGTCGCCAGCTCGTCGTCGAGATAGGGCGCCAACGCCGCGAACCGCTCGCAGGAGCGCGCTTCGATAAACGCACCGACGATCAGCACATCGATCAGCCGTCCCGGCTCACTGGTTCTGACCTCGGCGCGCAGCCCCGCGGCATAACGTGCCGGTGACATATGGCAATACTCGATGCCCCGCGCCTCCATCAACGCCAGACACTGCTCGAAATGGATCAGCTCCTCGCGCGCCAGGCGTGACATCTTATTGAGCAGATCGCTGCGATCGACATAACGGAACATCAGCGTCATCGCCGTCGAGGCCGCTTTTTTCTCACAGTGGGCATGATCGATCAGCAGTACCGGCAGCGATTCCGGCGCCGCCGCCCGATCGATCCAGCCCTGCGGCGTCGGACAACCGAGAAACTCACGAATTTCGTCTAAAGCATCCATTTTATCTAAACACACGCCATAAAAACGGGCGCGTAGTATACACGACGCGCCCTGTTTCAGGTCAGAGAGACCGTTGCTATCAATCGATCAGTGTATCGATCAGGTCGATCATGAACTCCGTCTGCTCTTCGCTCATCGGCTCCCAGCCGCGGATCTCCATGCTCTCCAGCACACCGACACCCTTCTCATCCTTGGGCATGGCGACCAGCAGATCCCGCAACTCATCGAACCTATCCATCATCGCCGGACCGACCAGCAATGCATGATGCACTACGCTGATCTGACTGGCCACCAACACCCGCAGACGACCGCGAATGAGGTCGGACAGCTCATCATAGCTCTGCTTCAGGACGAAACCGACGTCGGTCTCACCGTTCAGCAGCGACTTGGCGATCAACACATGCGAGTTATAAACATGCTTCTGAACGCTTGCGGCATCGAGGTCCGCCGGCTCCAGCATGATCATGCCGATGGTGTCCACATCGGGATCGGCCGTGGTCGCCACCCGCGTGCCCGCCCCCAGATCCTCAACCGTGGCGATGGGACTGTCTGCCGCCACGACGATAACCGCTTCGTCGCGCTTACTGACCGGCCTGACCACGGCCTTGAACCCCAGCTCGCGCACCAGCATCGAGGCGTCGTAGGGGTTGGCGTAGATCATATCGACCTTGCCGGCCCGGATATCCATGCGTTGCTGTTCGAAGGTGTCGTACAGCTCCAGATGGATATCGACGCCCAGTTTACGCTGCAGCCAGGTGTTGAAGTAAAACCACCCCGACATATGGTCCGGCGCGAAGTCTGGACTCACTGTAAAGTTATGCGGCATAAGCTACTCCCTACTTCAACGTGGCGTATAGCGCTTCGCTTTCGAGAATCTTGCTACGCGAGGGCTTGCGCCGTACCGACGTATAGCCAACCAGCTTGCCCTGACGGATATTGGGGATCACCGTGGCTTTCACCCAGTAATACTTACCGTCTTTGCGTAGATTCTTGACGAAGCCCTGCCACTTCTGGCCGCTCTGCACCGTATCCCACAGCCCCTTGAACGCCACCGCCGGCATATCGGGGTGGCGCAGGATGTTGTGGTTGGCACCGATCAGTTCCTCGCGGGAGTAACCCGACATATCCACGAACGCCTGGTTCGCATGGGTAATAAACCCCTGGGGGTCAGTCCTGGAAACGATCAGTTTTCCATCCGGATAAGGAACTTCCGTATCAACGATGAGCGCCTTGCGCTCACTGCCATCGTAATAGTGAAGTGTCACTTCTCGTTCCGCACCAGTATCCTGATCAGACATGGCTTACTCCTTCTGCAACCGAGTCTCGCTCTCACACAACCATCGACTACGGTTAGAGTACCTTGCCGATCGCCTCGGCGGCCCGCTTGACGTCGAGGAAGATCAAGCCCAGACGCGCATTGGGTTTCGCCACCACCGTGAGGACGGAGTCCTGGTTCGCGTGGGTGAGCAGGATATACCCCTCCGCCCCTTTCACCAGCACCTGCTCCAGGTCGCCCCGCGCCAATTCGCGCGCGGTGCGGTCGCCCAGGGACAGGATGGCCGCGCTCATGGCGCCCACACGATCCTCATCCATGCCGGCCGGCAAAAGCGAGTCGATGACCAGGCCATCGGTGGAAATAACGGCACTCGCCTCGATTTCCGTCGAGGTACTATTCAGATCACGCAAAATTGAAGTCAACATTTCCGCGCGCATGCACATCTCCTTTTACGCTGAAAGTCTCAGTGATCCAGATAGCGCCGGATCAATGCCGAAGTCAGGTCCACAAACGGCTGCCGATTCAGATACGGCATGCCTTCAATAATCAGCAGGAACTTCTCCCTGCCGACACAAATAATCCAAAAACCAAGCTCGCTCTGGCCCACCGAGTTGACCAGCGCCCAGGAGCATCCGTAAAGCTGGAGCCTGTTGTCGACCAAGGCCTTGTGGCGCTCGCCCAATGCCATCAGGTCGGCCGCCATCCCCGCCAGCGCCTCGGAATCCTCGTTGGAGAAACCGCACTGGGCCAACGCGAACCCCTGCTCGTCGGAGAGCAGCACCTTCCCTTCGCCCAGCGGCGCGATCAGGTCGGGCAGGATACGTTCGAGCGACCCCGTCACCACCGGATAGGGCGCCGTAACCAGCTCGATCAGCGAACGCGCCTGCATCTTATCCAGCAGGCTCTTCGCATCCTCATCCGTCAGGCCGGTCAGCCGCGCCATCAGCGAGGGAACGTAAGGCACGGGCGTATCGGCGCTGAGCAACTGTAACAGCAAGGCACGCATGTTATCGGGCTCCTGGCCCAAGGTCGCATAAAAGGCGCCTGCCGGAGTCACCTGAAAGAACAGCGTTTCAGTACGCGTCTGCTCAGCTACACTGGCCCCTGCACTCATGCGTCTACTCCTTATTTACGCTCGAAAAGCCCGGTCGCATCGGCCGCAACCAGAAACGAAAATACAAACCGCTGCGCGATCCCCAATGTCCGCACAATACCCAGGGCACTTTGCGGCGCCGCCATCCACAGGGTGGCGATACTTTTGCCATGCGGCATCGCCAGCAGGCGGGTGAAATCGGGCATCGCACCCAACTGCAGCGGCTTGTCGACCGACACCCCCTCGGGCACCCGCCCCTGCGTCGTCATCAAGGCCAGCATCCACACCAGCTCATCCCGCGGCACCATCGGCGACTGCGGCTGCTCCAGGTCGGGACGCGGCATCAACGACAGCTCGCCAAATGCAAAGCGGGTACCCGACATCTGCAACAGCAGCTCCGGGTCCAGATCGTAACTAAAGCTGTCCTGCGCCGGGAAATAGATCAGCGCACCGGGAACGCCGCAGATCTGCACCGGCTGCTGGTTAGCGCACGCCTGTTTGACCGCGTCCTGCACCGGCACCAGCAACCGCCCCTCGAGATTGATCGTCAGACGCCGCCGCCCGGACTCGAGACTCAAATCCAGGTCCGGCAGGGAACCGCAGCAATGCTTGATCAGCTCCACCTGCTGAGCCGGGCTCCAGGTCAGCGCATGGGTACCATCCGTCGCAACCGGCTCCGGAGCGGATGGCTCGACCTCCGCCTTGGCCTGGTCGTGCGGCTCCTCGAGCACCAGCGCCGGAGCGGCAGCGCGAGCCGGCTCGCTATCGACAGCCGCCCTGGCCGCAACGGCCTGCGGACGCGCGGGCGCAGCAACCGGCGCCTTTTTCGGCGCAGCCTGCTTCGGCGCCGGCTCGTTGGCGGCAGGCTCTTTTTTAGCGACCGCCTCGACCTGTTGCAGTTTGCGCGCCTTCTCGGCCGCATCCGCGGCAACCGCCTCATTGATCAGGGAGCGAAATGCCTGGGGATCGAGGACGGTCGT
This sequence comes from Marinobacterium sp., assembly GCA_003250495.1. GTDB lineage: Bacteria > Pseudomonadota > Gammaproteobacteria > Pseudomonadales > Balneatricaceae > Marinobacterium_D. The sequence continues at coordinate 7,237 of QKGH01000070.1, forward strand.
GGCAACCTTCTTGTCCGCCGCTCCGCCCGGGCCCTGCTTGTCATCGGTTTTCGGCGACGCATATCTGAGCTGGTTGCGCACCGATTTGAGCGCCTGCTTCAGCGCCAGCATCGTCAGCGGACGGTCGAGGCGGATCAACGTATCGGGCACCTGAATCCCGTCCACGACCACCACAACCGGGCGCGCCTCCTGGCGTTCGGACCAGCGCAGGAAGGAGTGCAGGGAATCGGGACCGTCGATATTCACGATCAGCGCATCGCTCTTTTCCGGCACATCGAGCACCAGGCCATGCGCCTCGGAGCTGGAGAAAAACACCTCTAGCGTGTCTCTCTCTTTACCTTCGAACCCGACCAGTCCGACGGAGGCAGAAATTGTACTCATCGCGTACGGGCCACTAACGGCAACAGGCCGTTGATCATCACCGACTCACTGTCAGGCAGTGAATTCAGCAAGCGCAGGTCGCCGCTCTCACCTATTTTTATCATTAGTTGAAAATCGTCTGCATTGAGCAACGGACGCGACTGTTCGAGAATACGCTTCAACAACACCTGCCCACGCCCCTTCAGCACCACCAGCAGATCGATCAGCGCACCGTACAACTGTTTGCGGTCGCGACACTGGATGGAGAGGTAGATCCGGCGAATATGGTTGCGCAACTGGATTGGACGCGCCGCAACCCGGCGTTGCAGATAACGTAATACCAGCAACGATTCCGCCCCATCGTAGATCAGATGGGAGTCCTCCTGCGTACGCAACAGCGCCAGCAGTTTCGTCACTCTTGTCTCGATATCGGGATCGATACCCTGGTTCTGTTCAATTAACGGCATATTCATCCAATACCCCCTGCGCTGGGTAGTTGCGGCTTTTATACCTCGTCAGGGCGTAAAGTCGCAACTAACACGGAACTTTTGTTGATTAATATCAACCGCCTTTGCACACTCCGTTGCGCCGCGGGCTAGACCCAAAGTCTAACCTCTGGATTGTCGACAATACTTAACTTTATAGACCCCTTCCGCTAGAATTTGCAGCGCCAAACACCAATCGATACCTAATCGATACGCCGCCGGACGGGTGTATCAATCTCCACACTCGGCGGTTACAACAGATGAGGGCCATGTCGTGCTTGAAGCTTACAGAAAACATGTAGAAGAACGCGCTGCTGAAGGCGTGCCGCCGAAACCCCTGGATCCGGAACAGGCCGCGGCGCTGGTCGAGCTGCTGAAAAATCCGCCGGCCGGCGAAGAAGAGTTTTTGCTGGACCTGCTCACCAATCGCGTTCCGGCGGGTGTCGACCAGGCTGCCTATGTTAAAGCGGGCTTCCTCGCGGCAGTTGCCAAAGGCGAAACCAGCTCTCCGCTGGTCGACAAGGTCGCCGCAGTAGAACTGCTCGGCACCATGCTCGGCGGCTACAACATCGCCCCGCTGATCGAATTCCTGGATGACGAGGCCCTGGCCCCGACCGCCGCGAAAGCGCTGTCCCACACCCTGCTGATGTTCGACTCCTTCCACGATGTGAAGGAAAAGATGGACGCCGGCAACGCCTACGCCAAACAGGTCATGGAATCCTGGGCTGCCGCTGAGTGGTACACCAGCAAGCCGGAACTGGCCGAAAAGATCACCGTTACCGTATTCAAGGTGCCGGGCGAAACCAACACCGACGATCTGTCTCCGGCACCGGATGCCTGGTCGCGTCCCGATATCCCGCTGCATGCCAACGCCATGCTGAAGATGGAACGCGAAGGGATCAACCCTGAAGTTCCGGGCGTAAAAGGCCCGCTGGCCCAGATCGAAGAGGTCAAGGCTAAAGGCTTCCCGGTTGCCTATGTTGGCGACGTGGTCGGTACCGGCTCTTCCCGTAAGTCCGCTACCAACTCCGTGCTGTGGTTCTTCGGCGACGACATCCCCAACGTACCGAACAAACGTGCCGGCGGTTTCTGCTTCGGCGGCAAAATCGCGCCGATCTTCTACAACACCATGGAAGATGCCGGCGCCCTGCCGATCGAAATGCCGGTTGACAAGATGGCCATGGGCGACGTTATCGACGTCTACCCGTACGCCGGTAAAGTGTGCAAACACGGTACCGACGAAGTCATCTCCACCTTCGCACTGAAAACCCAGGTCCTGCTGGACGAAGTCCGTGCCGGCGGCCGTATCCCGCTGATCATCGGTCGCGGCCTGACCGAGAAAGCACGCGAAGCGCTGAACCTCGGCGGCTCCGACCTGTTCCGTAAACCGGAACAGCCGGCCGACACCGGCAAGGGCTACACCCTGGCACAGAAGATGGTCGGCAAGGCCTGCGGTCTGGCCGGCGTACGTCCGGGCATGTACTGCGAACCGAAGATGACCACCGTCGGCTCCCAGGACACCACCGGTCCGATGACCCGTGACGAACTGAAAGACCTGGCCTGCCTGGGCTTCTCCGCCGACCTGGTGATGCAGTCCTTCTGCCACACCGCCGCTTATCCGAAGCCGGTCGACGTGCAGACTCACCACACCCTGCCGGACTTCATCATGAACCGCGGCGGCGTGGCTCTGCGTCCGGGCGACGGCGTTATCCACTCCTGGCTGAACCGCATGCTGCTGCCGGATACCGTCGGTACCGGTGGTGACTCCCACACCCGTTTCCCGCTGGGCATCTCCTTCCCGGCCGGTTCCGGTCTGGTCGCTTTCGCCGCCGCTACCGGCGTGATGCCGCTGGACATGCCGGAATCCGTTCTGGTTCGCTTCAAGGGTAAACGCAACCCGGGGATCACCCTGCGCGACCTGGTTCACGCTATCCCCTACTACGGCATCAAACAGGGCCTGCTGACCGTCGAAAAAGCCGGTAAGAAGAACGCCTTCTCCGGTCGCGTACTGGAGATCGAAGGCCTGGAAGACCTGACCGTCGAACAGGCGTTCGAGCTGTCTGACGCTTCCGCAGAGCGCTCCGCTGCAGGCTGCACCATCACCCTGTCCGAAGGCTCCGTTGCCGAGTACCTGCGCTCCAACATCGTCATGCTGAAGTGGATGATCTCTGAAGGCTACGGCGATGTACGCACCATCGAGCGTCGTATCAAGGGTATGGAAGAGTGGCTGGCCAACCCGAGCCTGATGCGCGCCGATGCCGATGCCGAATACGCCGAAGTGATCGAGATCGACCTGTCCGAAATCAAGGAGCCGATCCTGTGCGCTCCGAACGATCCGGACGATGCCCGTCTGCTGTCCGACGTGGCTGGCGACAAGATCGACGAAGTGTTCATCGGTTCCTGCATGACCAACATCGGTCACTTCCGTGCCGCCGGCAAACTGCTGGAAGCTTCCGGCAAGTCGATCCCGACCCGTATGTGGATCGCTCCGCCGACCAAGATGGATGCGGCTCAGCTGACCGAAGAGGGCTTCTACAACGTGTTCGGCAAAGCCGGTGCACGCATGGAGATGCCGGGCTGCTCACTGTGCATGGGTAACCAGGCACGTGTCGCCTCCAAGTCAACCGTAGTCTCTACCTCTACCCGTAACTTCCCCAACCGTCTCGGCGACGGTGCCAACGTCTACCTGGCATCTGCAGAGCTGGCGGCCGTTGCGGCACTGGAAGGCAAACTGCCGACCGTCGAAGAGTACATGGCTTACGCGAACAAGATCGACAGCATGGCTGGCGACATCTACCGCTACCTGAACTTCGACAAGATCGACAACTACGTTGCCAAGGCCGCTACCGTTATCCCGACGGTAGAAGCCTGATACCTCGCCTGAGGTAAGCGGCACAGCGAAAACCCCGGTCGAATGACCGGGGTTTTTCTTTTCCGTCCCGCCTGCAGCCCCGTCATCGAGTCGGGCTTGCCGGTACCCAGCCCCGCCCGCGCCCGATACAATAGCGTTCATGCCACCCGCCCCTGGAGGATAGGATGCGAACCCCCGAAATCGATCAACCGCTCACCGCGGAAGCGGAAACCGCCCAGACCAAGAACGGCTTCCTGGCCTTGGTGTCCCGCCTGGTGCTTGAAGAGCAACTCCCCGTACGCTTCATGTACAAGACCGTGCCGGAGCACCTCAACGATACCGGCTGGCGTATGTTCACCGGTTACGAGGATGAGGATTTCCTCGCCAACGAACAGATCAACCTGGTTCCCATGCCGCTGGACCGGATGTGCGAGCTGGACGGCTCATTGACCGAACTGGTGCAATACAACGCCGGTACGGTGTGGGAGCGGGCACCGGAAAGCAACGGCTGGGAACGCGTCTACGACTTCCGTATTCCGGCCCCCAACGTCGAGGTACAGATCACCAACGACGTCGACCGTTTCGCCGGCCAGGCCCGGGACGAATAGCGGGCACCGCTGGCGACGCCGGTTAGAGGCCTCAACTTAGGCCTTTGCACCTATCCGTTACCACCAGATCACTAGACAAAGGACAGTTAAGCGCCATGGCTATACATCCCGGTGCCGGCAAGCCGGCCCCCAAGGACTCTCTGGTTAACCTCCCCAAACTGATCTCCGCCTATTATCGCAAGCAGCCCGAGATCGCCGCCCACGCCGGCCAGCGCGTCAGCTTCGGTACCTCCGGCCACCGCGGATCGGCGTTTTCGACCAGCTTCAACGAGTGGCACATCCTGGCGATCTGCCAGGCGATCGCCGAGCTGCGCGCGACCCTGGGCATCGCCGGTCCGCTCTATCTCGGCAAGGATACCCACGCCCTGTCGGAGAGCGCCTACAACAGCGCACTGGAGGTGCTGGCTGCCAACGGCGTGCGGGTCCGGGTGCAGGAGGGGGACGGCTACACCCCGACCCCGGTGATCTCCCACGCGATCCTGACCCACAATGCGCGCCACGACGACCGTGCCGACGGCATCGTCATCACCCCGTCGCACAACCCGCCGGAAGATGGCGGCATCAAATACAATCCACCGCAGGGCGGTCCGGCCGACCAGGAGATCACCAACCAGATCGCACAGCGCGCCAACGAGCTGCTGGCCAATGGGCTGGACGGCGTCAAGCGGCTCAGCGCCCGGCAACTGGAGAACCACCCGCTGATCGAGCCGTTCGACTACATCAGCCACTATGTCGGCGAGCTCGACCAAGTAATCGACATGCAGGCGATCGCCCAGGCCGGCATCCGTATCGGCGTCGACCCGATGGGCGGCTCTGGCCTGCACTTCTGGAAGCCGATCGCCGAGCGCTACGGTCTCAACATCCATGTCGTCAACGAGCATGTCGATTTCACCTTCGGGTTCATGCCGCTGGACAAGGACGGGCGTATCCGCATGGACTGCTCCTCCCCCTATGCCATGCAGAACCTGTTGCAGCTGAAGGACCAGTTCGATATCGCCGTCGGTAACGATCCGGACTACGACCGTCACGGCATCGTCTGCGCCTCATCGGGGCTGATGAACCCCAACGCCTATCTCGCGGTGGCGATCGAATACCTCGCCAGCCATCGCCCGCAATGGTCGACCGAACTGCAGTTCGGCAAGACCCTGGTCTCCAGCGCCATGATCGACCGCGTCGTCAACGGTCTCGGACGCCAGCTGTGCGAAGTACCGGTGGGGTTCAAGTGGTATGTGGAGGGACTGTTCAGCGGCCAGCTGGCATTTGGCGGCGAAGAGAGTGCCGGCGCCTCGTTCCTGCGCCGCGACGGCAGTGTCTGGACCACCGACAAGGATGGCATCATCCTGGCGCTGCTCGCCGCCGAGATCCTGGCGGTGACCGGCAAGGATCCGCAACAGCTGTACCAGGAGCAGGTCGCCCGTTACGGTCAGCCCTACTACAAACGCCTCGATGCACCCTGCAGCGCGGCGCAGAAGAAGCTGCTCGGCTCGCTCGATGCCGCCGCTGTTAGCGGCGACAAGCTGGCCGGCGACCCGATCACCGCGATCCTGACCCATGCGCCGGGTAACGGGGCGGCGATCGGCGGTCTGAAGGTGGAAACCGGCAACGGCTGGTTTGCGGCCCGCCCCTCCGGTACCGAGGATATCTACAAGATCTATCTGGAGAGCTTCGTTTCCGAGGCCCATCTGGAGCAGCTGGAGGCCGATGCCAAGGCGCTGGTCGCGACGGTCCTGGGCCAAGCCGAATAGATCCAACCGGCACCCCTTGAAATATCCTCATCCGCTACCACCTAGGTAGATAACGGCGGGGCCCATCCGGGACCGCCGTAACGCCGGGCCCGAGTGCCGGCACATCACACCATATTGCTCGATGAGGATATGACTATGCGTAATTTCGACCTGTCTCCGCTCTACCGTTCCGCCATCGGTTTCGACCGCCTCGCCTCCATGCTCGACGCCGCCAACCGCAGCAATGAACAACAGCCCAGCTACCCGCCCTACAACATCGAACTGCTGGGAGAGAACGAGTACCGCATTACGATGGCCGTTGCCGGCTTCAACAGCAGCGAGCTCGACATCCAGAGCGAAAACGGCAATCTGATCATCACCGGCAACAAGGCACCCGACAGCCAGGAACATCAATACCTGTATCAGGGGATCGCCGCGCGTAACTTCGAACGCCGCTTCCAGCTCGCCGACCATGTGCGGGTCGTGAAAGCGTCGCTGGAGAATGGTCTGCTGCATGTGGATCTGGTGCGCGAAATTCCCGAAGCGATGAAGAGCCGTCGTATCGACATCGAAGGCTGAGCGCCCCGCATGAAGTGGCTGCCACCGCGGCCACTTTCAGACCCCGACAGTTAACCCCACCCTCAGCCGCTTGACGCCACTAACGCTCCGCTCGCACCGACCGTGGTGTAGCGCTGCCAACGCATCCGCTCCGACCACAGATGCGCACTCAGCCCCGCCTTACGTTTCAACGCCGCCACGAACTCGACCGGCTGCGGCAGTTGCTGCCACACCGACGGCAAGAAGGTGGCCCGCTGCCCGTCCAGCTCGACAATCACGCCATCGACACCGGGACGCAACGCCGCCAGCAGCTCCGCCTCGGAACTCACCGCAATCGGTTCGGCCGGTGTCAGAATCGACACCGCGATGTTGAGCCGAGCCAGTTCGGCGCCGGTCACCGGAGGAAAACGCGGATCGGAGAACGCCGCCATCCGCGCATTGGCGATCAGGTCCGCGCCCAGTGCACGTCGCGGCTCCAGCGAGCCGATACAGCCGCGCAGCTCGCCGCCCTGTTGCGTCAGCGTCACGAAACAGGCGCCGGGCGCCTGTAACCAGTCCGGATAATCAGGCGTAACGGGCGGCGTTTTAAACGCCCCCAGCAGACTCTGCCGAGCCAGCGCCAACATCGCCTGACGCTGCTCAAGGGTGTAACCTTCAGTAGACGACATAGCTGCCATACCCCACCACCTGATCTCTCGGCCCGGCGGTATCACCGGAGTTACGCAGATCCAGACCGGCGACCCGGTAGCCCTCTTCCCGCGCGGCCAGCAACAACCCGTTCAGGGCATGGCAACCGCACGCCTGCTCCGGCTGCAACGCGTCACTGCAATTGCGGATCTGGTTATCGGTTTGACTGTCCAACTGCCGGGCCTGCTCGTAACTGTGATAATGACTCAGGTCCGAACTGACCAGCACCAGCACATCCCCCTGCTGCCAGGCCCAACGCACGATCGCGGCCACGCTGTGCGGCGCCGTCTGCCCCACCACCAGCGGCAACAGCCGCAACGACGGCGACAGTTCTTGCAGAAACGGCAACTGGACCTCGAGGCAGTGCTCGAGCGCATGGACATCGGCACGCACCTGCACATCGAACCGGGCCTCCAGCGCCTCCAATCCCAGCGTATCGAGCGCCAGCGTCGTACCGGGAATGGCGAACAGATCGGCATCGGGCGCCGCCACTCCACGCAATGGCACCCGGTGGTTGGGTCCCAGCATCAACACCCGGCGCCAGTGCCTTCCCCGACGTATCGCCTCCTTCAGCAGGTTGTACGCCCGGGCGGCGATCGGGCCGGAATAGACCAAACCGGCATGGGGCACCACCACGGCCTTCGGTGCGATCGCCTCCTCCACCGGACCCTGATAGGGATTTTCCTCCAGTAGCTGCGCAACCACCCGGTGCATCTGGCCCGGCTCCCGCGGGTAAAACAAACCCGCCACGGCGGCAGGACGTATCCGATTCATCTGAACACCTCTTACGAACACCTCTTATGCGGCGGCGGCGCCCACATTCGCGGCAATCCCCTGCGCCCCCGTGTTCTAAAATTATAGTCAGCGCAGGCATAAAGACTGCCCCCAACAGCTCAGGAGCTTCGACAAAATGGCCATCCAATCCGACCGCTCCGATAGCGTCCCCACCTACTGGTGGCACCGCATCTCCGAGAACAAGATCCAGTGCGATCTCTGTCCGCGCTTTTGTCATCTGAGCGAGGGGCAACGGGGACTCTGTTTCGTACGCGGGTGCGAGGGCGGCGAGGTCCGCCTGTTCAGTTACGGCCGCTCCAGCGGTTTCTGCATCGATCCGATCGAGAAGAAACCGTTGAACCATTTCCTGCCCGGCACCCCGGTCCTCTCGTTCGGTACCGCCGGCTGCAACCTGGCCTGCCGCTTCTGTCAGAACTGGGATATGAGCAAGTCGCGCGAAATGGATACACTGAGCCAGATCGCAACCCCGGAGATGATCGCCGAGGCCGCGGAACAGCATCACTGCCGCAGCATCGCCTTTACCTACAACGATCCGGTCATCTTCCATGAATATGCGATCGACGTGGCCAAAGCCTGCCGCGCACGCGGTATCCGCGCCGTGGCCGTCTCCGCCGGCTATGTCTGCCCCGGCCCCAGGGAGGAGTTCTATCGCGAAATGGATGCCGCCAATATCGACCTCAAGGCGTTCAGCGAGAGCTTCTATCAGCGGATCTGCGGCGGTGCCCTGGCACCGGTACTCGACACCCTGGAGTATCTGCATCACGAAACGCAGGTATGGCTCGAGATCACCACCCTACTGATTCCGGGGCACAACGACTCCAACCCAGAGATCGAACAGCTGTCGCGCTGGATCGTCGAACACTTGGGACCCGATGTGCCGCTGCACTTCTCCGCCTTCCATCCCGACTGGAAGATGCTCGACACGCCGCCGACACCGCCGGCCACCCTGCGCCGCGCCCGCGAGATCGCCCGTCAGCAGGGGATACACTTCGTCTACACCGGTAACGTACATGATCCGGAGGGCGATTCGACCTGGTGCCCGGCCTGCGGTAAGCGGGTCATCGAACGGGACTGGTACCGGCTGGGGGCGTGGGAGCTGGATCCGGAGGGGAGATGCCGCCATTGCGGCGCAAAGATTCCGGGCGTATTCGAGGCCCGGCCCGGTAACTGGGGTTCCCAGCGTCAGCTGGTCCGCTTTTAAGCGCTAGGCGGCGGGCAACGACCGCGCCTCGACCAACTTCTGCAGCAGCAACTCGGGATTGCGTTCGGTGCGCAGCGCGTCGAACAGCGGCTTGGCCGCATCGAACTGCCAGCTGAGCATCTGCAACCACTGCTTGAGGCGCCCGTGCACATAGCGCGGCGCAAGCGTCTGCATCAGCTCGCGCAGGAACAGCTCCAGCAACTCCAGGATCTGCGGCCAGCCGTTAGCCTGCGACGGCTCCTTGATCTGCAGCGCGAGGAAGGGATTGGCAACCAGTCCGCGACCGATCATCACGTCCCGGCAGCCGCTGATATCGCGACAGCGGTGGTAATCCTCCGGCGTCCACACCTCGCCATTGGCGACCACATCGATCCCGATCCCCTCGCGAATCCGGGCGATCCACTCCCAATGGGCCGGCGGCCGATAGCCCTCGACCTTGGTCCGCGCGTGCACGGTCAGGAGCTGCGCCCCGCCCGCCTCGATCGCCTGGGCGTTTTCCAACGCCAGGCTCTTATCATGGTAGCCAAGCCGCATTTTGGCGCTGACCGGGACCGCCGCCGGCACCGCACGCCGCACACTGGAGACGATCTCGAACAGCGTTTCGGGCTCCTCGAGCAGCACCGCACCGCCGCGACTTTTGTTGACCGTCTTGGCCGGGCAGCCGAAATTGAGATCGATCCCCGGCGCACCCAGCGCCACCGCCCGCTGCGCATTTTCAGCCAGCGCCTGCGGATCGCTGCCGAGCAGCTGCACCAGCACCGGCACTCCGCTGGGGGTACGCCCACCCTGCTCGAGTTCCGGCGCCAGACGCCGGTAGACCCGCTCCGGCAACAGCTGGTCGGTGACGCGGATAAACTCGGTCACGCACTGATCGATGCCGCCCACTCCGGTCAGCAGACGCCGCAACCAGGCATCGACTAACCCCTCCATCGGCGCGAGAACTATCCGCATACCTCTTTACCCTACTGGAAACTGCGCCTAAGCTGCGCACTATGAACCCACCCAACGCCGTGTTGCGACTGTTCGTCGCGCTGGACCTGCCGGACAGCCTGCAACAGCAGATCGCTGCCCGCTGCCCGGCACGTCAGGATCTGAGCTGGACGCCCGCCGAACGACTGCATCTGACACTGTGCTTTATCGGCCCGACCCGGGCCCAGGACGCGCCGCGGATCGACACCCTGCTCAGCGCGATAAGTTTTCAACCGTTTACCCTGGAGATCGAACGCATCGGCAGCTTCGGCCAGCACCACCTGTGGCTCGGCACCGCCCCCGACCCAAACCTGGGCAAGCTGCAGGCGGATATCCAGCAGGCGTTAGTGGCAGCGCAACTGATCGACACCCCGCACCGCGCCTTCGTCCCCCATATCACGGTGGCCCGGATCCGGTCGACAGACAGCAGACAACTGTTGAAACAGCTGCAGGGCAGCCTGATCGGCAGCCCCCTGCAATGGGAGGTCGACCAGTTCAGCCTGAAAAACAGCCTGCTGACGCCGACCGGTGCGCTGCACCAGGTACTGGCGCTGTACAACGCCAGTCGCGTGCCGGTATAGAGCGCCTCAGAGCGCCGCGAGCCCCAGCGCCAGATCGCCTTTGAGGTCCTGCAGATCTTCGAGCCCCACCGACAACCGGATCAGGTTATCGCCAATGCCGGCCGCCGCACGCGCTTCAGGCGACATCCGGCCATGGGTCGTGGTGCCCGGATGGGTGATGGTGGACTTGACGTCACCCAGGTTCGCGGTGATCGACAACATCCGGGTGGCGTCGATAAAGCGCCAGGCGGCTTCGCGATCCCCTTCCACCTCGAACGACAGCACGCCGCCAAAACCGGCCTGCTGAGCCAGGGCCAACGGGTGTTGCGGGTGGGACAGCAGTCCCGGATAGTAAACACGCTTGATCCCCGGCTGCTGCTCCAGCCAGTTGGCCAGCGCCAGTGCGCTTTCGCTGTGCGCGCGCATCCGGATCGGCAGGGTTTCCAGCCCCTTCAGGAACACCCAGGCGTTGAACGGGCTCATCGTGGTCCCGGCGGTACGCAGGAAGCCGAACACCTCCTCCATATCCTTGTCGCTGCCGACCAGTACGCCACCGACGCAACGCCCCTGACCGTCGATATACTTGGTGGCCGAGTGCATCACGACGTCGGCGCCCAGCGTCAGCGGCTTCTGCAGTGCCGGCGACAGGAAACAGTTATCGACCACCAGCTTGGCGCCATGGCGGTGGGCGATATCGGCGACGGCGCGGATATCGGTCAACTCACCCAGCGGGTTGGAGGGCGTCTCCAGGAACAGCAGCTTGGTCTGCGGCTCGAGCGCCGCTTCCCAGGCCGCCAGATCGGTCGGATCGACGAAGCTGGTGCGGATACCGGTACGACTCAGGTACTTGTCGAACAGCGATACCGTCGAACCGAACACGCTGCGCGAGCAGACCACATGGTCGCCCTGCTGCAGCAGCGCCAGCGCCAGACTCAGCACCGCGGCCATGCCGGAACTGGTGGCCACCGCGCGCTCGCCCTGCTCCAGTGCCGCCATGCGCTGCTCGAACGCGCGCACGGTGGGGTTGGTGAAGCGGGAGTAGATGTTGCCCGGCTCCGCACCGGAGAAACGGGCCGCCGCTTCCCGCGCCGAGGAGAAGACGAAGCTGGAGGTCGGATAGATGGGATCCGAATGCTCGCCCTCATCGGTACGGTGCTGCCCAGCCCGCACGGCCAGCGTGTCGGTCTGGTAATCCTGCGCGTCGAACTGAACCCGTTGCGGACGCTCGAAACCGTTGTTCGCCACAGCTGATCTCCTTACTCGATCTTACTCAACAGGTCGGCCGACTCGTTATCGCTGACGCTGCCCTCATCCTGAGCGGCCTTGGCGCCGTCGTTACGGCGCTCTTCGAGGCGACGCAGATAGCTCGGCGACACGGTACCGGTGACGTAAAGGCCGTCAAACACGCAGGTGTCGAACTCCTTGATCGCCGGGTTGTACTGGGTGATGGAATCCTTCAGATCGTCGAGATCCTGGTACAGCATCCAGTCACAACCGATATATTTGCCGATCTCTTCGGCCGTACGCCCATGGGCCACCAGCTCGCTGGCGGAGGGCATATCGATGCCGTACACGTTGGGATAGCGGACTTCCGGTGCCGCCGAGGCGAAGTAAACCTTGCGTGCACCGGCTTCACGCGCCATCTGCACGATCTGCTTGGAGGTGGTGCCGCGCACGATGGAGTCGTCGACCAGCATCACCACCTTGTCCTTGAACTCGGCCTGGATCGGATTCAGCTTCTGCCGCACCGACTTCTTGCGCTGGGTCTGTCCCGGCATGATGAAGGTACGTCCGATATAGCGGTTCTTGATAAACCCTTCACGGAATTTGACGCCGAGGGTGTTGGCCATCTCCAGCGCCGCGGTACGACTGGTATCGGGAATCGGGATGATCACGTCGATATCGTGGTCGGGATGTTCGCGCTGGATCTTCTCCGCCAGCTTGACCCCCATCTCCATGCGCGCCTGGTGCACGGAGATACCGTCGATAATCGAGTCGGGACGCGCCAGGTAGACATACTCGAACAGGCAGGGGGCGAGTTTCGGCTTGTGTGCGCACTGCTGGGTGAATACCTGACCGTGAGTATCGATAAAGATCGCCTCGCCCGGTGCCAGATCGCGTTCCAGCACGAAACCGGAGGTATCCAGCGCCACGCTTTCCGACGCCACCATGTATTCGGTACCGGCATCGGTTTCGCGGCGACCGTAGACCAGCGGACGGATACCGCAGGGATCGCGGAACGCCAGCACGCCGTAACCGGTGATCATCGCCACCACCGCGTAACCGCCCTGGCAGCGCTCGTGCACCCGCTCCACCGCCTTGAAGATATCCTGGGCCGTGGGACGCAGTTTGCCCAATGAGCCCAGCTCATGGGCGAAGATGTTCAGCAGCACCTCGGAGTCGGAGGTGGTGTTGATATGGCGCAGGTCGGCGCGGAAGATCTCGTCCGCCAGTTGCTCGGCGTTGGTCAGGTTACCGTTGTGTGCCAGCGCGATGCCGTACGGCGAGTTGACGTAAAACGGCTGGGCTTCGGCCGAGCTGGAGCTGCCCGCGGTCGGGTAGCGGACATGACCGATTCCCATACGCCCCTCGAGGCGTTTCATGTGACGGGTACGGAACACCTCATTGACCAGCCCGTTATCCTTGCGCAGGAAAAACCGATTACCTTCGCAAGTAACCATCCCGGCGGCATCCTGGCCACGGTGCTGCAGCACCGTCAGGGCGTCGAAAATGGTCTGGTTAACATAGGATTTGGCAACGATGCCGACGATACCGCACATTCAGTTCACCTCAGAAGGAACGAAAATAGACTGCTCCATGGCGGGCTTCAGCTCCCGGCATTCCAGATCAGGGTACCGAGATCGGACGCGACCTCCCGCGTCCACCCTTCGAGCAGTACAAAGTGGGGAATCAGCGTCGATTCCTGCCACCATGAATCCTGCACCGCCGGCGTCATGCCCAGCAGCGCAACCAGCACCACGACGACCAGGGCGCCCCTGACGGCGCCAAAGCCCATCCCCAGCACGCGATCGGTCGCGCTGAGACCCGTGGCGGAAACCAGGGCACTGACCAGCATGCCGACCAGTGCGCCGACAATCAGCGTGATGATAAACAGGATAGCGAAGGCGGAGAGCAGACGCAGCGACGGCGTGTCGATATAGCGTTCCAGCACGACGCTGAGCGAGGTCGCGAACAGGCGGGCGACGATGAACGCCAGCACCCAGCTCGCCAGCGAGATCGCCTCGCGGGCGAAACCGCGGCGCAGACTCAACAGGCTCGAAATACCGATAATCGCCAGAATGGTCCAGTCGGTCCAGTTCATCGCCGCTCACTCATGACCTTGCCCCCGAAAAAACTGCGCGCATTCTAGCAGAGCCCCCAGGCGAACCCAACGACCGCATCACTGGGTTGTGAAACGCACGACGATGCCGTCCAGTGCGTACTCCTGCTTCAAGCGCGCCTGCAGGGATTCAAGCCGGGTGCGCTGCAGCTCGGGTCCGACGAACACCTTCACCAACCCGGTCACATGACGGATATAGACCTTGTAACCGGCCTTGGTCAGCTCGTTGCGCAGCGCCCGGGCATTGGCTTCATCGCGAAAACTGGCCAGTTGCAGGGTCCAGGCGACCGGGACCTGATCCTGATCCAGCGCCGGGGTATCGACCTGCGGATCGAGCGCGGGGGCCGCCTCCTCGATGCTTTTCTGCAACGCCTCCACCGGCACGCTGATGACCGCCGGGTCGGCCGGGGCGGCCGGCTCGAACGTCTCCGGCAGAGCCGGCAGCTGCGGGCTGACATCGAGCGCCGCGACCGGTTCCGGCGCCGCCGGGATCCGGCTCTCCAGATGACGTTCCCGGTAGCCGGCGCCGTCGAGCACCAGAGGCAGCACCACGACACCCACCGCCAGCAGCGCGAAGGCGCCGATAATCTGCTTTTTCTGCTGCTCGTTCATCGTTTAACCGTCAAGTCCTAAAGCTTCGAGCGCCTGCGATACCGTCACGAACGAACCCGCCACCACCAGCCGATCCTCGGCCCGCAACAGCGGACGCAGTGTCGCCATCGCCTGCGCCACACTGGCGTAGTCGCTGGCCTCGACCCCGTGGTACCGGCGCAACGCATCGCTGATCCGGCGCGACGGGGAGCCCCGGCGCCCGGTCAGCGTTACCGCATGCCAGCGATCGATCTGCGACAACAACAGCCCGATCACCCGATCGATATCCTTGTCCTCCAGCATGCCGATCAGCAGGTGCGTGGTACCGGCACAGGGGTTCTGCTCCAGCCAACGCGCCAGGTAGCCCGCCGACTCCGGATTGTGCGCCACGTCGAGGATACACCGCCCCTGTGGCAGCGCGACCTGCTGCAACCGCCCGGTCATCCGCGCCGCTCGCAGCCCCTCGCGCACCGCCTCGATCCCCGCCTGCCCCTGCAGCCGCGGCAGCTCCAGCAGTTGCAGTGCCTGCAGCACGCTGGTGGCGTTGACCAGCGGCAGCGCCGGCTTCGGTAACCCCGCCAGCTGCACCCGCTCGCCATCGGCATCCACGCCCCACCAGTCCCAGCAGGGTGAATCGGCACTGCTCTGGGCAGCGTAGTCGCGCCCCCGCACCAGCAGCCGGGCCCCCACCGCGTCGGCCACGTCGGCCACGCTGTCCGGAATATCGAGCTCGCCGCAGATCGCCGGCCGCCCGCCCCGGAACACACCGGCTTTCTCACGGCCGATCTGCTCGCGGTCGGAACCCAGCCAATCGGTGTGATCCAGCGATACCGTGGTCAGCATGGCAACATCGGCATCGATGATGTTGACCGCATCGAGTCGACCGCCGAGACCCACCTCCAGCAACACCACATCGGGCTGAAACTGCGAGAAACAGAGCAACGCGGCCAGCGTGCCGTACTCGAAGTAGGTCAGCGGGATATCCCCCCGCGCCTGCTCGATCTGCGCGAACACCTCACACAGCAGCCGGTCCTCGACCTCGCGCCCATTGAGCCTTATCCGCTCGTTGTAGCGCAAAAAATGGGGCGATGTGAACGCCCCGGTGGTATATCCGGCCTGCCGCAGGATGCTGTCCAACAGGGTCGTCGTCGACCCCTTGCCGTTGGTACCGGCAATGACGACTTTACGGGCGGCGGACAGGTCGATCGGCAGGCGCTCGGCGACCCGCCGGATCCGCTCCAGGCCCAGCTCTATCTCATGCGGATGACAGGCTTCGATCTTTGCCAACCAGGCCTGCAGCGACTGCGGAAACTGTTGCGTCATTTCGCTCAAGCCGCCGGCAGTTGTAGCAGTTTACGCAGGATGGAGGCCAGGCGCGGGCGCAGTTCGCGGCGCTCGATGATCATATCCACCTGACCATGCTCGAGCAGGAATTCGCTACGCTGAAACCCTTCCGGTAACTTCTCGCGCACGGTCTGCTCGATGACGCGGGGACCGGCAAAACCGACCAGCGCGCGCGGCTCCGCCACGTTCAGATCGCCCAGCATGGCAAGGCTCGCCGATACGCCGCCATAGACCGGATCGGTCAACACCGAGATGAACGGGATACCGGCCTGCTTCAGTTTCTCCAGCGCCGCGCTGGTTTTGGCCATCTGCATCAACGAGATCAGCGCTTCCTGCATCCGGGCGCCGCCAGAGGCCGCGAAACAGATCAGCGGCATGCGCTCCTCCAGTGCCAGGGTCGCGGCACGGACGAAACGCTCTCCCACCACGGCCCCCATCGACCCGCCCATGAAGCGGAACTCGAACGCGACCGCCGCAACCGGCATTCCCTCGAGTTCGCCGCGCATCGCGATCAATGCATCTTTCTCACCGGTTTCGCGCTGGGCGGCAACCAGACGATCCTTGTACTTTTTCGAATCGCGGAATTTCAGCCGATCCACCGGTTCCACCTCGGCGCCGATCTCTACCCGGCTGCCCTCGTCAAGGAACAGCTCCAGGCGCCGCCGTGCAGCCAGACGCATATGGTGATCGCACTTCGGGCAGACATTGAGGTTCTTCTCGAGCTCGGGACGATAGAGAACCGCTTCGCACTTCGGACACTTGTCCCACAGCCCCTCGGGGATACTGCGTTTTTTCTCGCTACGCGCCAGAGCGGGTACGATCTTCTCAAGCCAGTTACTCATTTTTGTCTTTCCTGTCGTTACTTTCGGGGCAGCCGGGGCGCATCGCACCGCCGAGCTGTCCAAACTCTGATCCGGGAC
>QKGH01000350.1 GCA_003250495.1 Marinobacterium sp.
GTGCGGGGAACGCAGTCGTAGTATAACAGTGCCAAACACCGCTTCAGGTTCAGCCCCGCGGGTGCGGGGAACGCGCCCATTTCGACCCGGAGGCGTGCAGCGCCTACGGTTCAGCCCCGCGGGTGCGGGGAACGCTCTTAACATACTTAATTGTTTTTAAAGGGTTATTCAACCCATTAAAAATCCACCGGTATAATCCCTAAAAATCCGTCATTTTAAAGAGCGATAACCGTTTGATTATTAACAATATTCAGAACATCTGCACAGAACTTCAAACCAATCACCGAAAGTATTTTAGCATCAATAACTTATCACGCATTTCGCAATAACCGATGGTTCCTGCAAGTTTACAGTCGCATCCGGAATAGCGGTTCAGTTCGTCACCGATATCTGCTCCAATGGCGTCACTACCTCTGCCATTACAGGGATTTTCATCTATGCAGGCCAAGCTGGAGCAACGCTCCTTTTTACTCGCGCTGATACTGGTCACCATACTGTTCCTGTATCTGCTCAAACCCTTTTTCGGTGCCGTGTTCTGGGCCTGTGTCATCGGCCTGCTGTTCTATCCGGTGCACCAGCGACTGGTCGACTACTGGAACGGGCGCCGCAATACCGCGGCGCTGGTGACGCTGCTGCTGTGCGTAGTGATCTGCGTGGTGCCGGTGCTGTTCGTGCTGGCCTCCTTCTTCCAGGAGGGGGTCGGGCTGTACCAGAAGCTGCAGAGCGGCGAGATCGACCTGGGCGCGCTGATCGACCGGATACGGCAGGGTTTCCCGGCGATCCAGGCATTCATGGAGCGCTTCGATATCGACCTGACCAACATCAAGACCCAGCTCGCGGACGGCGCCATCGCGATGAGCCGGCTGGTGGCACAGAACGCGATGTTGCTGGGTCAGGGCACGTTGAGCTTCCTCGCCAACCTGACGCTGATGCTCTATATCGCCTTCTTCCTGCTGCGCGACGGTCCGGCGCTGGTGGCGATGCTGGTACGGGCGCTGCCGCTGGGCGATGAGCGCGAGCGCCACCTGTTTTCCAAGTTCGCCGAGGTCACCCGCGCCACGGTCAAGGGTAACCTGGTGGTTGCCGCCGCGCAGGGCGCTCTGGGCGGGCTGATCTTCTGGATCCTGGATATCCCCGGTGCGTTTCTCTGGGGCGTGGTGATGGTGCTGCTGTCGCTGATCCCGGTGGTCGGTGCCAGCCTGATCTGGGGGCCGGTGGCGATCTATCTGTTCGCCGTCGGCAACTGGGTGGAGGGCACGATCCTGGCAGCGTTCGGCGCCGGCGTGATCGGCCTGGTCGACAACATCCTGCGCCCCATCCTGGTCGGCCGCGACACCAAGCTGCCCGACTACATGGTGCTGCTGTCGACGCTGGGCGGCTTCGTGCTGTTCGGCATGAACGGCTTCGTCATCGGCCCACTGGTGGCGGTGCTGTTCGTGGCGTTCTGGGAGATCTTCATCGACGAGTTCAACCCGTCGACCAGTCAAACGCATCTGTCGACCGCACCGAAGAGCCATGAAACCGCGCCTGTCGAGGACGATAACGACCGCTCGGTCGAAGGCTGACGTAGCGAACGAAGAGCAAGCGGGACGATTCAGCGTCCCGCTATATCGATTACGTTACTTGTTACATAGTGCCTGCAGCGCTTCGTTCATCTTGAACAGCACGATCAGCAACTCGCACCAAATACGCACGCCAACGACACCTGCCAGGATATACACCAGTCCCATGAAGAAACTGCCGAATGTCAGCCCC
>QKGH01000173.1 GCA_003250495.1 Marinobacterium sp.
AGCCTGCTGCGCCAGTTCAGCAACTTTTTTGCCATCCTGCTGTTCCTCTCATCGTTCATCTGCTTCGTTGCCGACCACCTGCAGCCCGGCGAAAGCATGGCCGTTCTCGGCTGGGCCCTGGCCGGCGTCGCCCTGCTCAACGCCCTGTTCAGTTTCATCCAGGAATACCGGGCCGAGCGGGCCATGGCGGCGCTGCGCCACTATCTCCCCCCGCGGGTCCGCGTGCACCGGGACGATGCCGTGGTCACGGTTCTCGCCGAAGACCTGGTGCCGGGAGACCTGCTCCTCCTCACCGAAGGGGATCGGGTGCCGGCGGATGCACGCGTAGTCACCTCGACCGAGCTATTGGTCAACAACGCGCCGCTGACTGGCGAGGCTCAGCCCCTGCGCCTCACAGCCGAGCCGGTCGCCACCCACCTGATCGAAAGTACGAACATCGCCTTCGCCGGCTGCCTGGTGCTGCGCGGCTCCGGAACGGCGGTGGTCTTCGCCACCGGACTACGTACCGAGTTCGGCAAACTGGCCCACCTGTCCCAGGCGATCCGCCGCACCGCGTCACCGCTGGAACGACAGACGCTGCACATGGTTCGGATCCTGACCATCATCGCCGTGGCCCTCGGTGTCGGCTTCTTCCTCTACGGGCTGGCCAGTGGCCGCTCCCTGTGGATCAATCTGGTCTTCATGATGGGGATCATCGTGGCCAACGTTCCCGAAGGGTTGCTGCCGACCTTTACTTTGGCTCTGGCCATGGGCAGCCTGCGCATGGCCAAGAAAAACGTGCTGGTGAAAAGTCTCAACGCCGTCGAGGCCCTGGGTGCTGCTGAAATCATCTGCACGGACAAAACCGGCACTCTGACTCGCAACGAACTGTCGGTCACCCACCTGGTATCGTTCGCTCCCGTAGACGATCGCCGGTTGCTGGCCGCGGCACTGCTCGCCGCCGAGTTCCGCGACACTAGCGACGGACTACAGGGTGATCCGTTGGATCTCGCCATCGCTCAACGGTTTGCGGCGGCAGGGGGCGATCCAGGCCAGCTCCGCCGGCAGACCAGCAGGCATTTCCCCTTTGACGTCGAGAAGCGCCGGGCCGGCGGCATCGGCTGCCTCGACGATGCTGGCTTGCTGTTCGCCGTGAAAGGCGCCTGGGAAAACCTGCGCCCGATGCTGGCCGATGACGCAGCGACCCTGAACAAGGCGGAGGCGACTCTGCACGCCCTGGCCACCGGTGGTCTGCGGGTGGTGGCTGTCGCCGCGCGGTCACTTTCCGTGTCGCCAGAGGAGGTGGGCACCCAGGATGAACTGGAACAGGAGTTGAGCTTACTGGGCTTTCTCGGCATCGCCGACCCAGTCCGTCCCGAGGTGCCGGCAGCACTGGCCAAATGCCATTCGGCAGGGATTCGCGTGCTGATGATTACCGGCGACCACGCGGAGACGGCACGAGCCATCGCCATCGAATGCGGGATCGTCACAGCGACGGCGGGCGCCGACGTCACCCTCAGCGGCGAACAGCTTGAGACCATGACTGAAACGGCCGTAGCTGCAGCTGTCGCGGGAGGGGTCTGCATCTTCACCCGCACCACCCCAACCCAGAAGATGAAGATCGTTACCGCCCTAAAAGGTGGCGGGCAGGTGGTAGCCATGACCGGCGACGGCGTCAACGATGCACCGGCCCTCAAGGCCGCCGATGTCGGCATCGCCATGGGCAGGAGCGGAACCGACGTGGCCCGCGCCACGGCCCAGATCATCCTGCTTGAACGGCGTCGAAGAGGGACGGGCGGTCTTTGCCAACATCCGCAAGTTCACCACCTACGTGCTGGCCAGCAATGTCCCGGAGATTCTTCCCTACCTGCTCTTCATCGTGCTGCCAGTGCCGCTGGCCCTGACTGTGATCCAGATTCTGTGCATCGACCTCGGCACCGATCTGCTGCCGGCCATCGCCCTGGGCCAGGAACCTCCCGACCCGGAACTGATGCAGCAGCCACCCCGGGGAC
>QKGH01000330.1 GCA_003250495.1 Marinobacterium sp.
AGTAGTTGACGCCGCGGAACGGCTTGCCGGCCAGCACCTCGGGATGATCGGGCGGCAGGTCGGTACCGATATTGAACGCTTCCTTGCGATCGGCGCCTGACTCCGGATTCAGCTTCTCGTCCGCCATCGCCACGTAGCCTCGATTATGCGGCGACTGTTTGATCGACATCGCCATCTTCTGCTCCAGCGGCAGCGCGAACAGCGACTTGGAGTCGGCGAACAGCTGCTCGAATACGCCTTCCGGGATGCCGTGATCGACGACGTAGAAGAATCCGATTTCACGGCAGGCATGGCCAAGTTCGGCCGCCACGCGCTGGCGCTCGTTGAGATCGTCGCTGCGCAGGCCGGCGACGGAGATGATCGGCAGAGTGTTCATAGGCTCCTCTTTTCAAACTGTCTATATAAGTCGGTACAGATCCAGGGCGATCGCGCTCTAGATCGCGCCGCTGGCACAGTGTTATGAGAAGGCGGTGATATCGCTGCTGAGCGACCGTCCGCCGGCAGGGCCGAAAAATGCTCCTGCATTTTCGGCATTCGCACCATCCATGGCGGTCAGGGCGGCGGCCGAGCGGTCATGGACGACGACCAGCGTGTCGCACAGTGGCGATATCACCGGCTTCCCTCCGGCAAATGTCAAACCTGTTGATAGTGCGTTTACCCCAATATCAAACCACAGCCACAGCCTGGGACTTCAATGCCTCGCAACGGCGGATCAGATCCTCGCCACAGCGCTGGGCCTGCTGCAGCAGTTGTTGCCCGTCGACCCGGGTCGGGCGGCGCTCGGCCAGCACCTGCACACCATTGACCCAGACATCGCGCACGTTGCTGCCGCGGGCCGAGAACACCAGGTTCCACAGCAGGTTGCCGCCCTGGTCATCGAGCGTCAGCGGCGCCAGGTTGGCCTGCTGCAGATCGAGCAGGATAAAGTCGGCTTTCTTGCCCGGCTCCAGCGAGCCGATTTCAGCCTCCAGTTTCAGGGCGCGGGCGCCATCGATGGTTGCCATGCGCAGCATTTGCGCGGCCGGCAAAACGCAGGGATCGAGTCGCGTCGCCTTCTGCAGCAGCGAGGCGAACTTCATCTCCTCGAACAGATCCAGGCTGTTGTTGCAGACGTTGCCATCGGTGCCGAGCCCGACGGTGATCCCCGCCTCCAACAGCTCCGGCACCCGCGCCACACCGCTGGCCAGCTTGGCGTTGCTGACCGGACAGTGCGCCACTGCCGTGCCGCTATCGGCCAGCAGGCGGATCTCGTCGTCGTTGAGCCAGACGCAGTGCGCCAGCAGCGTGCGTTCGCCGAGCACACCGTAACTATCCAGCAGCGGAATCGAGCGCAGGCCGAACTGTTGTTCTACTGCCTGCTCCTCGGCGGCCTGCTCGCAGGCGTGGGTGTGGATATACAGATCGTGATCGCGGGCCGCATCCAGCGCCCGGCGATAGGCCTCCGGGGTACAGTAGAACAGGTGTTCCAGCCCCATCCAGGTCCGTACCCGGCCGTCGAACGCGCCATGATGGCTGGCGATCAGGTCGAGGTTCTGCTGCTGGGTGGCGAAGAAATCCTTACCGGGGCGGTCCGCCACGTAGGGCGCCAGATTGACGCGGATACCCAGCTCGCCGGCGGCGTCGGCACAACGCTCCATGAAACGGTACATATCCATGACGCAGGTGGTGCCGTTCTGCAGCGCCTCCAGGTAGCACAGTCGCGCCGAGTGCCAGGCATCCTCCGGCGTCAACGCCCGGTGCTCCAGCT
>QKGH01000431.1 GCA_003250495.1 Marinobacterium sp.
ATCGAAATCGAGCGCCACATCCTCCCGGTTGAACTCCTCGAACTCCCGCGCCAGGCGCTGCATGCGGCGCTGGAACGCCTGGTTCGACGTTTTCGACAGCATGCCGTTGAGCACAATCAGCCGTTCCCCCTCGCCCTGGAAGCGGGAGCTGAAGTATTCGGCGGCGATGCGTTGCTGGAAGAACTGCTGGATCGGGCCGTTCTCGATCCAGCCGAAGTTAGCAGCTACCTTCAGTTTGATACGGTTGCCGGGCAGCAGGTCGATGATCTGCAACTTGTCGAGGCGCGCCAGTTTCTGGATGCAGGTCAGTTCATCGAGCCCATGCACGGCGATAATCTGGCGCAAGCTCCAGCGGTTCAGCACGCAGACGGTGATCAGCAGCAGGCTCAGGTCGTTGCAGATCTCGCGCTCCTGGGCGACGGTCAGGCGCTCGATATGGCCGGCGTGCTCCTCCATCTGCTTGACCAGGTCGGTGATCTCCAGGCCGATCAACTGGCAGATGGTGTCGAGCCGCTCCAGCGACAGCTGCTCGGTGGAAAACAGGCGCTTGACGCTGGCTTCGGACAGCTCCAGCGCCCTGGCGACATCGGCGTAGGTGGTGCCGCTGGCGCGCAGGCTGCGCTTCAGCGTGGCGATCAGCGGTTTGGTCTGCCGCGCCATGGCGGGACTCCTGTGCTGGGGCCGGGCGGGTGGCGCCGGCATCGGTTGCGTATCAGTGGATAGCTAACCACTCTTGGGTATTAAAATATAATACCTTTTGTTGGCTATAGTGCGACTATAACGATAAAGGTTGTGCAGAGTGCGGCGTCGCGCAGAATGCGAGCATCACTTCACAACCAGCCAGGAGCCGGCTATGCAACAGCTCACTGCGATACGGGGATTCCTGCTCTACATCCTCGTGGTGTTCCTGAACGCCTTTGTCGATCTCGGTCACAAGATCGTGATCCAGAACACCATCTTCAAGACCTGGGACGGGCAGACTCAGATCGTCCTGACCGCCATCGTCAACGGCCTGATCCTGCTGCCGTTCATCCTGCTGTTTACGCCGTCGGGGTTCCTGTCCGACCGCTTTCCGAAGCAGAAGGTGCTGCGTTACGGCGCGCTGGCGGCGGTGGCCGGCACGGCGCTGATCACCGTCTGCTACCTCAACGGCTGGTTCCTGGCCGCCTTCACGCTGACGCTGCTGCTGTCGATCCAGAGTGCGGTCTACTCGCCGGCCAAGTACGGCTATATCCGCGAACTGGTGGGCGACGAGCATCTGGCCGAGGGCAACGCCTGGGTGCAGGCGGTCACCATCGTGTCGATCCTGGCCGGTACCTTCCTGTTTTCGGTGCTGTTCGAGCGCTATTTCATCGACGTTGCCGGTCCGGCGGGGTTCGCCGCCGCCGACGAGGTGCTGCGGGAGATCGCGCCGCTGGGCTTCATCCTGATCGGACTGTCGCTGCTGGAGTGGCTGCTGGCGATGTTGCTGCCACAGCGGCAGGCGGGCGATCACCGCAAACAGATCGATCTGCAGGGCTACCTGCGCGGCCGTTACCTGCGCACCAACCTGCGCGCGATCCGCTCCAGCCGGGCGATCTGGCTCTCCATCGTCGGCTTGGCGCTGTTCTGGGCGATCTCGCAGGTACTGCTGGCGGCATTCCCCGCCTATGCCAAGGCGACGCTGGCGGTGACCAACACGGTGCTGATCCAGGGGCTGCTGGCGGCCAGCGGCGTCGGCATCGTGTTCGGCTCGCTGCTGGCGG
>QKGH01000357.1 GCA_003250495.1 Marinobacterium sp.
TAACGAGTTCGACGTAGGCGCTGGCCAGCGGATCGTCGAGATCAAGCTCAACGCGGAGCGTTCGCTGAACGCGCTGACGCTGGAGATGATCGATCTGATCCAGGCACGGCTGGAGAGCTGCCGCCAGGATGACGGTGTGGTCGCGCTGCTGCTCGACAGCGTCGGCAGCAAGGCGTTCTGCGCCGGCGGCGATGTGGTCAGCCTGTACCGGGCGATGCGCGGCGAGGGGGATGCCGGTTTTCCGGAGGCCTTCTTTACCCGCGAGTATCTGCTCGACTACAGCATCCATACCTATCCGAAGCCGATCCTGTGCTGGGGCAGCGGCATAGTCATGGGCGGCGGCATGGGGCTGATGAACGGCTGCAGCCACCGCATCGTCACCGAAACCACGCATCTGGCGATGCCGGAGGTGACCATCGGCCTCTATCCGGACGTCGGCGCCAGCTGGTTCCTGAACCGGATGCCGGGCCGCACCGGGCTGTTCCTGGGGCTTACCGGCAACCCGATCAACGGCGCCGATGCGCTCTACCTGGGGATGGCCGACCGCTTCCTGCACAGCGGGCTGCGCGAAACCCTGCTCGAACGGTTGCAACAGGCGGACTGGCGCGACGCTGCCCAGGTCGTGGTCGACCGCGTGCTGCGGGCGCTGGAGCGCGACTCCGCCCCCCAGTTGGCGCAACTGCCGAGCCCGGTACGCGACCACGCCGCGCTGATCCGCCGCGTCACCGACCAGGACTCGCTGCAGCAGATCCAGGAGGCGCTGCTGGCCGAGAGCGCAGAGGACAAGTGGGTGGCGCGGGCGCAGAAAGCGCTCGGCCATGGCAGCCCGCTGGCCGTGGCGATGATCGCGCGCCAGTTGCAGCGCTGTCGCCAGCTGTCGCTGCGGGAGGTGTTCGAGCGCGAGCTGGAGCTGTCGGTGCAGTGCTGTCGTTTCCGGGAGTTCCCGGAGGGGGTGCGGGCGCTGCTGGTCGACAAGGATGGCCAGCCGGACTGGAGCTACAAGCGCCTGGCCGATGTGGATCCGCAGCAGCTGGAGGCGCTGTTCAGCTCGCCCTGGACGGTCAATCCGCTGCACGGGCGCTTGCCGTGACGCTGCGCCGGCGCCGGCGACCAGCCGGGGCCCGTCCGCGTCGCGATGGCGCGTGCGCATCGCACTGACGGCGGATACAGCGACACTCAATACAGCGACAACCAATACAACAACACGCAATACAACACCGGACAACCGTTCCAGATGCAGCCGCGCCGGAGACGGCGAGCGGCATCGACATTATCAACAACATCGGTTTCAACAGCACCGGATCCAACAATAAGAAGGACAGGATAATGGCAACTATCGGATTTATCGGGCTCGGCAACATGGGCGGACCCATGGCGATCAACCTGGCCAGGGCCGGGCACCGGGTACGGGGTTTCGATCTCAGTGCGGAGGTACTGCAGGCCGTGGCGGCACAGGGGGTGGAGGCCGCCGTATCGGCGCCTGCGGCGGCGGCCGACGCCGATGTGGTGATTTCGATGTTACCGGCGGGGCGGCATGTGGCGGCGCTCTATCTCGGTGCCAATGGGGATGGCAGCAATAGCAGCGGACCGGGGCTGTTCGAGCAGTTGAAACCGGGGGCCCTGGTGATCGACTCCTCCACCATCGATGCGGCCACGGCGCGCCAAGTGGCGGCAGCGGCGGACGCACGTGGCATCGATTTTATCGATGCGCCAGTTTCCGGCGGGGTCGGTGGCGCATGCGCCGGCACCCTGGCGTTCATGGTCGGCGGCAGTGCCGGGCAGTTCGAACGGGCCCGGCCGATCCTGGCGAGCATGGGTAAGAACCTGTTCCATGCCGGCGCGCACGGTGCCGGGCAGGTCGCCAAGGCGTGCAACAACATGCTGCTCGGTATCCTGATGGCCGGCACCAGCGAAGCGCTGAACCTGGGGATCCGCAACGGCCTCGACCCGGCGGTGCTGTCGGGCATCATGCAGCAGAGTTCCGGCAACAACTGGGTGCTGCAGGTGTACAACCCGGTGCCGGGCGTCATGGAGACGGCACCGGCCAGCCACGACTACCGCGGCGGTTTCCAGGTCGACCTGATGTTCAAGGACCTGGGGCTGGCGCTGGAGCTGAGTCAGCACAGTGCGGTGCCGGTGCCGATGGGCTCCCAGGCCCGCAACCTGTTCCATCTGCACAAGCAGGCCGCTGCAAGCAACGGCGCGCTGGATTTCTCCAGCGTGCTGCAGCTGTACCAGGGGCACTGACGCCGCCCCGGCGGCACTCATCCCGTGCCCGCGGAAGCGGGCGCGTCCGTGATCCATCGGGCACCGGCGGTGCCCGCCTTGATAACAACAATAACGAGGTTGAACGATGGGATATTCAGATCAGGCCCTGCGTAGCGGGGCGTTCTGGGCCGAGCAGGCCCGCCGGATCCACTGGTTTCGGGCCCCGCAAACCACGCTGGGCAAAACCGCCAGCGGCAGCTACAACTGGTTCGCCGATGGCGAGCTGAACAGCTGCTACCTGGCGCTCGATCACCAGATCGAACAGGGGCGCGGCGAACAGGTGGCGCTGTACTACGACTCGCCGGTGACCGATACCCGTCAGGCGATCACCTTCAACGCGCTGCGGGAACGGGTGGCGCGTTTCGCCGGTGCGCTGCGCGGTCTCGGGGTGGAGAAGGGCGATACGGTGCTGGTTTACATGCCGATGATCCCGGAGGCGGCGGTGGCGATGCTGGCCTGCGCCCGGCTCGGCGCCGTGCATTCGGTGGTGTTCGGCGGCTTCGCCCCGCACGAGGTGGCGATCCGTATCGACGACGCCCGGCCCAAGGTGATCCTGACCGCCTCCTGCGGCGTCGAATTCGACAAATTGATCGCCTACAAGCCGCTGGTCGACCAGGCGGTGGCCCAGGCGCGGCATAAACCGCAGCATACCCTGGTGTACCAGCGGCCGCTGCTGACGGCGGCGCTGGATCAGCCCGGCGACCTGGACTGGGAACAGGCACAGCAGGCGGCGTTGCCGGCGGAGTGCGTACCGGTACGCGGCGAAGATCCGCTCTACATCCTCTACACCTCCGGCACCACCGGCCAGCCCAAGGGGATAGTGCGCGATAACGGCGGCCATGCGGTGGCACTGCAGTTCGCGCTGACCCAGGTCTACGGCATGCAGCCGGGCGACGTGTGGTGGGGGGCGTCCGACATCGGCTGGGTGGTGGGCCACTCCTTCATCGTCTATGGACCATTGATGGGCGGCTGCAGCAGCGTGTTCTTCGAGGGCAAGCCGGTGCGCACCCCCGACGCCGGCACCTACTGGCGCGTCATCGCCGACTACGGCGTCAACTCCATGTTCTGCGCGCCGACCGCGTTTCGCGCCATCCGCAAGGAGGACCCGGAGGGGCAGCTGGCACAGCGCTACGACCTGTCCAGCCTGCGCTGGATCTTCGTGGCCGGCGAGAAGCTGGATTCCGCCACCTACGGCTGGCTCACGGAGCTGCTCCAGGTACCGGTGATCGATCATTGGTGGCAGACCGAGACCGGCTGGCCGATGACCGCCCCGCTGATGGGCCAGCCGGACCCGGCGCCGCCGCGGCTCGGTTCCACCAACAAGCCGTTGCCCGGCTACGATATCTGCGTGCTGGATGGCGAGGGGCATGAGCTGCCGGCCGGCGAGGGCGGCCACATCTGTGTACGCCTGCCGCTGCCGCCCGGTGTGGCCTGGGGAATCTGGAACGACGACGAACGCTTTGCCAGCGCCTACCTGCAGGACTTTCCCGGCTACTACCACACCGGCGACGGCGGTTACCGCGACGAGGAGGGGTATGTCTACATCACCGGACGCACCGACGACGTGATCAACGTGGCCGGGCACCGCCTCTCCACCGGCGAGATGGAGGAGGTGGTGTCGGCCCATCCGGCGGTGGCGGAGTGTGCGGTGATCGGCGTGAATGAGCCGCTGAAGGGGCAGGTGCCGGTGGGGCTGGTGGTGATCAAGGCCGGGGAGGCGATCGAACCGGCCCAGCTGGAGGCGGAGCTGGTCCAGCGGGTGCGCGAGCAGGTCGGGCCGCTGGCCTGTTTCCGCCGCGCCGTGGTGGTCCAGCGCCTGCCGAAGACCCGCTCCGGCAAGATCCTGCGCGCCACGCTGCGCAAGATCGCCGCGGCCGAGCGCTACAAGGTGCCGTCGACCATCGACGATGCCAGTATCCTCGGCGAGATCAGCGATATCCTGGTGAGCGCAGGTTTCGCGGCGGCACCGCTTCCGGGTTAGGGGCCGGTAACGCTGGGTAAAGGTTAGGTGCCAGGCTGGCGGCTCCTTCTCACGAGGGGGGAGCCGCCAGATTTTTGTCTCCGCCTTGGCGCGGTTTCGCTCCGCTGAATGTCTCCTCTCTGTAACAGATTTCATCTGATCTTGCCGGTGCAACGGCGTAAAGGGCGTCTATAGTGAGTAGGTGTGACGCTTTTTAATAGTTTCTTAACGCCAAGTTACAGGTGTATCGGTTTGTGACACCGGTACCGACTCCCACGCGACAAGGCTCTACGTCCGCATGGCGGAGAGGAGCGCAACAACATGAATGACGTGGCACCTCCACCACAAGCAGAACAAGAGGAGGTGTTGGCAACCGCGCTGGTACGGACCGGAACGGTCAGCGAAGCTGATCTGTCGCGGGTTCGCCAGATGCGCCAGGGACAGGCGGAAACGGCGCCGTTGTCTTCACTGCTGGTACGGCTCGGCCTGGTGTCGGAACAGGATATGGCGCGCCAGCTCGCCGAACTGCTGCAACTGCCGCTGCTCGCTGGCAGCGAACTTCCCGTTGCCGCCAGCGCGACCCCGCTGTCGCTGCGCTTCATGCGCGAATATCAACTGTTGCCGCTGGGACCCGACGACGAGGAGCGTCCGCTGCTGGCGATGGCCGATCCGCTGGATCGTTATGCCGTCGATGCGGTGGCGCTGGCCTATGCGGCGCGACCGCAGCTGCGCGTGGCCACGGCCACCGATATCGCCCAGGCGCTGGAACGGCTGTATGGCGAGGGGCAGAGCCAGATGGGCGAGATCCTCGCCGATGTGGCGCCGGGCGAGGAGCAGCAGGAGAGCGTCGAGGAGCTGCTGGACATGGCCAGTGGCGCCCCGGTGATCCGCCTGGTCAACCTGATCATCCAGCGTGCCGTCGAGGCGCGCGCCTCCGATATCCATATCGAACCGTTCGAGAGCCGGCTCAAGGTGCGCTACCGCATCGACGGCGTACTGAAAGAGGGCGAAGCGCCGCCGGTACAGCTGTCGCCGGCGGTGATTTCGCGCGTCAAGATCATGGCCCGGCTCAATATCGCCGAGCGCCGCCTGCCGCAGGATGGGCGGATCGAGATGCGGGTGCAGGGCAAGGACCTGGATATCCGTGTCTCGACGGTACCGACCATGCATGGCGAGAGTGTGGTGATGCGTCTGCTGAACCGCGAGAGCATCGCCTTCGATTTCCAGTCCCTCGGTTTCACCGATGCCTGCCGCGCCCAGATCGAGGAGCTGCTGACCATCCCCAACGGCATGATCCTGGTCACCGGTCCCACCGGCAGCGGCAAGACCACCACGCTGTACACCGCGCTGCACCGGCTCAACACCCCGGAGCGCAAGCTGATCACGGTCGAGGACCCGGTCGAGTACCAGCTCGAGGGGATCAACCAGATCCAGGTCAAGGCATCGATCGGCCTCAGCTTCGCCAACGCCCTGCGCTCCATCGTGCGGCAGGACCCGGATGTGATCATGGTCGGCGAGATGCGCGACCTGGAGACTGCGCGTATCTGCGTGCAGTCGGCACTGACCGGCCACCTGGTGCTGTCGACCCTGCACACCAATGATGCCGCCTCCAGCGTTACCCGCCTGCTGGAGATGGGGGTCGAAGACTATCTGCTGACCTCCACGCTGAACGCGATCCTGGCCCAGCGCCTGGTGCGGGTGCTCTGTCCCCACTGCCGCGAACCCTACACCCCGTTGCCGGAGCTGGTGCGCGAGCTGGAGCTGGAGCGTTATGCCAGCGGCGACCGGCTGCAGCTGTGGCGGGCGCCGGGCTGCAGCCAGTGCCAGGGCAGCGGTTATTACGGCCGCCTGGTGATCCACGAGCTGCTGCAGATGAACGACGAGATCCGCCGCCTGGCGCTCGACCATGCCGATGCCGGGCGCATCCAGCACGCCGCCAAAGCGGCCGGCATGCGCACCATGTACGAGGATGGCTGTAGCAAGGCATTGGCGGGACTGACCAACCTTGAAGAAGTCATCCGGGTGACTCAGGAGTGATGGCGGATGGCTCTGTATCTGTATCGCGCCGTGACCCAGCAGGGGGAGGAGCTCAAGGGTGAGCTGGAGGCCCGCGACGAGCAGGGCGTAGTGCGCCAACTGCAGGGCAAGGGGCTGATCCCGCTGCTGGTGGAACCGGCCGGCGCGTCGGTCGGGGTGAGACGGTGGTTGCGCCTCGACAGCGGCCGCCAGCGCCGTCCGCAGCGGGTGCAGCAGTTCACCCAGGAGCTGGCGGAGCTGATGCGGGCCGGCATCTCGCTGGACCGGGCGCTGCAGATCATGCTCCGGGTCAGCGACGACCCCGAACAGCAGGCGCTGTTGAAGCGAGTCCAGGATGGGGTGCAGCGCGGGCGTTCCCTGTCGCGGGCGCTGCAGGAGCAGGAGGGGATCTTCTCCCCCTTCTATATCAGCCTGGTGCACGCGGCCGAGAGTGCCGGGAGCCTGGCGGAGGGGCTGTCCGATCTGGCCACCTACCTGGAGCGCAGCC
>QKGH01000025.1 GCA_003250495.1 Marinobacterium sp.
CTGTGGGGCACGGTGCCCGACGTGATCGAGCTGCAGAGCGAGGCCGGCGCCGCCGGTGCCGTGCACGGCTCGCTACAGGCCGGGGCCAAGACCTGCACCTTTACCGCGTCCCAGGGGCTGCTGCTGAAGATCCCCAACATGTTCAAGATCGCCGGCGAACTGACGCCGACGGTGTTCCATGTCGCAGCCCGTTCGGTGGCGACCCACGCGCTGTCGATCTTCTGCGACCACTCCGACGTGATGGCGACGCGCAGTACTGGCTTCGCGCTGCTGGCGGCCAACTGCGGTCAGGAAGCGATGGACTTCGCCTGCATCGCCGAGATGGCCTCACTGGAGGGACGGGTGCCGGTGCTCCACTTCTTCGACGGTTTCCGTACCAGCCACGAGGTCGGTCGGGTCGAGCTGATCGATGACGACCAGCTGCGCCGCCTGGTGCCGCCGGCGCTGATCCAGGCCTGCCGCGATCGTGGCATGTCGCCGAACCGGCCGCAGGTGCGCGGCACCTCGCAGAACCCCGATGTGTTCTTCCAGTCGCGGGAGGCGACCAACCCGTTCTACAACGCCTTCCCTGCGGTGATGCAGGGGGCGATGGACCGGTTCGGCGCCGAGACCGGGCGCCAGTACCGGCTCTACCAGTATCACGGCGCGCCGGATGCGCAGCGCGTGATCGCGGTGATGGGCTCGGCCGCCGAGACGGTGCAGGAGACCGTGGATCACCTGCTGGCGCAGGGCGAAAAGGTGGGGCTGTTGAAGGTGCGCCTGTTCCGCCCGTTTGATGCCGCGCGCCTGCTCGACGCGCTGCCGCCGACGCTGCAGACGCTGGCGGTACTCGACCGCACCAAGGAGCCCGGCGCCGACGGCGAGCCGCTGTACAAGGATATCGCTACTGCGCTGCTGCAAGCCTACAGCCGCGGCGAATGGAGTGGAGAGGCGCTGCCGCGGATCTGCGGCGGACGTTTCGGTCTCGGTTCCAAGGAGTTCACCCCGGCGATGGCCAAGGCGGTGTTCGACCTGCTCGGCGGCTCGGCGCTGCCGGCCGCGTTTACCGTCGGTATCGACGACGATGTGGGCGGCCTGAGCCTCGACTACGACCCGGCCTTCACCACCGTCGCCAGTGCCGACTGGGTGCAGGCG
Source organism: Marinobacterium sp. (assembly GCA_003250495.1). Taxonomy (GTDB): domain Bacteria; phylum Pseudomonadota; class Gammaproteobacteria; order Pseudomonadales; family Balneatricaceae; genus Marinobacterium_D. The sequence goes on from QKGH01000025.1 coordinate 1,135, forward strand.
GTGTTCTACGGTCTCGGTTCCGACGGCACCGTTAGTGCCAACAAGAACAGCATCAAGCTGATCGGCGAGCGCGAGGGGCGCTACGCCCAGGGCCACTTCGTCTACGACTCGAAAAAGTCCGGTGCGATCACCGTTTCCCACCTGCGTTTCGGGCCGCAGCCGATCCATGCCGCCTACGAGATCCAGCCCGGCCAGGCTGATTTCGTCGCCTGCCACCAGCCGCAGTTCCTCGAGCGTTACCCGCTGTTCGAGCAGGCCCGCCCCGGCGCCAAGGTGCTGATCAACACCCCGCTGCAGGGCGAGGCGTTCTGGAACGCGTTGCCGGGCGAGGTGCAGCGGCTGATGCGGGAGCGCCAGCTGCAGGTGCACCTGATCGACGCCTATGCCGTAGCGGACGAAGCCGGGCTCGGCAAGCGGATCAACACCATCATGCAGACCTGCTTCTTCGCCCTCAGCGAGGTGCTGCCGAGCGCCGAGGCGATCGCCGGCATCAAGGCGGCGGTGGAGAAAACCTACGGCCGGCGCAGCCGGCGCATCGCCGACATGAACCTGGAGGCGATCGACCATGCGCTGGCGCACCTGCATCGCTTCGAGCTGCCGGCGGCCGC
>QKGH01000264.1 GCA_003250495.1 Marinobacterium sp.
AGGCGCTGAATATCGCCTGGGACAGCCGCCCCGCAGCCGAGGGCGGCCAGCGCTGGTTCCGGCTCGATCAGGATAATCCGCGCCAGCCCGGTCACCCGCTGCACTGGCGCGGCGTGTACCAGAACTGGAACAGCATGTGCGCCGACTGCCACACCAGCGCCTTCAGCAAGGGCTACCAGCCCGACAGCGACCGCTTTGCCAGCCAGTACCAACAGGGCAACGTCAGCTGCAGCGCCTGCCATAGCGACAGCGCGGCCCACGCCACCGCTGCCGAGCTGGCCCGGAGTGTGGCGGCCGGCGCCGATCTTTCAGCCAAGGGCGGCTGGCTGACCGGAAACCTCGACACCCCGCCGCGTCATACCGGCGCCGCCAGTTCCAGCGCCCAGCTCGAAACCTGCGGTCGCTGCCATGCCCTGCGCACCCGGCTCGACCAGTCGCCCCACGGCCGGATCAACGACCAGTACAGCCTTAACCGGCTGCATGCACCGCTCTACTTTGCCGACGGCCGGGTGCGCGAAGAGGTGTTCGTGCTCGGATCCTTCCTGCAGAGCAGGATGCATCAGGCCGGCGTGACCTGCAGCAACTGCCACAACCCGCACAGCGCCAAGCCCAAGCTCGTCGGCAATGCCCTGTGCAGCCAGTGCCACGCCGCCGAGAGCTTCGATCGCCCAGAACACCACCAGCACAAAATCGGCAGCGCAGGCGCACAGTGCGTCAGCTGCCACATGCCGACCCGCACCTTCATGCAGATCGATGCACGGCGCGAGCACAACTTCACCACCCCCAACCCGAACACGGCCCAGCTCGCCGGCAGCCCCGATCCCTGTCTGGCCTGCCATCAGCAGCAGAATCGCCAGTGGTCGATCGCACAGAGCGCCCGGCTGTGGCCGCATCAGCGCGAGCGGGACGACTGGTTCCAGATTCAGCAGGCAGCGCTGAGCCGAATGTTCGCGTTTATCGCCGACAGCACCCAGGCGCCGCTGTATCGTGCCAGCCTGCTCGAGCAGCAGGCCCCCGCACTGGCCGCGAGCGATCCCTCATCGATTCTGAATCAGCTCGACTCAAGCAACCCGCTGCTGCGCGAAAGCGGCTGGAAGGCGGCCGCCGCGTTAGCGGGCAATGTACAGGCGCTGCAGCAACTGCAAACCCATGCCGGCAGTGCCCTGAACGCCGACCAGCTCAGCGTCCGTCTGGCGGCCTTCGAAACCCTGATGCTGCTGCAGGCACTGCCGACTGATATGCCCGCCTCAGTGCGCACCGAGTACGAACAGTACCTCGATCAGGCCGCCGACCGCCCGGCCGGCCGTAGCCTGCGCGCGCGCTACCGGCTGCTGCAGGGCAACGCCGAAGCCGCCGAAGCCGATCTCCGCCGGGCGCTGACGATGGATCGCGAATACCTGCCCGCCTACCTGCTGCTGTCCGACCTGCTGCGGCAGCAGCAACGGCTGGATGATACGGTGGCACTGCTATCCGAGGGGCTGGCGCAATTGCCGCAGAATCCCGAGTTGTTGCATCTACGCGGTTTGACCCGGTTGCAGCAGAAGCGGATTGGCGGGGCACTGGAGGATCTGCAGGCAGCCTGGCGCAACGCCAGCGACAATGCCGACTTCGGCTATCGCTACGCGCTGGCGTTGCACCTGACCGGGCATGACCAGGAAAGCCGCGCCGTCGTAGCGCAGCTGAAGCCCCGCTTTGCGCAGCATCCGGGACTGCTGCAACTGGAACGGCGGCTGGCACA
>QKGH01000453.1 GCA_003250495.1 Marinobacterium sp.
GCGAATAGCTGGGCGCGACTGGAGATACCGAGCTTGTCGTAGGCGCGTTTACGATAGGTGATGATACTGCTGACGGCGACATCCAGCTCGGCGGCGATCGCCTCGTTCTTCTTACCCCGCAGCACGGCTCGACACACCTGTTGTTCCCGTTCCGAGAGGAAGGCGAGGGCCCCCTCCAGACGCAGGCGCTCGTTGAGTGCGAAATGCTTGCACAGCAGGACGCTGATCAGCGCGCCGAGGTTCCGGGTGAACGCGGTGTCGTCGAAGCGGCGGTCGAAGCGGGAGCTGCGGCGGTACAGGTTGACGTAATAGTTGCCGTTTTCGCTACCGCGGATGATCGCCAGCTTGTCGAGGAAACCGGGCGCGTCGAAAAAGGCTTTGCGGTAGTGCAGCCCCATATCGCTGCTGACACTGTCGAACCTGACCACCCGTACCTCGTCCGGCGCGATGGTTTTCAGGATGTTGAAGTTGGGATCCTGCAGATAATGGCGCTGGCCGATATAGCGTGCGGCCAGTTTGCGGGCGGAGGACTCCCGGACGTAGTCCTTGTAGAGCAGGGTGGAGACCTGCTTGCCATCCAGGCAGAAAAACACCATGCACTGTTCGGTGCCGAACTCCTGGTGCAGCCACTGCAGAAAGGCTTCATAAAAGCCCTGGGTGCCCAGGTGTTCGAGCACCTGCAGCGCCAGGGCTGATGGGGACCAGCTCGGGGTGATCTCGGGTTGCACGCCGCTCTCCGCCAGGTTTTTGTCATTATTATCCTGCGAGTGTAACCGAATATTCCTGCGCGTGAAGTCGCCACGGGCCCGCCCGGACCTGGGCGGCTCCGCGTGGTCGATCAGGCGGTCGATCAGACCGAGAGCCCGGCGACGGCGCCGATCACGCGATGGAAAGCGGAGAGCTCTTGCGTGCTGAAACCTGCGAACACCCGCTGCTGCTCCTGCCGAGCGATTTGCCATAGCGCTGCGGACTGGCGCTCCCCCGCGCCGGTCAACGCATAAGCGTTGTCAGCGCCGGTGTAGATAAGCTCTTTGCGGCTGAGGGTCTCGACGGCGTCATCGATATCGATGGCCGGCATGTCCATCAGGCGCATCAATCTGTCCCTGGCGGCGGCGCGCTCCTTCAGTACCATCAGCAGCCGCGCCTCGCTGGTACGCAGACCGGTGGCGCGCTGGCGCGGCAGGTAGTCCTGCTGGTAGGCGCGCACCGCCTGCAGCATCAGGTAGTAGTAGTTGTCGGCCAGCAGCGCTCCGCCGTCGTTGTCGTCGGGTTCGGTGGAGTGCGGGGGCTGGGTGTGGGGATGCGCGACACAGTAGCTGCCCTGGTGGTACAGCAGCGGTGCGCGGCCGTTATCGGTGAACGCAACGACCTTGCCGATCAGGATCCAATGGTCGCCGCCATCGACGGTTTGATACTGTTCGCACTGGAAACAGGCGGCGCAGTCGGGTAGCAGTGGCGCCTGGCCAATACCGGTTGCGCAGGCGATACCGGAGAACTTGTCGGGACCGGGGCGAGCGAAGCGGTTGGAGATGTCGACCTGGTCGGCCGCCAGGATGTTGACGGCAAAATGGCTGGCGCGTTGGAACACCTCCCAACTGCCAGAGCGTTTGTCGATGCTCCAGAGCACCAGTGGCGGTTCCAGCGATACGGAGTTGAAGCTGTTGGCCGTCACGCCGGCCTGCGCGCCCTCGGGGGTGCTGGCGGTAACGACGGTGATGCCGGTGGCAAAGTTGCCCA
>QKGH01000130.1 GCA_003250495.1 Marinobacterium sp.
GCGCCCTTCCCCGGCTTCATCTCCTGCCCCGGCTTACGGCCCGGTTTAGTCGCCGCCGGCCGCTCCGGTAGCGCCTTGCCGTCGATCAGCTTGCCATTTTCCGCCCGGGGTACCGGCTGCAGCAGCAGCTGCTTGCCGATCAGCGCCGAGATCTGCTGCAGGAAACGGCGCTCCTCCGGCGCCACCAGCGACACCGCCAGACCTTTCTGCCCGGCCCGTCCGGTGCGGCCGATCCGGTGCACATAGTCCTGCGGCTGGTTCGGCAGGTCGTAGTTGACCACTTGCGGCAGGCTGTCGATATCGAGCCCGCGCGCCGCCACATCGGTGGCGACGAGGACCGCCACCTCGCCATTGGCGAACGCGTTCAGTGTCGCGATGCGTTCACGCTGCGGCTTGTCGCCGTGGATCGCCAGCGCATCGATGCCCTCCGCCTGCAGCGCGGCACACAGCTCGTCGGCACGGCGCTTGGTACGCGTGAACACCAGCGTCTGGCGCCAGTGTGCGCCCTGGATCAGGTAGGCCAGCACATCGGCCTTGTCGCGGTTATCCACCGCATAGGCACGCTGATGGACGGTGCCGGCACTGGCGTTGCGTGGTGCGACCTGCACCCTCTGCGGGTTATCGAGCAGCTTTTCGGCCAGCGCTTCGACCCCCTCGTCCAACGTCGCAGAGAACAGCAGGGTCTGTTTTTGCGCCGGCATGAACGCCAGCAGCGCCTTGATCTCCGGGATAAAACCGAGGTCGAGCATGCGGTCCGCTTCGTCGAACACCAGCATCTCCAGGTGCTCCAGCGTCAGCTTCTTTTGCTGCAACATATCCAGCAGCCGCCCCGGCGTGGCGACCAGGATATCGGCGCCGCGCTTCATCTTGCGGATCTGGTTGTCGAAGCGCACGCCGCCGAAGATCGAGATCACCCGCATCCGCAGCAGGTGCCCATATTCGAGCATATTGTCGCCGACCTGGATCGCCAGCTCCCGCGTCGGCACCAGCACCAGCCCGCGGATCTCGCGATACTCGGGGTTGCCGGGCTGCTTGCTGAGGCGCTCGATCATCGGCAGCGCGAAACTAGCGGTCTTGCCGGTGCCGGTCTGCGCCTGGGCGATCAGGTCATGCCCGGCCAGCACCAGCGGAATCGCCTGGCGCTGCACCGGCGTCGGCTCGGCATAGCCCAGTGCCTCCAGCGTGGCATTGAGTTCCGGGCACAGGTTCAGGTCGAGAAAGGCACTCACATCGATATCCAGAAAAATAGAGTTGATCCAACGGCACAGACAATTCAGGGACTCGGCAAGTCAGCTGTTGCCGATCAGTCCCCGTTCAGACATAGAGTTAGGGTATTATCTTCGAAAGCGCCTCTGATAGCGCCTCTCTTTTCTCCCCTGCGCAACAAGCAGGCTCCACTCACAGGCTCCTTGCTACAAGGCGCCTCCACAGGATCTACAAATGAGCAAAGTGCACTTTATCGGCGGCGAAAAGGGTGGGGTTGGTAAATCGATGACCTCACGCTTGCTGGCGCAGTACTACATCGACCAGCAGCGGCCTTTTCTCGGCTTCGATTCCGATGCCTCCCACGGCACTTTTTCACGCTTTTACGGCGAATTCGCCTCCCCGGTCATCGTCGGTGAAGACGACAGCCTCGATGGCATCCTGGAAGCCAGCGAAGCCAATCCCGAACACGATCTGATTATCGATCTGGCCGCGCAAACGTCATCCCGACTGGCGGACTGGATCGAAGAAACCGATGTTTTCGGCCTGTTCGATGAGCTGGGCTACCAGGTCTACCTCTGGCATGTCATGGACGATGGCGCCGACTCCATCGCGCTGCTGGACAAAAGCCTGGCGCGTTACCCCCAGCCCGAACTGCAGTTTGTTGTGGTACAGAATCTGGGACGCGGCAGCGACTTCAGCCAGCTGCATGCATCTGCAGCATATCGCATTGCCGAGGAACGCGGCGCACAGCTGTTCGAACTGGGCAAACTGCACCCGAAACTGACGCACAAGGTGGACTTCGCCAACGCCAGCTTCTGGGCCGCGGCCAACAACAAGGAGATGGCGAACATTGCCGAACGCCAGCGCATGAAGGTGTGGCTGAAAAACAATTACAGCCAATTGGATAAGCTGCTCGCCGACTAAGCCGAGCCCTGTGAGGTGACGGCCGGTTCTGCCCGGGCGCCACCTCACTTCATTACCGCAGCTGACGGTTACGCCTGGCTGTTCAGGTACTGCTCGTAATCGCCGTGGAAGTCGACGATGCCGGTCGGCGTCAGTTCGATGATGCGGGTCGCCAGCGAGGAGACGAACTCGCGGTCGTGGCTGACGAACAGCAGCGTACCGGGATAGTTTTCCAGCGCCAGGTTCAACGACTCGATCGATTCCATATCCAGGTGGTTGGTCGGTTCGTCCAGCAGCATGATGTTGGGTTTCTGCAGGATCAGCTTGCCGAAGATCATGCGCCCCTGCTCACCACCGGAGATCACCTTGACCGACTTGTCGATCTCCTTCTGCGAGAACAGCATCCGCCCCAGGGTGCCGCGGATCACCTGCTCGTCATCGCCCTCCTGCCCCCACTGCGACATCCAGTCGTAGAGGTTTTTGTCCTGTTCGAACTCATGGGCGTGGTCCTGGGCGTAGTAGCCGATCTCAGCATTTTCGGACCATTTCACGGTGCCGGCATCGGGTTGCAGATCGCCGACCAGGCACTTCAGCAGCGTGGATTTACCGATCCCGTTGGGGCCGATGATGGCGACGCGCTCGCCCACCGCGACCTGCAGGTTCAGGCCAGTAAACAGCGGTGCGTCGAACGACTTGGCCAGCCCCTCTACTTCCAGCGCGGTACGATGCAGCTTCTTCGTTTGTTCGAAGCGGATGAACGGGTTCTGCCGGCTCGACGGCTTGATCTCCTCAAGCTGGATCTTGTCGATCTGCTTCAAGCGCGAAGTCGCCTGACGCGACTTGGAAGCGTTGGCGGAGAAGCGGCTGACGAACGACTTCAGGTCAGCGATCTGGGCCTTCTTCTTGGCGTTGTCCGCCTGCATCCGCTCGCGGGCCTGGGTCGATGCCAGCATGTAATCGTCGTAGTTACCCGGGTAGACCTTCAGCGTGCCGTAGTCGATATCGGCCATGTGGGTGCAGACGCTGTTCAGAAAGTGACGGTCGTGCGAGATGATGATCATCGTGCACTGGCGCTGGTTCAGCACCCCCTCGAGCCAGCGGATGGTGTTGATATCCAGGTTGTTGGTCGGTTCGTCGAGCAGCAGGATCTCCGGGTCGGAGAACAGCGCCTGCGCCAGCAGCACACGCAGTTTCCAACCCGGCGCCACTTCGTTCATCAGGCCGTAGTGCTGTTCCACCGGGATGCCAACGCCGATCAGCAGCTCGCCGGCACGGGACTCGGCGGTGTAGCCGTCCATCTCGGCGAACTCCGCTTCCAGCTCGCCGGCGCGGATGCCATCCTCTTCGGTCATCTCCGCCTTGGCGTAGATCGCGTCGCGCTCGGACTTGATCGCCCACAGCTCTTCGTGACCCATGATGACGGTGTCGACGACGCTGTACTGCTCGTAGGCGAACTGATCCTGACGCAACTTACCGAGACGCTCGTTCGGATCCTTGGAGACGGTGCCGCTGCTCGGCTCCAGATCGCCGCCGAGGATCTTCATGAAGGTGGATTTGCCGCAGCCGTTGGCGCCGATCAAGCCGTAGCGGTTACCGTCGCCGAACTTGACGGAGATGTTCTCGAACAGCGGCTTGGCGCCGAACTGCATGGTGATATTGGCAGTGGTTAGCAATGGTGTGTACCTGAAAGGGGTGAACGAAGAGCAGCCGGGCGGATGGTGTGTTATTGGGCTCGGCCGACGCGTAATGGGCGCCATTATGTCACGAATGCGCGGGCGACCCAACGCCACCGGATGCCCGGTAGGGGGCAACCGCAACCGATTGCAGATGCGCAAGGGGCGCTGGTACCGCTACCGCGGCGATCGTCCGCCACCAATGGCCGAAAACTGCGCCGGCAGTTTCGGCCTTGCCGCCCTCCATGGCGGTCAGAAGCGACAGCCGGGCGGTCATCGGTGACGCAAAGCCTGTCGCATGGAGGCGGTGCCAGCACCCCGGTGCTCACCGGGTGTATTTGCCTCACTATTCTGACGAGCCCAGGCCGGCCTGGCTCGCTCAGGGCTGGCAATGCTGGGCGCCCTTGCGCGCCGCGCAGGGCACGCGGGCCGCATCGGCACGTTCGATCAGCGCCTGCAACGGCGCTTCGCGGTACAGCTGTTCCAGCTTCGCGGCGATCTCGGCGCCGACGAAGCGCTGTGGTTTCGAGGCGTCGATCCACTCCTGACGCTCGCGCTGACTGACCCAGTCGTTGGCCAGTTCGAACGCCTCGATAAAACGCGGCTGCTGCGGTAGCGCCTGTTTGAAATAGGCGCTACCGAAGTAGGTGAAGTCACTCTGCGCACCGCAGCCGAACGAGGTGCGATCGGCGGCCGCGGCGGTAATAACTAACGTCTCCGGCGTTTTCAGCGCGTCGACGAAACCGCCCGAATAGCAGCTCGACACCAGCAGCACCCGCCAGCGGATTCCGGCTTCATCCAGTGCCCGGCGCAGCTGCTGCGGCGTCAGGTCGTTCAACTGCAGCTCGCCGAGCTCCAGCGACAGCTGATGGTCGGCGCTGCCGTGGGAGGTCAGGAACAGGAACAGCAGGTCCTCGTCGGTATCCATGCGCCGCGCCACCGCCTTCAGCGCCTGAACCAGGTTGGGCCGGTTGGCGAGCGGATAGTCTGTCAGCGTGGCCGGATTGTTCACCAGCAGCAGCGAGCGACCGGCGGTGGCGTACTGCTGGTCGAACTGCGCCCGCACATACTCCACCTCCTTCAGGAACACATCCTCGTCCCCGTAACCGGCCAGGCCGACGAAGTAGAGGTCGGTCACACCGGGGCGTTGCGGCGCCAGCCGGGCAATGCTCTGATCCAGCAGTTGCGGCTGGGCGTAGTAGGTGCGCTCCACATCGATCACCGGCGCCGGGGCGTACTCGTCCGCCTCCTCGGCATAGTCGGTCTGCCACAGCGGCGTGTAGGGCAGCAGCCACAGCGAGGCAAAGACTCCGCCGGCGAACAGCCCGCCGCCAACCAGCGCCTGCAGCGGCGCCGCGCCGGCCTCGGCGCGCAGCAGGCGCATCACCACCAGCAGTTGCCACAGCAACAGCGCCAGGTAGACGCCCCAGTCCATCATCTGCGGCAAGCGGGCCCGCTCCTGCAGCCACCAGGCCAGCCAGGCGATCAGCGCCAGCGGCACCGACGCACTGAGAAAACCGGTCAGCACCCGGGCAAAGCTGTGTGCACCACTGCAAACCAGACGGGTGACCAGGGCCAGCAGCAGCAACGCCAGCAGATAGCTGGCCCCCAGATAGTTGAGGCCGAAGCCATCGAACACCTGCGGTGCCGGCGTTAGCAGGTAGAGGCTTGCACCGCGCAGCGCCAGTAGCAGCAACGACAGTAGCAGAATCTGTCCCAGCGAAGCGGTCAGCCGTTCGCTGCCGCCGCGCAGCCCCAGCAACAGGCGCCAGCCCGCCTGCAGGTTGCGCCCCAGCCGGCGCCGGCCCGCGACGATCGGATCGTCGGCCGCACCGGCGTGGGCGGACGTAGTTGGCGCTGGTATATCGGACTCATGCATGGCGGGGGTTACGACTTAATCTTGCGGTTACAGGGACGATCATTCGATTACCGGATCAATGGCCTGGTTCGACCGCTGCGAACAGCGGTAGCAGGGCCAGCAGGATCAATACCAGCAGGCTGATGGCGCCGATGGCGAGACGGTAATTCTGCTCGCGCGTCGCCTTGCCGGCCAGGGCGGTGCGGATATAGCGCGCATGGGTGACCAGATGCAATGCCATCAGGATCAGGAACAGCAGCGACAGATAGAAATGCACGCTGCCCCACTGGTGCCGGGTCAGGTCGAGCACCGAAGCACCGCGACTGCGCGCCGGCAGCGTGAACTCCAGCAACACGCCGCTGGAGATCATCAGCGTCAGCACGATGAAAGACAATAGATCGATCAGTTTGATCAGCCCGGATTGTTTCATCTGCCGCTCCGTCAGTGCCCTTAAGCCTCGGCTGAAATTGTAAGGGGTGGCGGTGGTTTTGCGAGCTTTATCTGCCGCCTCCGCCCATCCCTCGGCGGCAGCCGGAGAAGCAGCGATACGACCACCCGGCTGCCGGCTCGAACGGAACGCGACAACAGGGTGGCTGAGACGGAGGGGCAGACTCAGCTGCCGGTGAGTTTGGGTTTATACGGATTGTCCGGCAGCAGCGCACGCGGCAGCGGCGGCCGCCGCGCGCCCTCCTTGCTGCCGTACTGGGTCGACAGGTAGTCGAGGATGGTCTTCTCCGTGGCGGCATCGAACTGCCACAGCCCCTGGGTCGCCTGCATCCAGCGGATCAGTTCCAGCCAACGGTTGCGTGAGCCGCTGTTCTGCGTCACCAGCTTGGCGGAGTGGCACGCGGTACAGCTGTTGCGCACCGTCTCCCAGCCTTCGGCCACGATGAACCCGGTCTCGGGGTCCTTCTCCGCCGCCGGCACCGGGGCCACCGGCGCCAACAGCGCCAGCATCAGCAACGACTGGACAATGGGTTGCGTTCTCATCTCGCCCCCCTTCAGGCCACCTGGACCGCGATGCGGTGGCAAGCGTTGTTAAGATAGCCGCGCGG
>QKGH01000274.1 GCA_003250495.1 Marinobacterium sp.
AGCAGACCGAGATCACCACCGGGCTGGCACTGCGCAAAGCCAAACGTTTCGAGCCCGATGCGGAGGCGGCACTGGCCCGCCTGGACGCCGCACAAACGATCGACGAGATCACCGAATGGCGGATCCGGCTGGCGCTAACGCGCCAGGACTGGCTGGAGTCCGAGCGCCTGATCGGCCGTCTCAGCGACAGCGAACGCCACGCCGACCGCTGGCGCTACTGGCGGGCCATCGCCCGCAAACGCCAAGGCCTGGACGTCAACCAGGAGTTGGTGGCACTCAGTGCGCAGCGCAGCTTCTACGGCTTTCTCGCCGCCGAACTGAGCCACAGCCCGTTCAAGCTGAACCACGAACCCGCCCGTTTCGCACCGAGTACACTGACCGCGCTGGAGCAGCAACCGGCGTTTCGCCGTATCGCCGAACTGTACGCACTGGGACGCCTATATGAGGCCCGCTCGGAGTGGAACCTGGCACGCACGACGCTGACACCGGAACAGCAGCACGCGGCCGCCCATCTCGCCAAACGCTGGGGCTGGCACAACCAGGCGATCCGCGGAGCGATCCAGAGCGAACAGTGGAACGACCTGGACCTGCGCTTCCCCAACCCCTTCCCCAGCCTGTTCGACTCCGCCGCCAAGGCCAAGGGGATAGATCCAACCTGGGCCACCGCCATCGCCCGCCAGGAGAGCGCGTTCTGGATCAGCGCCCGCTCCCGCGTCGGTGCCCGCGGCCTGATGCAGCTGATGCCGCAAACCGCCAGCCAGACCGCCAAACGCCATGGGCTCAAGCTGGGGACCACCAACGCCCTGTACGATCCGGCGATCAACATCCCCCTCGGCAGCGCCTACCTCAGCGATATGTACCAACGCTTCGACAACAACCGGGTGTTCGCCACCGCGGCGTATAATGCCGGTCCGCACCGGGTCAGCCGCTGGCTCGAGCAGCGCGGCGACCTGCCGCTCGACATCTGGATCGAAACCATACCGTTCGACGAGACCCGCAACTACGTCCAGAACGTGCTCTCCTTCGCCGTCGTTTACGACCGGCTGGCAGACCGTCCGGCGCGCCTGCTCAGCGACAGCGAACGCGAGACACTGGCGTTCCACCTGCAACCGAAAGCCCGCAACACCCTGTAGGCCCGGTTTACGCCTCGGTGTCGCTGCAGCCGACGATAAAGGTTTGCAGCGACACGCCATCGAAGGGCCAGCCCAGTTCGCGCCCGCTGGCGGGTTCGACCAGCACCGGGATGCGCGTGGCGTAGCGCTCCATCAGACCATCGTCGAACGCGATATCCACCAGATCGATCTCCGCCTGCCCTGCGCTCAACGTGCACTGCAGCACCGAAACCGCCTGCTCGCACAAATGGCAGCCATCGGTCGTCATCAGTTCGAGAAATATCACTGGCAACCTCCACTCTATCCCCCTGAATCGCCGGGGCTTCAGCTATAAAGAAGCGACTATTCTACCCACCCGCCCGTCGCCGGCTAAAGCGTTAAGAATGCCGCGGGACTGCAACATATCACTGCTACAGTCACCAGCCGCCGTAGCCATATGTTTCACACAGTCGATGAAGGGTTGTTCTGCCTAGAGCCTAAGGCTATGCTCAAAATCCAATCCCTACGCTAACGGATGCGGCGTATCGGCCGGAAATTCCAAAACGAACGGAGCCAGAAGTTTATGACGGATAAAGCAACACAGGGTTCTGCACTTAGCGATCCGAAGGAGTTCATCAACTTCGTCAACCGCGAAACCAATAAAATTCTGGAGATGTTCTCCGCCAGCGGCGGCGACGATATTTTCCGTCAGTTCACCCAATCCTGGAGCGAGTTGGCCACCCGTTCCATGGAGGACCCCACGGTCTGGATTCGCGCTATTACCGAGTATCAGCAGGCCCAGTTCAACCTCTGGCGCAACCTGCTCTCCGGCAACACCAGCGAAACGCCGGTGGCCCATCCGGCGCCGGGCGACCGCCGCTTCCAGAGCGAGGAGTGGTCGAAGAGCCCGATCTACGACTACATCAAGCAGTCCTATCTGCTGACCTCGAAGATGCTGACCGACATGGCCGCCAGCGCGCACCTGTCGCCGTCGGAGCAGAAGAAGCTGGACTTCTACACCAAGCAGTACGTCGATGCGTTCTCGCCGACCAACTTCGCCCTGACCAACCCCGAAGTGTTGCAGCAGGCCTTGGAAACCAAGGGCCAGAGCCTGGTCGACGGCCTGAGGAACCTGCTCGGCGACATCGAGAAGGGGCGCATCTCGATGACCGACGAGGAAGCCTTCGAGCTGGGTAAAAACCTGGCCACCACCGAGGGTGCGGTGATCTTCGAAAACGATCTGTTCCAGCTGATCCACTATAAGCCCAAGACCGAGCAGGTGTACGAGCGCCCGACACTGATCGTGCCGCCGAGCATCAACAAGTTCTACATCCTGGACCTGCAGCCGCACAACTCCTTCGTCAGCTACTGCCTGGAGCAGGGCCAGAACGTCTTCCTGGTATCCTGGGTCAACCCGACCCATGACCAGAGCTCGCTGAGCTGGGACGACTATGTGGGCGATGGCGTGCTGAAGGCGATCGAGGTCACCAAGGCCGCCTCCGGCAGCGACAAGCTGAATCTGGTCGCCTGGTGCGTCGGCGGGACCCTGCTGGCGACGGCACTGGCCGTGCTGGCCAACCGCAAGGATACCAGTGTCGCCTGCTCCACCTTCCTGACCACGCTGACCGACTTCGCCGATCCGGGCGACCTGTGCGTATTCATCGACGAGTACCAGGTCAAGCGCCTGGAGGACAAGGTCAACAACGAAGGCGTGCTGCATGGCCGCGAACTGGCCACCTCATTCAACATGCTGCGCTCCAACGACCTGATCTGGTCCTATGTGGTCAACAACTACCTGAAGGGGCAGACCCCGCCGCCGTTCGACATCCTGTACTGGAACAGCGACTCGACCAACCTGCCGGCCACGATGTACACCTTCTACCTGAACAAGATGTACCTCGAAAACAAACTGGTCGAGCCCAACGCGCTGGAGATCTGCGGCGAGCCGATCGACCTGGGCAAGATCAAGATGCCGTGCTACTTCCTGTCCACGATCGAGGACCATATCGCGCCCTGGAAGGGAACGTTCAAGGCCACCGAAACCTTCGGCAGCAATATCGAGTTCGTTCTCGGCGCCAGCGGTCATGTCGCCGGGGTCATCAACCCGGCATCGAAGAACCGCCGCAACTACTGGGTCAAGGGCGAACAGGGCCAGGGCGCCGAACACTGGCTGGAAACCGCCCAGCGCGAAGAGGGCTCCTGGTGGACCAACTGGTCCGAATGGTTGCGCCGCCGCTCCGGCAAGAAAGTCGACGCACCGACCCAGTATGGCAGCGACGAGTTCAAGCCGATCGAGCCGGCACCCGGTCGCTACGTGAGCCGCCGCCTCGACTGATGCCCGCTCGGCCGATCCCCTGCAAGGGCGCCGTCAGGCGCCCTTTTCGTTGCTGCCCCCACCCTTGAGCCAACAGGTGCCGCTGAGTATGCTTGGCTCTTTTTCACTGCCGCCCGGGAGAGTTCACATGGAAAGGATAGATTGGGACCAGACGCCCGCCGCCGTCTGGCGCGCGCGCCGTCAGCAGCTCCGCGCCGTGACGCGGGTAGACCCGATTCAGCCGCAGCACCTCCTTGGCGTAGCGCGGCAAAAGCAGGCGCTGATCAACAATACCGAGCGTTTCCTGGCCGGCAAACCGGCCAACAACGCCCTGCTCTGGGGCTCCCGCGGCACCGGCAAGTCATCGTTGATCAAGGCGATGCTGAACGCCTACGCAGCCAACGGCCTGCGCATGATCGAGATCGAACGCCAGGATCTGCGCGACCTGCCGGAGATCGTCGACGAGATCCGCGACCTGTCGTACCGCTTCATCATCTTCTGCGACGACCTCTCGTTCGAGGAGGGCGACGACAGCTACAAGCCGTTGAAATCGGTGCTCGAAGGCTCTCTGGAACTGCCGCCCGACAACATCCTGATCTATGCCAGCTCAAACCGCCGCCACCTGCTGCCGGAGCGGATGAACGATAACCTGGAGGCGAAGGTCGTCGACACCGAACTGCATCTCGGCGATGCGATCGAGGAGCGCATCTCGCTGTCGGATCGTTTCGGGCTCTGGCTGTCGTTCTACCCGATCAACCAGAACGAGTACCTGGAGATCATCGACTTCTACTTCGCCGACTGGAGCGGCGAGCGCGACCTGCTGCACCGCGAGGCGATCCGCTTCGCCCACGAACGCGGCGTGCGCAGCGGTCGCGTCGCGCGCCAGTTTTTCAAGCAGTTCAGTTGATGCCTCCCCTGCTCGGCACGGTACGGCGCGAACTGCGCCAGATCGTCCAGCTCGGCTGGCCGATCATGATTGCACAACTGGCACAGTACCTGATGGGTTTCGTCGATACCCTGATGGCCTCCCAGGCCGGCGCCAGCGACCTGGCCGCCATCGCCCTGGGTAGCAGCTTATGGATGCCGCTGATGCTGTCGTTCAGCGGCGTCCTGATGGCGATCACGCCGCTGACGGCACACCAGGTCGGCGCCGACGATGAAACCGGCACCGCCAAAACGCTGCTACAGGGCTGGACCCTCGCCCTGGCGCTGGGCATCGTCGCCATCCTGCTGCTCAATTGCAGTCCGCTGCTGCTACGACACTTGGTTCCCGACGCCGCCCTGGCCGAACGCACCGCCGCCTATCTGGCCGCTATCAGTTGGGGCTTCCCGGCGCTGATGCTGTACCAGGCGATCCGCTTCCTCAGCGAGGGGTTCGGCCGCACCCGACCGGTGATGCGCATCGCGCTGGCCAGCATGCTGCTGAACATCCCGCTCAACTACCTGCTGATCTTCGGCAAGTTCGGCCTGCCCGCACTGGGCGGCGTCGGCTGCGGTTATGCCAGCGCCGTCGTCATGTGGGTCTCGTTACTGCTCGGCATCCGCCATCTGCGCCGGGATTACCGCTTCAGTGTGCTGCGCCGACACCTGGTGTGGCAGCTTCCCAAGCTGCCCGCACTGCGCGCCTTTCTGCGCCTGGGCGCCCCTATCGGCGCCGCCCTGCTGGTGGAATCCAGCATGTTCTGCGCCATCGCCCTGCTGCTGGCCGGACAGGGCGAGATCGCGGTCGCGGCCCACCAGATCACCTTCAGCACCACCGGCCTCCTGTTCATGCTGCCGTTGAGCCTGGCCCTGGCACTCACTATCCGCGTGGGACAGTTGACGGGCGCCGGTAACCGCGCGGCGGCCCGCTTCAGCGCCCGCTGCGGCACCGCGTTATCCCTGCTGTTCGCACTGCTCAGCTGCGTATTGATCCTGAGCACGCGGGAGTGGATAGCCGCCACCTATAGCGACCTGCCCGCGGTGATCCTGCTGACCACGCAGCTGATGTCGATCGCCGCCCTGTTCCAGTTCGTCGACTATCTCCAGGTCACCACGGCGGGAGCCCTGCGCGGTTACAAGGATACCCGCATCCCGCTCCGCATCGTCTTCATCTCCTACTGGCTGATCGGGTTACCGGTCGGTCACTACCTGGCGCGCGCGCAAGGCCTGGGAGCGGCCGGTTACTGGTACGGACTGCTGGTGGGCCTGGCCTGCGGCGCACTCTTGCTGACATTGAGACTGAACCGGGTAAGCCATGTCCCGAGCCTTGCCGCTTCTGCGACGACTACTGCTCAGCGCCCTGCTGGTCGGCTGCTCTGAGCGCGGCCCGAGCGCGCTGCTGGAAACCTATGCCGAGCGGGTTGGGAACGCGCTGGAACAGCCGATCAGCCTCGACTTCGCCGCCGCTCGCGCCGAGCAGCCCGCCTTCCCGCCCCGACGCGAGCGCCTGTTCGAGCTGGAAGCGGTCAGCGAGGGGTTGCTCGAGGTGCTGGATTTCCGCCAGTGCGGCCTGCTCCAGCAGATCGCCGAACGCAACTCCTCGCTCGGCAAGCTGGCCGGGTCGTCGCAGCGCCTGATCTACGAACTGCACATGCTGCCGGCGCTGCGCGCGTGCCATAGCCGAATGATCGGCATCCCCGGCAACGAAGCGTTCGTCACGCGGCTGGAACGGATCATCGCCATCAAGACCCGCAACCTGCCCCGACTGCTCTGGAACGCGATCTACGCCAGCCCGGAGATGGAGCAACAGTTCGCACTCGCCTCATCCCCGCTGACGGCCGATACGAATGCAGTGGCGACACCGCTGCTGGACGTGATGTCCCGCTTTACCCTGCTGGCGACATTGAGCCGGCGCGCCGACTGGGACACCCCAGCCTTCGCCGATCGCCTGGAACAGGATTATGCAACCCTCTACCGCTCCGCCTTCGGCGCCCAGTGGCTGTACAGCCTGGTCTTGCTGACCCATACCCTGGAGCGTACCGCCGACGCCATCGAGCAACGGCTGGCGCGGCGGCCGATCTGCTTCCAGCGGCGCCCCAACAACCGCGCACGTATCATCCAGAGCGTGTTCCAGCAATTTTACGCCGGCCAGTTGCAGCCCTATATGGCACTGATCCACCGGCAGGGTAAACTGTGGCTGGAGCAGCAGCATGCGCTGGTGCAGCAACTCCCCGTCCCGCCCGGCGCGAGCGCCTATGTCGAGCGGGTGCTGACACCGGATCACCCCCAGGGGCTGTGGCAAACTTACCAACGGGCACGGGAGCGACATACCCAGGCGTGGAAAACACTACTCGACCAATGC
>QKGH01000149.1 GCA_003250495.1 Marinobacterium sp.
TGGTCTACTCCACGGAGGGGCGTTAGGCGCCGAACAAGCGCCCGCCGTTGGAACTATTAGCGTTGGTGTCGCTCAATTGCGGGAGGCCGAGTCGGCGGCGGCTCCGGTACAGCGCTGCGACCCGGCCCTGCGCGGCGCCGGTAACCGTATCCTGCTGGACTCATCTGCTCAACTGAGAGGGAATTGAGGTGAACTTCATGGATTTACCGCGCTGGCCACTGCTGCTGGCGCTGACGTTACTGACATCGGCCTGTTCGACGCCCCGCTACTGGTACGAACCGCCCGCGCCGCTGGCCGCCGATGCCCAGCCCTCCCAGGAGGGGGAATGGCAGGGGCTGGTCCGCAGCCGCTATGCACAGACCTACAGTTTCACGCCGTTGACCGGTACCGTCCGGGTGCGTTGCGCCACCTACGCCGACCGGATCGGCCTGAGCGTGCAAAAGGGGCAGGCCAGCATCCGCCTCGGCGCGGCGCCGTTCCTCTCCATCACCACGCCGATCGACGCCGAGGGGAATTTCTACCACCGGATGTCGGTACAGGGCGATACCTGGGTCTGGGGCGGTGTTGCGCTGTTCCAGGAGCAGCCGACGCTGATCCTGCACGGGCAGCTCGATGCGGCGACCGGACTGGGTTGGGGTGAGGTTGCCGTTACCCCCGGACGCGACAATCTGGGCTGTTACGGTGATTTCCGCGTTAGCCGGGAGAGCGGGGAGGTGCCCGATACGGAGCTCGGCGAGGCGTTCGAGGTCAAGTACTGGATCGATGAGGTGGGCCGGGACGACCAGCTGTTCCTGCAACAGGGGCGGTTGTTCCGGTTGGGACTGTAAGCGCTGGCGCACCGCGGCCCCGGGGCCGGTGCGCCAGTCTAACGGGGGGCGATCAGTGCAGGCGCCGGAAAGCGGCGCAGGCTTCGTTGCCGTTGACCCCGGCGAGGTTCTTGTCGAGATCGCCCATCAGCGCCTTGGACAGATGGGGATCCATGGCACCGCGTAACAGGCCCAGGAAATGGGGCGGGGCGGCCATGTAGAAGCCGCTGATCTTGCCATTATCCAGGGCGCCCTTGACCTCCTTCATGATGCTGCGGGCAAAGCGCTGATCCTCCGCTTCGCGTGGCGTGACCTTCTCCTGCATGCCATGGGTGCCGGGGCCGCCGGCGGTGGCCTGGACGCCGGGGCTGTCGCTGGCCAGATGGGTAACCGGTTCGCGGGCTTCCGGGTGGGAGAGGTCCAGAACCTCCAGCGGTTCGCTGCCCTGGGCCGTCTGTTCGAAGATGCGCGCTTTGGCGGCATCGGCAATCACAAACCAGAGTGACATAACACACCTCACTGCTGTCGTTGCGTTGACCTGAACCTGGTCTTCCTGAGTCGGGGTTGTCCTAGGGTCTAGGTTGTCCTAGCTAAGTATTGTCTATTTTGACCGTCCTGCGCTGGAGCTGTTGATTTTCTGCACAGCTGTGTGGCGCCCCGCCGGCTGCAGGCGGCGGGCAAAAAGGAGTATCGTAGGGCCATCGTCCGCGGTGCCGATCGGGGCCCTGTCTGCTTCGGCACAGCACCGTGCGTTATCTGTCAGGAGAGGTTTCATGCTCAAACGTTTTCGTCGTCTGCGTCGCAATGAGGTGATGCGCAATCTGGTCCGCGAAACCCAGTTTTCCCTCGACGACCTGATCTATCCGCTGTTTATCGAGGAGGGGATCAGTGCGCCGCAGCCGATCAGCACGCTGCCCGGTATCGAGCGCATCCCCGAGTCGGCCTTGGCCGGCGAGGTGGAGGAGTTGTGGGCGCTGGGCGTTCGTTATGTGATGCCGTTCGGTATCTCCCACCGCAAGGATGAGGTCGGCAGCGACACCTGGAACGACGACGGGCTGCTGGCGCGGATGGTACGTACCATCAAGCAGGCCTGCCCGCAGATGATGGTGATCCCGGATATCTGCTTCTGCGAGTACACCTCGCACGGCCATTGCGGCGTGATCGACGAGGATCATGTCTGCAACGACGCGACGGTGGAAAACCTGGTCAAGCAGAGTGTGACCGCGGCGCGGGCCGGCGCCGATATGCTGGCGCCGTCGGCGATGATGGATGGACAGATCCGCGCCATGCGCGAGGGGCTGGACGCCGCCGGTTTCGAGAACGTGGCGATCCTGGCGCACTCCGCCAAATTCGCCTCCTCGTTCTACGGTCCGTTCCGCGTCGCGGTGGACAGCGAGTTGAAGGGCGACCGCAAGGGCTACCAGCTCGATTACGCCAACGGCCGCCAGGCCCTGGCCGATGCGCTGCTCGACGAGGAGGAGGGTGCCGATATCCTGATGGTCAAACCGGGCCTGGCTTACCTCGATGTGCTGGCGCGCCTGCGCGAACGGACCCTGTTGCCGCTGGCCAGTTACCAGGTCGGTGGCGAATACGCGGCGATCAAGTTCGCCGCCCAGGCCGGGGCGCTGGACGAGCGCGCCGTGGTGTTCGAAACCCTGACCGCGTTCAAACGCGCCGGTGCCGACATGATCGTCAGCTACTACACCAAGCAGGTGGCACAGTGGCTGGCGCAACGCTCCTGACCTGAATTGGGGCAGGCCGGAGCCGGTAGCGCCAGTAGCGGTACCGGCTCTATCGCGCTAGCGACGATAAGTTCGACCAGTTTGGCGCTAACTCCCTAGATTATCCATTAACGAGCACGTCATAAAACGTCCGGCGTCGTGGCATGGTGCCTGCATCATGCTTCCCGGTGCAGCATCGTGCACCAACGACGAAGGCGGCGCTTACCCGCGTCAAGCCATCGTATAGGCGGGACCCACAAGATCCCGGATCCGTTCTGGCTTCATCGAGCACCGCCACAAGCGGGGGGGAGTCGTCACCATGGCGAGTACACATCGTTGGCTTTCCATTCTGGAGGGGTGCCTGCTGGTCGCCCTCGGTATCCATATCCTGAACGCATCGCAGTTGCTGATCAGCGGTACCGCCGGTCTGGGGCTGTTACTGCAGCAGTTGAGCGGGCTCAGTTTCGGGCAGCTGTTCTTCCTGCTGAATCTGCCGTTCTACCTGTTGTCGCTGCGCTGTATGGGCTGGGCGTTTACGCTGCGGACCTTTGTCGCGGTATCGTTGCTGACACTGCTGTCCGAGTTGATGCGGCGCTGGTTCGAATTCAGTATCCGCGAGCCGCTGCTGGCGGCGGTATTGGGCGGGATGCTGATCGGCTTCGGCATGATTATCCTGTTCCGGCATCAGGCTTCGCTCGGCGGACTGAACATCCTGTCCATCTACCTGGAGCGTCGCTACGCAATTCACGCCGGCACGACCACGCTGGTGGCCGATGTTTTGCTCGTACTGCTGGCGCTGTACCTGTTCGAGCCGCCGCAGGTGCTGTGTTCGCTGCTGGCTTTTCTGTTCATGGGGTCGGTGGTGGGACGTTATCACCGCCCACCGGCCTGGGCGCGGGTCTCCTCCCATCCGGGGTGAAGTCGATGCGGCCCAGGGCCGTAGCCCGGTGCGTTTCCGTTAGCCGTGGCCGGCCACTATCCGTCAGTGGCTCCATAAATCGGGCACAGCGCTGGATAGCCCGGGTAACGCACTGTATATTAGTAAGCTCTAAATAATGGTGCGCCCGGTTTTCCGGTCAGGCTAGCCGACAGGCCCGGTCTCCATGGGGCGACAGACTCATCTGGAAGCGAGAACGATCGATGAAGAAATTGGCTTTGTTGCTGCTGTTGCCGATGGCCGCGACAGCGGGGGAGCTGGAGCAGGGGCAGGCGATTGCCGCTGAATTCAAGGGCGAGCTGATGCAAACGCTGAAGTCGGCCATCGCCAACGGCGGGCCGGTCAACGGTATCTCCGTATGCAATAGCGCGGCCGCTCCGCTGGCCGAGACGGTGGGGCAGCGTCACGGCGTAACCCTGGGACGTGTCGGCACCCGGACCCGCAGCCCGGCCAACGAGCCGCAGCCCTGGCAGGTCGAGCTGCTGGCGGCGGTCGAGCAGAACCCGCAGCCGCAACTGCTCGAGATCGACAAGCGTCAGCTCTATGCCGAACCGCTGCTGATCCAGAAACCCTGCCTCGCCTGCCACGGCGATCCGAAGCCGGAGGTCAAGGCGGCGCTCGATCAGTACTATCCGCACGACCAGGCCACCGGTTATGCGCTTGGCGACCTGCGCGGGGTGCTGTGGGTCGAGTTGGGTAAGGTGGCCCAGTAGTACTCGCCACTCGCGACTACAAAGCCGGAGATATGAAAAAGGGGAGCCGTGGCTCCCCTTTTGGTTTAAGCGGTGTTGGACCCGTGCGGCTTACAGCGCCTCGATCTTGGCGTACTGCTCTTGCAGCTTGTCAAAGGCGGACTGAGCGGCGGCGATCTTCTCGCGCTCCTTGGCGATCACCTCGGCCGGGGCATTGGCGACGAACTTCTCGTTCGCCAGCTTGCCCTCGACGCGCTTGATCTCGCCGGTCAGACGATCCAGCTCCTTCTGCAGGCGGGCGAGTTCCGCATCCTTGTCGATCAGACCGGCCATCGGCACCAGCACTTCCATCTCACCGACCAGCTGGGTGGCTGACATCGGCGCTTCCTCGTCCTGGGCCAGCCAGGTGATCGAGCTGAGCTTGGCCAGCTTTTTCAGGAACGCGGCGTTCTGTTCGAAGCAGCGCTGGTCGTTGGCGCTGCCGTTGGCCAGCAGCAGGTCCAGGTCCTGCGACGGCGGGATCTTCATCTCGCCGCGGATGTTGCGCACGCCGGAGATAACCCCCTTGAGCCATTCGATATCGGCTTCGGCCTGGGCGTCGATCTTGCTCTCCTCGGCCACCGGGTAGGGCTGCAACATGATGGTCTCGCCTTCGCTGCCGGCCAGCTCCTTGATCGCCTGCCAGATCTCCTCGGTGATGAACGGCATCATCGGGTGCGCCAGGCGCAGTACCGCTTCCAGCACGCGTACCAGGGTGCGGCGGGTACCGCGCTTGCGCTTCTCTATATCGCTCGTCGCTCCCGGCGTCCTGCCTTCCGCGACGTTAGCACCTCCCTGTGCGTCATCCTCCCACAGTACCGGCTTCG
Organism: Marinobacterium sp.; assembly: GCA_003250495.1. Taxonomy (GTDB): domain Bacteria; phylum Pseudomonadota; class Gammaproteobacteria; order Pseudomonadales; family Balneatricaceae; genus Marinobacterium_D. Next base: position 5,023 of record QKGH01000149.1, read on the forward strand.
ACAGCTCCAGGTACCAGTCGCAGTACTGGTTCCAGACGAAGTCGTACAGGGTCTGCGCGGCCAGGTCGAAACGGTATTCGTCCAGCTGCTTGGTGACGGTCGCTTCGGCGCGCTGCAGGGCGCTGATGATCCAGCGGTCGGCCAGTGACAGCTCGACATCGCCACCGCTCTGGCCACAGTCTTCGCCTTCAGCGTTCATCAGCACGTAGCGGGCGGCGTTCCAGATCTTGTTACAGAAGTTGCGGTAACCTTCCAGGCGCTTCATATCCCAGTTGATATCGCGACCGGTGGTGGCCAGCGCCGCCAGCGTGAAGCGCAGGGCGTCGGTACCGTGCGCGGCGATCCCCTCCGGGAACTGCTTTTCGGTACGCTTGCCAATCTTCTCCGCCAGCTGCGGCTGCATCATGTTGCCGCAGCGTTTCTGCAGCAGGTCGGGCAGGCTGATGCCGTCGATCATATCCAGCGGGTCGAGTACGTTACCCTTGGACTTGGACATCTTGTCGCCGTTCTCGTCGCGGATCAGGCCAGTGACGTAGACGTTCTTGAACGGTACCTGCGGTTTGCCATCCTCATCCTTCATGAAGTGCATGGTCATCATGATCATGCGCGCCACCCAGAAGAAGATGATGTCGAAACCGGTCACCAGCGTATCGGACGGGTGGAAGGTGTTCAGACGTTCGGTATTTTCCGGCCAGCCCAGGGTGCCGAAGGTCCACAGTGCGGAGCTGAACCAGGTGTCGAGCACGTCGTCGTCCTGGCGCAGTTCGAGCTCCAGATCCAGACCGTACTTCTCGCGCGCCGCTTCGGCGGAGTTGGCGACATAGACGTTGCCGGCGTCGTCGTAGAAGGCCGGGATACGGTGGCCCCACCACAGCTGACGGGAGATACACCAGTCCTGGATATCACGCATCCAGGCGAAGTACATGTTCTCGTACTGCTTGGGCACGAACTTGATGTCGCCATCCTCGACCGCCTTGATCGCCGGCTTGGCCAGGGTCTTGGCATCGCAGAACCACTGGTCGGTCAGCATCGGCTCGATGACGACGCCGCCACGGTCGCCGTAGGGCACGGTCATCGCGTTTTCTTCGATCTTGACCAGCAGGCCGGCCTCTTCAAACGCGGCGACCACCTGACGGCGCGCCTCGAACCGCTCCAGACCGCGGTACGGCGCCGGAATGGTCGGGTCGATGCTGCTGTTTTCGCTGCCGTCGGCGTTGAACACCTGGGCTTCGTCACGGATATCGGCGTTCAGCGTCAGCACGTTGATCATCGGCAACTGCTGGCGTTTACCCACCTGATAGTCGTTGAAGTCGTGGGCCGGGGTGATCTTCACGCAGCCGGTACCCTTCTCCATGTTGGCGTATTCGTCGGCGACGATGGGGATACGGCGACCCACCAGCGGCAGCTCGACGAACTTGCCCACCAGGTCGGTGTAACGCTCATCTTCCGGGTTCACCGCCACACCGGTGTCGCCCAGCATGGTTTCCGGACGCGTGGTACCGACCACGATGTAGTCCAGGCCATCCTGGGTTTTGACGCCGTCGGCCAGCGGGTAGCGCAGGTACCACATCTTGCCTTTGACTTCGCGGTTCTCCACCTCCAGGTCGGAGATCGCGGTGTGCAGTTTCGGCTTGCCGCGGTAGATCAGGCCCTGATCGTACAGCTGGATGAACACCTCCTGCACCGCGTGATAGAAACCGGAATCCATCGTGAAACGTTCGTTGGGCCAGTCCACCGAGTTGCCGAGACGACGCATCTGCCCGGTGATGGTGCCGCCGGACTGCTCCTTCCACTCCCACACCTTCTCGATGAACGCATCGCGGCCCAGGTCGTAGCGGCTCTCGCCGGTCTCCGCGGCCAGCTTGCGCTCCACCACCATCTGGGTGGCGATACCGGCGTGGTCGGTGCCGACCACCCACAGGGTGTTGTTACCCTGCATGCGGCGGTAGCGGATCAGCGCATCCATGATGGTGTGCTGGAACGCGTGCCCCATGTGCAGGCTGCCGGTGACGTTGGGCGGCGGAATCATGATGCTGTAGGCATCGCCCTGACCGGAGGGAGCGAAGTAGTTGTTCGCCTCCCACTGCTGGTACCAGTTCTGTTCGATCTCGTTGGGCTGGTAAGTCTTGTCCATGGTGGTCCGTATCTCTGGAAAACTGACGGCAGACAGAGCGCGCCTGTGTGCCGGGAAACTGCCGGTGCCGGGGCTTGCACAAATGCCACAAAAGCGGGCCGGGCGGCCGGATGGATAGAAACCGGACATTATACAGTCTGCCGGCTAAGCGCGACAGCTTCTGAACAGTGCTTGAGTCCCGCGGCAGCGGGCACCGGGGAAAGCGAGGGTTAAGCCGCGGGCGAACCGGTTTCGCCGGAATCATAAAGGGCGTGCGGACTAGGGGCGCCGATTGGCTGGCTGTCCTCGGCGGCGGTTATTGGCGGCTGCTGGTGTTGTCGCTTGGTGACAGCAGGGATAGGCGCAGGGCGCTGGGCTAAAACGGCAATGGGTGGCCTCCGCGACGCTGGGTTTGATTCCCGCTGGCCGGACCTTATCTCTCCCCGCGGTTGCAGTCCCTCGAGGCCTCGGTGAGAATAGCCCCCCTCTATCGATAGCCCTTGTTTCTCCCAGGTATTCGGGAATAGTCCGCCCAATGTATGTAAGATCTTTCATCAAGACCCTGTTGGTCTTGGGCCTGCTGACGCTGCTGCCGGCCTGTGCGCTGCTGCCGCCGTCCGAGCCGTCCCAGGTTTACCAGTTACCGCTGGCCACCACCCCGGCAGCGCGCGGCGCGAAGCTGGCGGTGGCGTTGCGCATCGTCCAGCCCAGCAGTGTCGAACCGATCAGCAGTGCCCGCATCGTCAGGGTCACCGACGGCCAGCGGGTCGAAGTCTACGAAGACGCACGCTGGATCGCGCCGGCAC
>QKGH01000236.1 GCA_003250495.1 Marinobacterium sp.
GAGCGACGGCGTGCGTAACGAACAGGAACAGGCATAACAGGAGGCCCCGAGATGAGCATTACCTACGAAGAAGTTCGCAATTTCCTCTACTCCGAGAGCCGTGCCCTGGATGACAAACAGTGGGATGCCTGGATCGAACATTACGACAAGCAGGCCGAGTACTGGGTGCCGAGCTGGGATGATGACGGCGAGCTGGTGACCGATCCGCAGAGCGAAGTCTCGCTGATGTACTACGCTCAGCGCGACGGCCTGGAGGACCGGGTGTTCCGTATCAAGACCGAGCGCTCCAGCGCCTCCAGTCTGCCGGAGCCGCGTACCCAGCACATGATCAGCAACATCGAGCTGCTGTCTACGTCCGCCAACGACGCCGAGGTGCGTTACGGCTGGCTGACCAACAGCTACCGCTACAAGACCACCGACACCTACTACGGCACCGCGTTCCTGACCTTGGTGCGCGCTGAAGGCGGCGCACTGAAGATCAAGAGCAAGAAGGTGGTGATCAAGAACGACTGCATCCATCACGTGGTCGACGTGTACCACCTCTGAGCGGACCCAACCCGATAAAAGGTGGCGGAGCGGTTGCGCGGCGGGCTTGCGGGCCCGCCGCGTCCTCCCGGACACCGACTAACAAATCCCCCGGAGAGCCCCGTCTCCAGAGGGGGAACGAGGTAGCAAGGCATGTACAAAGTAGCGCTCAATTTCGAAGATGGCGTAACCCGCTTTATCCAGACCCTGCCCGGCGAGAAGGTGGCCGATGCGGCGTACCGCTCCGGGCTCAATATTCCGATGGACTGCCGCGACGGCGCCTGCGGCACCTGCAAGTGCCACTGCGAATCGGGCAGTTACGAGATGGAGGGGTATATCGACGACGCGCTGTCCGACCAGGAAGCCGAGCAGCGCTACGTGCTGACCTGCTGCATGGTGCCGGAGAGCGACTGCGTGGTGACGGTGCCGGCCTCGTCCGAGGTGTGCGTACGGGCGCAGCAGGCCGATGTGCACGGCAAGCTGACCGCGATCGAGCGGCTCTCCGAATCTACCCTCAGTTTCACGATCGCCGGCGACCAGGTGCGGGCGCTGCAGTTCCTGCCTGGCCAGTACGTCAACGTGCAGGTGCCGGGGAGCGACCAGACCCGCGCCTACTCGTTCAGCTCGATGGTTAACGAAGCCGACGAGTCCGTCTCCTTCCTGATCCGGGTGGTGCCGGGTGGGCTGATGAGCGGCTACATGGCGGAGCGGGCCGCGGTCGGCGATGCGCTGACCCTGCGCGGGCCGTTCGGCTCCTTCTACCTGCGCGATATCCAGCGGCCGCTGCTGATGCTGGCCGGCGGTACCGGTCTGGCGCCGTTCCTGGCGATGCTGGAGAAGATCCGTGCCACCGGCAGCGACTATCCGGTGCATCTGATCTACGGCGTCACCAACGACTTCGACCTGGTGGCCCTGGACAAGCTGGAGGCGTTTGCCGGCGAAATCGACAACTTCAGCTTCACCGCCTGCGTCGCTTCGGCGGAGAGCAACTGGCCGCAGAAGGGGTATGTCACCCACCATATCGACGCCAGCCATCTGAACGACGGTGAGGTGGATATCTACCTGTGCGGGCCGCCACCGATGGTGGAGGCGGTGAACCAGCACATGCAGCAGCAGGGGATAGAACCGGCCCACTTCTACTACGAAAAGTTTTCGGCCAGCCACTGACGGGAGGCTTCCATGGCTACA
>QKGH01000131.1 GCA_003250495.1 Marinobacterium sp.
GGAGCGTTGCGCGATGCTGCTTGACCTGTCGCTGCCGCGGCGGCGCCAGGCGATCAGCCTGACACCGCTGATCGATGTCGTATTCATCCTGCTGCTGTTCTTCATGCTCTCCTCCAGTTTCGTGCAGTGGCGCCGCATCGACCTGCCACTACCGGCGCCGGGGAACGACGCTGCCCAGGAGCTGCTGGTGCTGCGTCTGCAGAGCGATGATGGCCGCGTTGCTGTCGCGGGGCGGACCCTGCAGCTGCACGATCAGGCGGCGCTGGCGCAGCTGGTCGCCGAGCAGGGCGACAAGATTTTCGCCATCGAAGTGGCTTCCGGGGTCACGACCCAGGCGATGATCCGCCTGCTCGACGCGCTGAAGGCAGCGGGTGCGGAAAAGGTATCGCTGGCCGGAGTGCTGCCCTGATGCTCAATATCGATAACGCGACGCAAAAAGCGACCAGCGACGATAACCTGATTCCGCTGATTAATGTGGTGTTCCTGATGCTGATCTTTTTTATGGTGGCCGGCCAGATCAGCCGATCGGACGCGATTAAAATCGAGCCGCCCTTTTCGAACAACGATAATCGAGGCGCCGAATCCGACCCGGTCACGCTTTTAGTCTCGGCGGACGGTGCTATTTATCTGCAAGATGAGGCGATCGCGCGCGAACAATTAGTGGAGCGGCTGAATCTGTTATTTAACGCCGCCGCAGATCCGGAGCAGTTCCGGGTATTGCTGAAGGTGGATGCGACGCTGCCGGTCGAGGAGCTGCAGGCGGTACTGCGCCAGGTGCGCGCCGCCGGGCTGCTGAAGATCGCGCTGGCGACGCGGCTTGACGGCGGTGTTGCTGCCGGCGCCGACACGGCCCTGGCGATGGCGGCGGAGGTGCACCGATGATCGCGCGTCGCTACTGGATCTATGCCCTGCTGCTGGCGGTGGCGCTGCATCTGGGCGGCTTGGTCGCGGTGCTGGCGCAGAGCGAAGAGGAGGGCGCCGTTGCCGCCGGCGAGCTGGGGATGGAGATCGACCTCGGTATGCTGGGTGATCTGGGCGAGGCCAGCGAAACGGTGGCGGAAGGTGCCCCGCAGCCCGCGCCCCCGCTGGAGCAAGCAGCTGAGCCACTGCCTGAACAACCAGCTGAGCCCGTCCGCGAGGTGCCGCCAGCGGTCAAGGTGGAACCGCCACCGCCCGCCAGGCAGCAGGCCGAACTGAGGGTCAAGTCCAAGCCAGAGCCCAAGCCGGTCAGCAAGCCGGAACCTAAGCCGCAGCCGGAGAAAACAGAGCCGGTGCCCGCGCGCGTCGCGCCCCAGGCCGCCGCCAAACCCACGGCCGCCGAGCCTAACCAGGCGCAGCGCAAGATGAGCACCGGTAAAGCCAACGCCCTGTCGACCGGCGGCAGTCCGGCGGCGCAGCGCTCCTACTTCGCGTTGCTGGCCTCGAAGCTGGCCCGGCATAAGCGCTACCCGGTGGCATCGCGGCGGCGGGGCGAGGAGGGGATCGTCAAGCTGGCATTCGAACTGGACCGCAGTGGTGCCGTATTAAGTTTCTCCATCGCTGAAAGCTCCGGCTTTAAACGTCTGGATGAGGCGGTGCTCGATATGCTGAAAAAGGCGCAGCCGTTGCCGCCTTTTCCTGAGCAGATGACGCAGCAGCGTTTGACGATAAAACTACCGGTCGAATTTTCACTGCAAGATAAATCATAACAACAGAAAAAGTCTGTCAACGCC
>QKGH01000366.1 GCA_003250495.1 Marinobacterium sp.
TGGACCCTGCCGCGCCTGGTCGGCCACGCCCGCGCCCTGGCGCTGTCGCTGCTGGGCGACCGTATCAGCGCCGAGCAGGCCGCGCAGTGGGGCATGATCTGGTCTTGTGTCGACGATGAGGCGCTGCAGGACAGCGCGCTGGCCTGCGCCCGCCACCTGGCGACCCAACCGACCCGCGGCCTGGCGCTGATCAAGCGGGCGCTGAACGCCAGCAGCAACCATACGCTGGAGCAGCAGCTCGAACTGGAGCGCGATCTGCAACGCCTGGCCGGGCGCAGCGACGATTACCGCGAAGGCGTTGCCGCGTTCATGGAAAAGCGCGCCCCGCAATTCAAGGGCTGCTGAGGAGGCGCATGATGCAACAGATCAACACTCAATCTCTGATCGGGGTCATCGGTGCCGGCGCCATGGGTGCCGGGATCGCCCAGGTTGCGGCCAGCGCCGGCCATCCGGTCCTGCTGTACGACAACGCCGCCGGCGCCGCCCGGCAGGGGATCGACCGAATCGCCCGGGGGCTGGAGCAGCGGGTCGCCCAGGGCAAGCTCGAGGCCTCTGAATGCACGGCGATCCTGGCCCGGATGCAGCCGGTCGAAAGTCTCGAGGCACTGGCCGACGCTGCGCTGGTGATCGAGGCCATCGTCGAAAACCTGGAGATCAAGCGTGCGCTGTTCGCCCGCCTGGAAGCGCTGTGCGCGCCGGGAACGCTGTTCGCCAGCAACACCTCGTCGATCTCGATCACCGCCATCGCCGCCACACTGCAGCAGCCGCAGCAGCTGGCCGGCATGCACTTCTTCAACCCGGCGCCGGTGATGAAGCTGGTGGAGATCGTCTCCGGTCTCGATACCGATCCGCAGGTCGCCAGGACGCTGCATGCCCTGGCCAGCGCCTGGGGCAAGCAGGCGGTGTATGCCAAATCCACCCCCGGTTTCATCGTTAACCGCCTGGCCCGCCCCTTCTATGCGGAGGGGTTGCGCCTGCTGGAGGAGGGCGCCGCCGACTGCGCCACGCTGGATGCGCTGCTGCGCGACGCCGGCGGTTTCCGCATGGGGCCGTTCGAGCTGATGGACCTGATCGGTCACGACGTCAACTACGCCGTCACCTGCTCGGTGTTCAACGCCTACTACGGCGACACCCGGTTCCAGCCGTCGCTGACCCAACAGGCGCTGGTCGACGCCGGACGCCTGGGCCGTAAATCGGGCCAGGGGTTCTACGACTACCGCGACGGCGCACAGCCAGCGCCGCCGAGCGTTGTCGCCCCGGCTAGCGCCAGCGCACCGCAGACGATCGTCGTCGAGGGCGAGCTGGGCTGTGCGCAACCGCTGCTCGCACGCTGGCGGGAAGCCGGAATCGCCGTCGAGCAGCGCGACGGCAGCGGGCTGATCCGCGTCGGCGCCTGCACCCTGGCGCTCAGCGACGGGCGCATGGCCGCGGAGCGCGCGGTGCAAGAGGGTATCGACGACCTGGTGCTGTTCGACCTGGCGCTGGACTACGCCAGTTGCCGCCGTCTGGCGATCGCCTGCAGTCCGCAGGTCACTGCGCCGGCACTGGCACCGCTCGCGGCCCTGTTCGAGCAGATCGGCATCACCCTGACCCGACTCGACGATGTCCCGGGGCTCGCGGTCCTGCGCACCGTCGCCATGCTCGCCAACGAGGCCAGCGATGCCGTGATGCAGGGGATCTGCAGCGCCGCCGACGCCGACAATGCGATGTG
>QKGH01000447.1 GCA_003250495.1 Marinobacterium sp.
GAGTGGGGCGTACGATCCACATCCTCATCGAAATCGACGACGACACGGAACATCTTCTCGAAGTCGTGATCCAGCTCCTGCAGCAGGTAGTAGGTATCGCGCCCGCCGATCAGTACGATCTTGACGTTCAGTTTCACCGGCTGCGGGTTCAGCGTGATGCTGTTGATACCGGTGTACTCATTGACCGGGTTCTCGATGCGGATCTCATGCGCTTTCAGCGCTCGCTTCAATGCCCCGTACACGAACGGCTGCTCCAGCAGTTTTTCCGCCTCCAGCACCAGATAACCGCCGTTGGCCCGGTGCAGCGCACCGGGACGGATCAGATGGTAGTTGGTGACCATCGAGCCCATCTCGCTGGTGTACTCGATGCGACCGAACAGGTTGTCGTAGCTGGGATGCGCTTCGAACACCACCGGCGCCCCCTTGGTCTTCTCGTTGTCGACCAGCAGGTTGAGCCCGTAGTTGTCCTCGAGCCAGGTGCGGCGCGCCGCATCGGTACGCCCCTCGACCTCGGACACCAGATCGGCGCCATTCTTGACCAGGTCCAGCTCCACATGATTCAGGAAATCGGGCACTCCGGAGAGGTTGGCGAAGCGGTCCTTCAGCGCCTGAATCGGTGTCGAAACCGCCTGCCGGGCAGTATCCCGGTCGAGCTCACGCATCTGTTCGGCCGCCTCCCGCCGCCACTTCGGCAGCTCGGTGAGACTGTCGTTGAGCATATCCTCGAGCTCGGATATGTTGTGCTGGAATGCATCGCGCTCCGCCTCGGGCAGCGCGGAGAACTGCGCCTCATCCATCGCCTGGCCGTTGGCAACCGGCGTGAAGCCGATCTGGCCGGACTCCCGGTAGACCGCGATGCTGTACTCCCGGCCGCGCCGCTCCACCTGCTCGATCGCCTGGTCGTAGCGGCGGTTGAAGTCCCGCTCGATACGCGCCTTCAGGCGCTGGTAGCCCGGCCCCTCGAAGGCCGCCGGCAGCTCGGCCAGGATCGAGTCGAACAGGGAGTGCAGATCGCGACGCAAGCGCGCGGCTTTTCCCGCCGGAATCTCCAGCACCAGCGGATAGCGGTTATCGCTCAGATTGTTGAGATAACACCAGTCGCTTGGTTTTCGCTGCTTTTTAGCGACACTTTTAAGATTGACGGTGGCAAAGGAGAAGCGCCCGGTATGCGGGTTCCCCATCACGAACAAGTTGTAACCCGGGCGCTGCATCCCGACACCGAACTCCATCGCCTCCAGGGCGCGTTCCTGGCCAAAGAAACCAGTGAAGGATTCCAGCGTTTCGGTGGTACGAAAGGGGAGCAGTTCGGGCTCGCAGGTACGGTAGAGCGCCTCAGGCGCCAGTGCGGTGTGCTTGTCCATAGGGCAGACCCACGACAGAGAGTTTGTCCCAGTTATACCGCCTAAGATATTGATTATGCAAGGCACCTAAACCTAGGCGCCTTTTGCTCAGCGTAGTTGCGCGCGCAGGGCGGCGATGACCGGCGCCGTTTGCGGCGCGACGCCGCGCCAGATCAGGAAGGCCGCCGCCGCCTGCTCCACCAGCATCCCCAGGCCGTCCAGCACCAGACCGGCGCCGGCGTCCTGCGCCCAGGCGCAGAAGGGGGTGGGTTGCGCGCTATACATCATGTCGTAGCACACCGTTGTCGGTGCGACCCAGCTGCGCTGCAACGGCGGCAGCTCGCCCTGCAGGCTGGCGGAGGTACC
>QKGH01000189.1 GCA_003250495.1 Marinobacterium sp.
ACCAGTTGGGACGCGGCCATGTGTGCCTGGACCTGGAGGCGACGCTGGCCGATCCCGATGCGGCGCTATCGCTGCCGCCCGAGGGGGCCTACGGCGAGCAGTTGCCGGATCGTCCGTCGTTGCTGTTGGGCGACTGCAGCCTGCGGCACTGGTGCGAACGGATCGGCGCATCCGTGCTGGTCGGGACCGGTGACGGCAACCAGCCGTTGGTGTTGGCGGTGGCGGTGGCGGGGCAGCCGGCGCGCCTCTATCTGCGCCGGCAGTGGCACTACGAGGTGGCCGTGGCGGCGGCGCTACGCCAGCGTCTGGCGCCTGTGGATAACCTGGAGCCGGCGGCGTTGCGGCAGGGGCTGGAGCAGCTGTTCCCCGGTCCCGCGGGTGCGGACGGCGAGCGCGTCGACTGGCAAAAGCTGGCCTGTGCGCTGGCGGCCCGGCGCCGTTTCAGCATCATCACCGGCGGTCCCGGCACCGGCAAGACCACCACCGTGGTGCGCCTGCTGGCGCTGCTGCAGAGCCAGGCCGTCGCGGCCGGCAACGCGTTGCGGATTCGCCTGGCGGCGCCGACCGGCAAGGCCGCGGCGCGCCTGACCGAGTCGATCAGCGGCGCGGTGGGACGGTTGCCGCCGGCGATGCAGATCGGCATCCCGACCGAGGTTACCACGCTGCATCGCCTGCTCGGCTCGCGGCCGGACAGCCGTCACTTCCGACACGGTGTGGATAACCCGCTGCACGCCGACCTGGTGGTGGTCGACGAGGCGTCGATGATCGACCTGGAGATGATGCATGCGCTGCTGCAGGCGCTGCCGGAGCGGGCGCGGCTGGTGCTGCTCGGCGACAAGGATCAGCTGGCCTCGGTGGAGGCCGGTGCGGTGCTGGGCGATCTGTGCAGCGAGGCGGATAAAGGCGGCTATTCCGCGCCGACCCTGGCCGAGCTGGAGGCGCTCAGCGGCCAGCCGTTGGCACAGTGGCAGCTCGCACAGGGCCGCGCCGGCGCGCAGGCGCTGGCACAGTGCGTGGCGATGCTGCGGGTCAGCCACCGCTTCGGCGCCGCCAGCGGCATCGGCGCCCTGGCGCGGGCGGTCAACGCCGGACAGGCGGTGCCGGCCCGAACGCTGATGAGTAGCGGGCAATGGCCGGATCTGGCGCTGCTCGAACCGCGTGCCGACGCCAGCGACCTGCTGGCGTGCCTGCGACCGCTGGTGCTGGCGGAGACGGGTTACCGCCCCTGGCTGGCGCTGCTGGTGCAACGCCCCGGCGGCGACGACTTCCGTGACGGACCCCATCGCGAATGGGCGTTGGCGCTGCTGCAGCGCTTCGCCCGCTTCCGTCTGCTGTGCGCGTTGCGCCGCGGCAGTTGGGGCGTGGAGGGGGTCAATGCGACATTGGAAACCCTACTGGCCAAAGGCGGCGGGATCGTGCCCGGGCAGGGCTGGTACCACGGTCGGCCGGTGATGCTGGCCCGTAACGATTACGGGTTGGGGCTGATGAACGGCGATATCGGCCTGACCCTGGCCGTGCCGGACGGCTACGGCGGGCAGATACTGCGGGTGGTGTTCCCGCTGCCGGGCGGCGAGTTGAAATGGGTCCTGCCGAGCCGGTTGCAGCAGGTGGAAACGGTGTTCGCGATGACGGTGCACAAGGCGCAGGGCTCCGAGTTCGCGCATACGGCGCTGATTCTGCCGCCGCAACGCAACCCGGTACTGAC
>QKGH01000106.1 GCA_003250495.1 Marinobacterium sp.
GACTGTCGGGATAGGCCAGCCAGCGCGACGCCTGATAGAACTGCAGGCGCAGCTCACCGACCCCATCCAGTCCACGGACCTCGTGCCAGCGCGCACTGGCCACGGCATCGATATCGCCACTGCTCAGCAACCGCAGTCGCTGCCCGCTCTTGTCCCACTGTAGCGCCTGACGCCGCAGGGCACTGAGCGGCGCGACACCGTCCAGTTCCAAGCCATCGAACGCGACAGCGTCACGCGATACCCACTCCAGCCGCTGCCGGTCGGCGAGCCAGACCAGCGGCGTATTGTTCAACGCCAGGCGCTGCTCCTGCAGCGATCTGGCCGTCAGCGCATCGAAGCGCTGCTCCAGCAACAGGCAGAACTCCAGCACCTGGGTATCCGCCGAGCTGTCCTGCCCGGTCCGCTCGCGCAGGTCGACCCAGCCATTGATCAGGCTGGCGATCATCACTCCGAGCAGCGCCGTCAACGCCAGCGCCAGCAGCAGCTCGATCAGGCTCAGCCCGCTTTGCGCCGGCAGCGACGACCGCGATCGCGACATATCGATTGCGCCGAGTCGCACGCTCACTGCTCCAGGTAGAAGGTGTAGCGATCCAGCGCCTGCTGCATCTGTTCGCTGTCGTACAGGCTGACCTCGGCGCTACGGATCGTCGCCAGCGCCGTCGCACTGACCTGCGCCCGCCAGTAGCAGTGGCCACCGGCCTGCTCGAACTGCCCCTGCTGCTCCCCGGTAGCAGGCCAGTAGCCCTCGACGCGGAAGCGGGCCGCCAGTTCGCGGGCGCAGAGGGCGGCAAACCCCTTCTGCTGCACCGCCAGATGCAGATCGATGCGCTGGCCGGCGACCTGGCTGACGGTGACCGCCATGATCGCGGCGATAAACAGCGCCACCATCACCTCGATCAGCGTAAAGCCGCGCTGCCGGTGCCGCCCCCGGTATCCACCCACTGTCATGGTGCCGCCTGGGGCTGCAGCGCGATCCGCAGCTGCCCGTCGGGCCAGCGCCAGTGCAGCGGCTCGCCGGCAATCTCGCCGTCGGGCAGCCAGATTCGCTGCGGCAATGCCGTGCCGGCCTTGGCGTTCGCCAGCGGTTTGCTGGCCGAGCCCGCAACCGGCTTGCCGGAGGCACTAAGCAGCTGCAGCTCCGGCGGCCAGTCGGCGCTGTCGCCCGGCCCCTGGCGCCCCAGCGGTACCCATTGCAGCACCGCGCCGGACGCGTCGGGCAGCAATCGTTCGAAACGGTAGCCGCCGCCATCGAAGCGCCAGCCGATCACCTGGCCGCGGTGCAGCGCCTGCTCGGCCGCCAGTTGAAAGCGCTGCTGCAGCTGCGCCAGCCGCGCCTCGAACAGGCGGGAGCTGTCGCCACCGAGCCAGGCCAGTCCCAACGCACCGATCAAGCCGATCAGCGCGATCACCAGCATCAGCTCCAGCAGCGTAAACCCGGCCATCGGATGCCCCTCGCCCCTGTCCACGGGCGTTACAGGTTCCAGTTGCCGATGTCGGCATCCGTCCCCTCGCCGCCGGGCAGACCGTCGGCCCCCAGTGAAAACACATCGATCCGCCCGTGCTCGCCCGGCGAGCGGTACTGGTAGGCGCCGCCCCAGGGATCGTCCGGCAGGCGGCGGATATAGCCGTCGGCGCGGTAGTTCTTCGGTTCCGGCGCCTGCTGCGGCCGCTGCACCAGCGCACTGAGCCCCTGCTCGGTG
>QKGH01000374.1 GCA_003250495.1 Marinobacterium sp.
CCTCGCGTATCGGACCGGCGTCGGACACTGAGCGCGACGCCGCCGGCGACACGGCGCTGCTGCGGCGCTACCGCGATGCCTACGATCCGCACTCCGCGCACGAAGAGATCCAGCAGCGGCTGCAGCAGGCGGCACGCCAGAGTGCCGAGCCGGAAACGACGGCCAAACGAGCACCGGCCCGCACGCGCAGCCGCGAAAGCGCCGGCGAGGCGTTCATCAAGAGCGTGGCGCGCAGTCTCGGCAGCTCGCTGGGCCGTAAACTGATGCGCGGGCTGCTCGGGTCGTTGTTGAAGTAGCGGGCCCCGCAAGGGCGGCCATGCCTAATCGTTGCGCAGGCGGTCGCTGCTCAAGGCGTTGAGAAAGGCGACGATCTCGGCGACCTCCTGGTCGGAAAGCGGCTCTCGATCGATGCGGCTCAGCGTGTTGTCCCGGCCCGACCAGCGTACGTTGCGGCCGCTATCGGCGGCGCCGGGCAGCGGTCGATTCAGCTGTGCGCTGGACATGATGCGCACCGCCTCCTCCAGCGTAGCGACCGAACCGTTGTGGAAGTAGGGCGCGGTCAGGGCGACGTTGCGCAGGGAGGGGACGCGCCAGACCCCCGCGTCGCTGCCCGGCGGTTGGCGGCCGGTATCGGCGAGCAGCCCGAAACGCTCGGCGTAGGGGGTGTCGATGGCGGGAAAGCGCCGATAGGGGCTGTCGGTCAGCAGCGTGCTGGCGACGGAGAAGGTGGGACCGGCGTGACACAGCACGCAGCCGGTCTCTTCGAACAGCGCCATCCCCCGCAGCTGGCTGTCGTCCAGCGCCCCGCGCTCGCCGCGTACGAAACGGTCGTAGGGGGTGTCGGGGGTAACCAGGGTGCGTTCGTAGCTGGCGATGGCGGCGACGATCCGGTCGATGTCGATACTCGCCCCGGCGCCGTAGATCGCCGCGAACGCCTGCCGATACCCGGGGTCTTGCCGGACCCGCTGCTCCACCAGGGAGAGGGCGGGCATCCCCATCTCCAGTGGGTTGGTCAACGGCCCCTTGGCCTGCTCTTCGAGCGACCCGGCGCGGCCGTCCCAGAACAGGACGCTCAGGTAAGCGCTGTTCCAGACCGTCGGGGTATTCCGCGGCCCGGTCTGGCCGTCGATGCCGACCGCGGTGCGGCGGCCGTCAGCCCCGGCGCCCCGGATCAGGTCGTGGCAGCTGCTGCAGGCGAGGGTCCGGTCCTGCGACAGGTTTTTGTCGTTGAACAGTCGCTCGCCGAGGGCGATCGCCTGGGCGAGCAGCGGATCGCGCGTATCGATCGGCGCTGTTAACGGCAGGGCCTGCCACACATAACCCGAGGTCCTGAGCAGGCGCTCTGCGCCCTGCATCGGCAGCGTGTCCCAGTTCGGGCCGCCGGCGCGCGCCGCCGGGCGCTTCAACCAGGAGGAGAGCGTCGCTTCCGGCAGCGCGACAAACAGGACGATCAGCAGCAGTTTGAGCGTCAGCGCCACAATGCCGCTGCCGAGCCCCGCGGTCAGCATCCACTTTCCACGCCGGCTGAGGCCCCCCTGCGGTGCCAACTCCCGCTGCACGAGCAGGACGAGCGCCACGGCGGCGACCAGCGCCGCGCTACTGCCGATGGTGATGAGGTTAAACATGGTTCTGTCCTCTGGGTGACCAGCGGCGGCGCTAACGTCCGCTACCCTCTACGGAGCGCTCTGGCAGGCAACCTCGCGCAGGCCCTCGATATTGCGGAGCCGGATCACGCCGCGGCCGGTGGTGATCAGCGCTTCGGCCGAGAACTCGCCGATCAGGCGGGCGATCACCTCGCGCGTCGTGCCCAGGTGGTTGCCCAGGCGCTGCTGCGTCATGCGCAGTACACCGTCGGAGGAGGCGTGCAGCAGGAAAAAATTGGCCAGACGTTGCCGGTGCCGCTGGGAGTGAAGTTGCTCGAGTTCGCCCATGAGCCTGAATACGGCCACCGACAGCGCGCTGACCGTCAACTCCTGGATACTCGGTTCAAACCTGAACAGCGTGCGGTACAGCGGACCGGGGATGACGACCACTTCGGTCGCCTCCTCGGCCTGCACCCAGGCGGGGTAGCGAAGATCGTTAAACAGGCAGTTCAGCGCCAGCACACAGGTTTCACCGGGGTTGATGAAGTAGAGTGTGGCTTCGGTGCCGTTGGGGGCGAGGGTGTACACCCTTAGTTGCCCCTGCAACACCAGGTAAGCGCCGGAGATGGCGTCGCCCTTGTTCAGCACCGCCGTCGCCGGCGCGCAGGCCCTGGTGATGCCGCCCTGGCTTAGCAGGGTGCGGCTCTCTTCACTCAGTTTGGCAAAGGCATCCAACTGCTCGAGTTCAACCATCTCGCCCTCCCTGTCAGCGCTGTTTGAAGAACATATCTCCCGGCGTCGCCGTGGTGACCTCGGTTATCTGGTCGAAGGGGAGGCCGACGCGGGCATGAGCGCGTTTGACCGCCTCGGCATCGGGCGCCATGTTGAAGCAGAACGCGCGCCCCTCCTCGAAGCCGACATGTATGCGCAGCGGGATAACCCCTTCGGCTTGGCACGCCTGCTCGTAGTCTGCATAAAATGCCTCGAATTGGCTCGGAGAGATACCGGCAGGAAAGGTTTCGTTGTCGCGGTTATGGGTGTCGATGAAGAAGTGCATCGCTTGCATGGTTGGTTCTCCTAGATTGGACTATCGATCGGCCAGCGGCGGGCCGGCAGGAGAAAATTAACCATTTTATAAATGTGGATATGTAACAAAAGATACGTGTCGTCGGATTCGGCTGATTCGGCAATCGCGGAGATAGCACCTGGCGTCAGGCCGGGGGCCATTACGGGAGGGCTGGCGGAGGGCCGAGCGAGACGGGCTGTTATCGCCAAGGCCGTGGGTGTCACGCTTTGCCACTGGTCACAAACCGATGCGTGGTCGGTCCGGTTCGTTGCAAGCGGAGCGGCGCCAGGGGTGCGGCCAATGAGTGAAGCATTGGCCCGTCCCCCGGCAAGGGCGTGGAAGGTTAGGGTTTGACCGCGGTGACTTCGATCTCGATCAGATAACCGGGCGCGGCGAGTCCGGCCACCTGAAACGCCGAACGGGTCGGCAGATTCGGCTGCTTGGCCTTCTGGCCGAAGAACTGGGTGTAACCCCGCATAAATCCGGCGAAATCCATCTTGCCGCCCAGGTTGGGATCACCGACCAGGAACACCTGCATCTTGATGATGTCGCCCATGGTCAGGTCCATGGAGGCCAGGATGGACTCGATCTTCTTCAGCGTGCTGATGGTCTGCGTTTCGGTATCGCCGAAGGCCTCGAGCGAGCCTTTAGGCGCGTCGGGATTGGCCACGGCGGGCAGTTGACCGCTCAGGTTGACCAGTGTGGCACTCGCCGGAATCTCGATGGCCTGGGCGATCGGAAAATCGGATCCGGGAATCTTGTGGCGCACGAGCTCAGCGGCCTGTGTCGACAGTGTGGTCAGGGTGCAGCTCAGTGCCGTTGCGCATAGCAGCGGCGACAGCGCGAAACGGGAACGGAACGGACGCATATCTAAACTCCTTTTAACAATGAACGGGTGGGCGTGCCGCCAGGCGTCAACGTTTGGCGGCTACCTGCTCGGCGGTGACTTGATCCTGATAGTGATTGCCGAAATGGCTGCGGACGTAGTTCACCACCTCCGCGATCTGGGCATCGTCCAGCAGTCCCCGTAACGGCGGCATGCCGTTCTGACCGTTGAGGACGACGTAAACGGGAAAGTCTGCCGCGGCCAGTTTCATATTGCCGGCCAGGGCCGGATAGAAGCCGGCCCCCTGGGCTCCCTGCGCATCGGCCTGGTGACAGGCCTGGCAGATCGACTGGTAGATCGTTGCCCCGGATTGGGCGGCAATCTTGCTGCCGCTCAGGGTCATCGGGGGTTCATCCGCGGCCTGCGCGGCCGCCGTCAGCAGGCCGCCGGCCAGCAGGGTTGCCGTCGTCGCGCGTTTTGCATAGGTAAACAGTGGGTTCATGGTCAGTTCCTCCATTACTGCTGGGCAACGATCTTGGCGTGCAGGCGGGAAATGGCATCTTGCGCGGAGAGTACGGCACCCTCCTGCCAGGCCGGGATATGCGAGCAGTGTTCGCCGGCCAGCACGATGCGGCCATCGATGTCGCAGAGGTTCTTGTAGTGCTGCTCGCGCAGGTGTTCGTCGTCTCCCCATTGGCCGTAGCATCCCTGGGTCCAGGGCACCCGGTGCCAGCCGACGGCGACGCCATTGTCGAACTCCGTCTTGTACTGCGGATGGATCTGCGCGCCGTACTCCACCGCTTTCTGTACCCGCTGGGCCGGGGTCATGGCGGTGAACTCGTAGGAGTTGGGACCCTCCCAGGTATAGCCGCCCAACAGGACGCCCTTGCCGGGGTGACCGTAGTCGGTGGAGGGGTAGCTGATGGAACGAATGGGCAGGTCGGTATAGCTGATACCGCCATAGATGAAATCGTCCTGCTCCCAGAAGCGGCGCTTGAACTGCAGGCCGACTTTCGACGAAGCGCCATAGGGCAGGGAGTGGATGGCGGCCTGCATCGGTGCACCGACATTCATCGGAATCTGCGCCAGGATACTGGCCGGGATGGTGCAGACCAGATAATCGGCCTGCTCGGTCAGTGCCTGCCCGTTGACGGTATCCGTGTATTGCACGCTCACGCCGCGTTCATCCTGGTGGATGTTGGTGACCTTGGCGTTGTAGCGGATAGTGCCGGGCAACTGGCGGGCAAACGCCTGGGCGATCATGTCCATGCCGCCAACGGGCTGGAAGATGCTGCTTTGGAACTCTACCAACTGGCCGGTGATAATCCGTTTCCAGAAAGCGGATTCGATGAGTTCGCGCCGGGCCAGGGGCTGTGAGGCCGCTTCCGGCGGCATCAGGCCGCCACCGGCGTTAACCTCGAAACCGCGGCGCCAGGCGGCGGAAATCGTTTTGCCGTAGTGGTAGTTGTCATCCAGGGCGCCCCAGGATTTCAGCGAGGCGATGACCATCTCGCGTTCCTGTAGCGTCATCTCCTGGTCCAGTGCACCCTGATTGATCGATTTAGCCAGGAGTTCAGCCATATATCCCTGATAATCGGCCTGAACTTCGCGGTAGCGTACGGGTTTTCCGCCAAAAGCTTTATTGGAATGTACATACGCGTTGTAGTTGACCTGAATAAAGGGCTCCAGAGCAACGCCAAAGGTTTTAGCATAGTGGAGAATCCCATAATGATTATAAGGTAATCGCCATGGGCCCGGGTTAAAATAAAGACCCGGATCAAACTCACATTTCTGTGTCGCACCACCTAATTCAGTAAATGTATCGCCGCCGCGCAGTGTCCAGCATCGTCCTCCTGCCTTTTCCCGGTATTCAAGAATCTTGACGGAATAACCGGCCTTTTTCAGTTCATAAGCGGCGGTCATACCGGCAATACCGGCACCGAGGATCAAAATACTGGTGTCCTTGGGGGCTCCATGCAGCGCAAAGCGCGTCGCCGCCTCGGTGCTTTCGCCGGCGTACCCGAGCGCGGTCATCGCCTGGTACATAGCGGCAACGCCGGCTGTTTTTCCAATAATACCAAGTACTTGGCGTCTAGTTAGACCTGAGGTCAACTCCATTTAACTGATCTCCTGTGGTGGAAGACCCTGCGGCTTGAAAACGCTGCAGGGAGGAAAGCGGGGGGATACAGCAAAAAGAGGGCCAGTAAATATTCAGGATTTTTAGTTTAATGTTTTCTTAATTATTCAGATTGTTTTTTAAACAGGTGTTTTCGATATTCTGTAAAAATTGTTATTAATAGGTTAAGCTTTTTTGTGATAGTCTAAAAAATATCCAGGATTGGTTGTTCAATTACTGTTGTGATAGTTGGCTATAAATAAACCAGCACCGCACCATTATGTGGCGGATGCACCTTAATGGGGACATCCGTCTGTAGTTATTAGGCAGTTATTGTGTAGCTATTACATGACTTAAAAATAGTGAGGCATTCTGTTGTCCGGAGCGGGATAACCGGGGATAGAGGCCTGCGGCTTAATAATAAAAATCATCAATAGGGTGGTGGCGTCAGGTATGGGGTGCAGTTTGTCGGCGGCGCTTCCACACTTGGCGCCCTGTGCGTTAAGGAGTGGCCGTTCGGTGTCAATTGGGGTATCCGCCACGGCGATGGCTCTCCCTGTGTCGCGCATGATGCGCAGTATGGCCGGGTAGGGGGCGGATGGGCGGCCTGGGCTGTGTATTCGCCAGCGTCTTTGGGCTGGACGGGCTGGGCGGGCCGCAACGGGAACTGATACCGGCGCGCCCGTTGTGGTAAATACCGGGGCTTCAGCCGACCCGGGCCAGCACCACGTTGGAGGATTTAAACACTGCCCAGATCGGTTGTCCCGGCTGCAGTTCCATCGCGTCGCAGCTCGGGTTGCTGGCCACGGCGATCACACTTTTGCCGCCGGGCAGCTCGACCCGGACCTCGGTATTGACGGCGCCGCGCTGCAGTTCGGCAATCTCGCCGTGCAGCCGGTTACGGGCGGAAACCAGGCAACGCTCGCCCTGGAGCAGCACGACCGACGGCGCCTTGATCAGGGCGAACACGGCGGTGCCGATGCGCAGGTCCAGGTTTTCGGC
>QKGH01000408.1 GCA_003250495.1 Marinobacterium sp.
ATGCCCGCGGGCCTGATCCCCGCCGCACTGGCACAGACCCCCGAGCCTTTCACCCTGCAGGGCAAGGAAGGGCTCACGGTATTGAACGACCGCCCGATCAATGCCGAAACCCCGGCCCACCTGCTCGATGACGACGTCACCCCCGGCAGCCGCATGTTCGTGCGTAACAACGGCTTGCCGCCGGCGCTGGCCGATATCGATGTGGCGACCTGGAGCCTGGAGATCGCCGGCGAGTCCTGTGTCAAACCGATGCGCTTCACCATCGAAGAGCTGAAGAAAAACTTCAAACACTACACCTACCAGCTGCAGATCGAGTGCGGCGGCAACGGTCGTAGCGAATATGTCCCCTCCGCCAGCGGTAACCAGTGGACCACCGGCGCCGTGGCCTGTCCGCAGTTCACCGGCGTCCGCCTGCGCGACGTGCTGGAGGCCTGCGGGATCAAGGAGGATGCGGTCTATATCGGTTACCACGGCGCCGATCAGCACCTGAGTCGCGACCCCTCTAAGGAGGCGATTTCGCGTGGGGTGCCGATAGCGAAAGCGCTGGAGGATGAGTCACTGATCGCCTGGGCGATGAACGGCGAGGATATCCCGCTGCTCAACGGTCATCCGTTGCGCCTGGTGTGCGGCGGTTGGCCCGGTTCGGTGTCCGGTAAATGGCTGAAGGGGATAGTTATCCGCAACAAGGTGCATGACGGCTCCAAGATGTCGCCGCCCTCCTATGCGATGCCCAAGTATCCGGTAGCACCGGGCTCCACCGTGCCGAAGGAGGATATGCAGGTCATCGGCTCGATGCCGGTCAAGTCACTGGTGACCTTCCCGCAGTCCGGCATCACTCACAGTCTCGGCCAGCCGCTGGAAGTGCGCGGCCACGCCTGGGCCGGCGACCTGGCGGTGAAGGAGCTGTATGTCTCGATCGATTTCGGCGCCACCTGGCAAAAGGCCGAGTTGAAGGACCCGCCCAACCGGCTGGCCTGGCAGCGCTGGAGCGCCAACATCAGCTTCCCGGAGCAGGGGTACTACGAGATCTGGGCCCGCGCCGTGGATAGCGAGGGGCGTTCGCAACCGATGGTGGTGCCGGGCTGGAACCCGCGCGGCTATCTTAACAACGCTTGCCACCGCATCGCGGTCCAGGTGGCCTGAAGGGGGGCGAGATGAGAACGCAACCCATTGTCCAGTCGTTGCTGATGCTGGCGCTGTTGGCGCCGGTGGCCCCGGTGCCAGCGGCGGAGAAGGACCCGGAGACGGGGTTTATTGTGGCCGAAGGCTGGGAGACGGTGCGCAACAGCTGTACCGCGTGTCACTCCGCCAAGCTGGTAACGCAGAACAGCGGTTCGCGCAACCGCTGGCTGGAGCTGATCCGTTGGATGCAGGCGACCCAGGGGCTGTGGCAGTTCGATGCCGCCACGGAGAAGACCATCCTCGACTACCTGTCGACCCAGTACGGCAGCAAGGAGGGCGCGCGGCGGCCGCCGCTGCCGCGAGCGCTGCTGCCGGACAATCCGTATAAACCCAAACTCACCAGCAGCTGAGTCTGCCCCTCCGTCTCAGCTACCCTGTTGCCGCGTTCCGTTCGAGCCGGCAGCCGGGTGGTCGTATCGCTGCTTCTCCGGTTGCCGCCGAGGGATGGGCGGAGGCGGCAGATAAAGCTCGCAAAACCACCGCCACCCCTTACAATTTCAGCCGAGG
>QKGH01000323.1 GCA_003250495.1 Marinobacterium sp.
GATCAGATGCGGCAGCAGGTCCACCGACAGCCGCCCCAGCGCGAAGGTACCGAGCACGATCACCGCCAGCGACAGCATCACCACGCCCACCGGATGGCGGATCGACCAACCGGCCAGGCCGCCGCCGTGTCTCAGCTCCTGCTCCCGATCACCGCCACTCATGATCCGGCTCCCTGCTCGGGGGCCGGTTGCTGCTCAGCGGCCTGACCGACGATCTGCACCGCCTTGCCCGGCGTCAGGCCGAGGAAACCGCGGGTCACGACCCGGTCGCCGCTGGCGATCCCCTCCAGGATTTCGATCTCGTCGGCCAGGCGGCTGCCGGTCACTACCGTGCGTTGTTCCACCCGGCCGTCAGGCTGCACCAGGTAAAGATAGGTCCCCTCCTCGAAGCGCAGCGCGCTGAACGGTACCAGCAGCCGTTCGCGCTCGGCGGTCTTCAGCTCCACGCGCACGAACTGCCCGGCCCGGGCGCCGTCGGGCACCGGTTCCAGACGCACCTCCAGCGTACCGCGCCGGGTCACCGGATCGACCTGCGGGTAGATCCGGCTGATATGCGCCCGATGCGGCTCGGCACCCAGCGCGTCGATGACCACCGCCACTGGATCGCCCAGCTGCAGCTGCGCCAGCACCAGCTCCGATACGGTCACGTCGACCACCAGTTGGGTCGGGTCGGCCAGTGTCAGCAGATGGGTCTGGTCCTCGGCAATGTTGCCCGGTTCGCTCAGGCGCTCGGTGATGACGCCATCGAAAGGCGCCAGGATCCGGGTGTAGGAGAGACGGGTCTCCAGTACCTGTACATCGGCCGCCGCCACCTCGGCCTCGGTCTGGCGCCGCAGCAGCTCCTCGCTCGACACCAGGCTCTTGGCCGCCAACTTGCGCAGCCGCGCCAGATTCTGCTGCGCCTCGCGCAGCCCCGCCTTGGCCCGGGCCAGCTCGGCACCGAGCAGGGTGTCGTCGAGCGCGGCCAGCAGCTCGCCGGCACCGACCCGGTCGCCCGGATACCAGGGCAGCGCGGTGATCCGCCCCGCCTCCTGGGTCTGTATCTCCACACTGCGGTATGAGCGCAGCGTGCCCGAGCGTGTGCGCTGTACCGCCACGCGCCGCGGCATCACCTCGACCACCTCGACCAGATGCGGCTTGACCGCCTTGGTCATCGGCACCTTTCCGTTGTCGCCGCTGCCGCATCCTTGCAGCAGTGCAGCCAGCAACAGGCATACTCCAATCCTGATCTTCATCCCTTCATATCCACTCATGGCCGAGTAATCACTTACAGCTGTTGACCGCGCCGCGCCCGGAGAGTTTTCCGGCCCACGCAACCTCGGCGTCCGGACGGCCGGATCGCGTTAGTGCCCAGACTAAACGCCCCCCGGCACCGGGGCGCGGAACCCGCCGCTCAAATGCCGGCTGATTTTACCCGCAAAGCACAGCAACGCTTGTTGATCCAGAGCGATAACAGGATCACTGCGCCGCCCAAACCGAGCCGCAGCAGATCCGCATCGCGGTTCCACAGCAACAGGTTGACGATCAGTCCGGCCGGAATCAGGGCGTTGTTCATGATCCCCAGCGTGCCGCCATCGACCAGCGTCGCCCCCTTGTTCCACAGGTAGAACCCCAGGCCCGACGCGGCCAGCCCGAGCCAGCCCAGGATTCCCCACTGCAGCGTAGTCTGCGGCAGCCGCTCGGGGTTGCCGAGTAACAGGTAGGCAGGCAGCACCACGATCAGCGCGCCGATGAAGAACAGCCCGAAACTGCGGTACAGCGGGCCATCGACGCGGTAACGGCGTATCAGATGGGCATAGCCTACCTGTCCGGCGGCGAAGGTGGCGTTGGCCAGCTGCAGAATCAGGAACCCGGCCAGGTAGTCGTCGGAGATGTTGTCGTAGCGGATGATCGCCGCGCCCAGCACGGCCAGCCCGGTCGACAGCAGCGGTCCGACGCTGAAACGCCCCCGCAGCCCCTCGTCGAGCAGCGCCACATACAGCGGCGTGGTGATGGTGAACAGCAGCACCTCCGGCACCGTCAGGTAGAGGAACGACTGGTACAGGCAGACATAGGTGATGCCGAACTGCAGCGCCCCGACCGCCAGCAGCCCGCCGATCAACCCCGGCTTGAGCCCGCGCAGGCGCAGTAGCGGCAGGAACAGCGCACTGGCCAGCAGGATCCGGGTCAGCACGGCAAAATAGCTGTCGACACGGCCCGCCAGGTATTCGCCGATCAGGCTGAACGACAACGCCCACAACAACGTGACAAAAACCAGATAGCGCATCTCTCCCTTCCCACCCCGGCGGGCACGCCCGCACTCTTTTACATTGTTATAGACATTTAAAAAAGGGAGGTCTCAAGCACCGCCCTTAAAGATTTTAATACCAATGTATAGCGAACCAAACCTTGGCCAGCCGCCCCCCGAGCGCCCCGCTGCCCGCCATCCGGATACAAAAAGGGCGACCCGAGGCCGCCCTTGCACCGATACGTCCAGCGTATCAGTTGATCTTGGCATCCAGCTCGCCACGTTCGTAACGCACGCCCATCGCTTCCAGCGAGATCGCCTTGATCTTGCTGGCGTGGCCGGCGGTACCGAAGGCTTCGTAGCGGGCGATGCAGATCTCGCTCATCGCCGTCATCGTTTCCTTCAGGTATTTACGCGGATCGAACTCCGCCGGGTGCTGCGCCAGGAAACGGCGGATCGCGCCGGTCGATGCCAGGCGCAGGTCGGTGTCGATGTTGACCTTGCGCACGCCGTGCTTGATCCCCTCGACGATCTGCTCCACCGGCACCCCGTAGGTTTCCGGAATCGCCCCGCCGAACTCGTTGATGATCGCCAGCCACTCCTGCGGCACCGAGGAGGAGCCGTGCATCACCAGGTGGGTGTTGGGGATGCGGTCGTGGATCGCCTTGATCCGATCGATCGCCAGGGTGTCGCCTGTCGGCGGCTTGGTGAACTTGTAGGCGCCGTGGGAGGTGCCGCAGGCGATCGCCAGGGCGTCCACATTGGTGGCCTTGACGAACTCCGCCGCTTCATCCGGATCGGTCAGCATCTGGTCGTGGGACAGGGTACCCTCGGCACCGATACCGTCCTCTTCGCCGGCCTGTCCGGTCTCCAGCGAGCCCAGGCAACCCAGTTCGCCCTCGACGGAAACGCCGCAGGCATGCGCCATCTCGACGGTGCGCCGGGTCACATCGACGTTGTACTCGTAGCTGGTCGGGGTCTTGCCGTCGGTGCCGAGGGAACCGTCCATCATCACCGAGGAGAAGCCCAGGGCGATGGAGCGCTGGCACACCGCGGGGCTGGTACCGTGGTCCTGGTGCATGCACACCGGGATCTCCGGAAACTCTTCGACCGCGGCCAGGATCATGTGCTTGAGGAAGTTGGAACCGGCATATTTACGGGCACCGGCAGAGGCCTGCACGATGACCGGGGAATCGGTCTTCGACGCCGCCTCCATGATGGCACGCATCTGTTCCAGGTTGTTGACGTTGAAGGCCGGAATGCCGTAGCCATACTCCGCGGCATGGTCCAGCAACTGGCGCATCGAGATCAGTGCCATGGTGTCACCCTTATAAATTTGTTGGTTAAAAATGTTGTATCGGATCAGCTTACCACGTGGGCCGGGTCAATCCAGTTAAGGCCCCGTCGAGGCCGGTTGCGGACAACGCCGGGGAGCCCAGGCCCCACCTAAATCGCAACCCGCGCCATCGACGCTCGGGGTCCGGGACCGGCAGCAGCTGCCGGCCTGGGTGTTCCGCGCTCAGTTCGCGGCGCGCTGCTCCAGCATCGCCACGGCCGGCAATACCTTGCCCTCGACGAACTCGAGGAAGGCGCCGCCACCGGTGGAGATGTAGGAGACCTTGTCGGCGATCGCGTACTTGTCGACCGCGGCCAGGGTATCGCCGCCACCGGCGATGGAGAACGCATCGCTCGCAGCGATCGCCAGCGACAGGGTCTTGGTTCCCTCGCCGAACTGATCGAACTCGAACACCCCGACCGGGCCGTTCCAGATGATGGTTTTGGCATCCTTCAGCAATGCTGCCAGGTTCGCCGCGGACTGCGGGCCGATATCGAGGATCATATCGTCCTCCGCCACGTCGTCGACCGCCTTGATCGTCGCTTCGGCATCCTCGGCAAACGCCTTGGCAACCACCACGTCCACCGGCAGCGGGATGCTGCACTTGGCCATCAGCGCCTTGGCGGTGTCGATCAGGTCATGCTCGCACAGCGACTTGCCCACCGGCTTGCCGGCCGCGGCCAGGAAGGTGTTGGCGATACCGCCGCCGACGATCAACTGGTCGCACTTGTCGGACAGCGAGTTCAGCACCTCCAGCTTGGTGGAGACCTTGGAACCGCCGACGATCGCCGCCATCGGCCGCGCCGGGTTATCCAGCGCCTTGCCCAGCGCGTCCAGTTCGTTGGCCAGCAGCGGGCCAGCGCAGGCGATCGCCGCGAACTTGGCGACGCCGTGGGTCGAGGCCTGAGCGCGGTGCGCGGTACCGAAGGCGTCCATCACGTAGATGTCGCACAGGGCAGCCATCTGTTTCGACAGCTCCTCGTTGTCCTTCTTCTCCCCGGCGTTGAAGCGCACGTTCTCGAGCAGGACCAGTTCGCCCTCCTCCAGCTCGATACCGCCATCGAGCCAATCCTTGATCAGCGGTACGGTACGGCCCAGCAGCTTGCCGATGTAGTCGGCGACCGGCGCCAGCGAGTACTGCTCTTCGTACTGACCCTCGGTCGGACGCCCCAGATGAGACATAACCATCACTTTGGCGCCCGCTTTCAATGCCATCTCGATCGTCGGCAGTGAAGCGCGGATACGCGCGTCGGAGGTTACCTGGCCATCCTTGACCGGTACGTTGAGGTCCTCACGGATCAGCACGCGCTTGCCCGCCAGATCCAGGTCCGTCATCTTCAGTACGCTCATCTGAGTCATCCCATAGCTTGTTATCAGGTTGTCGAGAAAATTTACGCCCGCTTAGCGCTGCAGCCAGTGTTGCGCCACATCGACCATGCGGTTGGCGAACGCCCACTCGTTGTCGAACCAGCACAGCAACTTCAGCAGGCGCCCCCGGCCGGGCTCTGCGCCGCTGACCCGGGTCTGGGTACCATCGACGACGCCGGAGCGGGCATCGCGGTTGAAGTCTACAGAAGCGTGGGCCTCTTCGGTATAACCGAGAAGTCCAACCAGCGGTCCGGACAGCGCGGCCTGGTGCAGCAGCGCGTTGACCTCGTCGGCATCGGTATCGCGCCCCAGGTTGATCGACATATCCATCAGCGATACGTTGATCGTCGGCACCCGCACGTGCAGGCATTTGAAGCGTCCCGCCAGCTGCGGCAGCAGGCGGTCGATGCCGCGGTCGAGCCCGGTATCGACCGGGATGATCGACTGCAGCGCGCTGCGCGTCAGGCGCAGGTCGGTGCGGTGGTAGCTGTCGATCACCGGCTGGTCGTTCATCGCCGAATGGATGGTCGTGGTCACCCCGCACTCGATGCCGAAGTGGCGATCGAGCAGGTCCAGCACCGGCACCACGCAGTTGGTGGTACAGGAGGCCGCCGACACGATGCGATACTCCGGTTTCAGCTCGGCATGGTTGAAGCCGTAGATGATGGTGGCATCGACATCGGCCTGGGCCGGATGCGAGAACAGCAGACGCCGGGCACCGGCATCGAGATGCTGCTGCGCCACGGCGCGGCTGTTGAAGGAGCCGGAACATTCAAACAGCAGGTCCACCTCCAGCTCGCGCCAGGGCAGCGCCGAGGGCCGCTCACGGTTCAGCACCCGGATCGGGTACGGGTTGCCGTCGATCAGCAGGTGGGCGCCGTCGTTGGCCACCGGGCGCGGAAAACGGCCGTGGGTGGTGTCGTAGCGGGTCAGGTAGGTCAGGGTATCGATGTCGGACAGCTCGTTCAGTGCCACCACCTGCAGTCGATCCTGCAGGCCGCGCTCATGGATAGCGCGCAGCACGCACTGTCCGATACGCCCATAACCGTTTATCGCGACCCGATAAGCCATTCCATCCGCTACCGATCAGTTGAAACTCATTGCTAAATAACGCAGGAAGCCGCACCCGGCGGCTTCCTGCGACCAGGCCGGAGCTTAGATCAACGCCTTGGCCTTGCCGACGATGCGCTCGACGGTGAAGCCGAAGTGCTTGAACAGCTCACCAGCCGGGGCCGATTCGCCAAAGCTGTGCATGGCGACGATGGCGCCATCCAGGCCCACGTACTTGTACCAGAAGTCGGCATGGGCGGCCTCGATCGCCACCCGCGCGGTCACTGCCGGCGGCAGCACGCTATCGCGGTAGCTCTTGTCCTGGGCATCGAAACGCTCGGTACAGGGCATGGACACCACGCGTACGCGGCGCTGCTCGGCGCGCAGGGCTTCGGCCGACTCCACCGCCAGGCCCACTTCGGAACCAGTGGCGATCAGGATCACCTCCGGAGTGCCTTCGCAGTCGCTGAGGATGTACCCGCCGCGCAGCACGTTATCGAGCTGCTCGGCGTTGCGCGGCTGATGCGGCAGGTTCTGACGCGAGAAGATCAGTGCACTCGG
>QKGH01000080.1 GCA_003250495.1 Marinobacterium sp.
TCAGCTGCACCTGATCGTCCAGCTGCGGCGCCACAGCCGCCGCTTCGATCTCGCTGACCGGCACCCGGTTCAGCACACCCACTTCACGAGCCATGCCGGCCAGACTCAGGCAGTCGCCCCGGTTCGGCGTCAGGTCGACGTCGATGATCTGGTCGTCGAGCCCCAGATAGGCGCGGATATCGCTGCCCACCGGCACATCGGCCGCCAGCTCCATGATGCCGCCGTGATCCTCTGACAGACCCAGCTCATCTTCCGCGCACAACATGCCGAACGACTCGACACCGCGCAGTTTGGCTTTCTTGATCTTGAACTCGCCCGGCAGCAAAGCACCGACCTTGGCGAACGCCGTTTTCAGGCCGGCGCGCGCGTTGGGGGCCCCGCACACCACCTGGAACTGTTCGCTGCCGTCGCTGACCTGGCACACCCGCAGCTTATCCGCATCGGGATGCTGCTCGGCACTGACGATCTCGGCGACGACGACGCCGGAAAAATGTCCCGCAACCGCCTCTACCTCGTCGACCTCCAGCCCGGAAAGACTGAGCTGGTCGACCAGCGCCTGGGTATCGATTTCGGGCTGCACCAGTTCGCGCAACCACTGTTCACTGAATTTCATGCTGCTGTCCTGAAACCTTTAAATTCTGGAGAGGGCCGATTAGCGGAACTGACGCAGAAAGCGCAGATCGTTCTCGAAGAACAGCCGCAGATCGTCGACACCGTAGCGGAGCATCGCGAAACGCTCAACGCCCATACCGAAGGCAAAACCGGTGTACTCCTCCGGATCGATGCCGGACATCTCCAGCACCTTCGGATGCACCATGCCGCAGCCCAGCACCTCCAGCCAGCGCCCGTCGCCGCGGTCGATATCGACCTCGATGGAGGGCTCGGTGAACGGGAAGTAGGAGGGACGGAAACGTACCTTGACGTCCTCTTCGAAGAACTCGCGCAGGAACTGCTGCAGGGTCCCCTTCAGGTCGGCAAAGCTGATCTCCTTGTCGATCAGCAGCCCCTCGACCTGATGGAACATCGGCGAATGGGTCTGGTCGTAGTCGCAACGATAGACGCGGCCCGGGCAGATGATACGGATCGGCGGCTTCTGCGCCTCCATCGTGCGCACCTGCACCGGCGAGGTGTGCGTACGCAGCAGCGTGTGCGCATCGAAATAGAAGGTATCGTGCATGGCACGGGCCGGGTGATGGGCCGGAATGTTCAGCGCCTCGAAGTTGTGGTAGTCGTCCTCGATCTCCGGACCTTCCGCCACGCTGAAGCCGATGCTGGTGAAGAATGCCTCGATCCGCTCCATGGTCTTGGTGACCGGGTGCAGGCCGCCCAGCGTCTGGCCACGGCCCGGCAGTGTCACGTCGACCGTCTCGGACGCCAGTTTGGCCTCGAGTGCCGCACCCTCCAGCTGATCGCGGGCCGCATTCAGCACCTGCTCGAGCTCGGCCTTGGCCTCGTTGATTTTCGCACCTGCCGCGGGACGCTCCTCGGCAGAGAGTTTGCCCAATCCCTTCAGCAACTGGGTAAGATGCCCCTTCTTACCGAGATACTGAACGCGCACCTCGTCCAGTGCCTTGACGCTGTCGGCCTGCGCCACCGCCTGTTTACCCTCCGCCAGGAGAGCGTGAAGATTTTCCATGTCCGGCTCCAAACAAAAATAGGGGAAGAGTTTGCACCCTTCCCCTACTTGATTCGATCAGTTACCTACCAATAGGCGGGTGTCGTTTACGCCAAAGCCGCTTTGGCTTTCTCGACCACCGCAGCAAAGGCAGTCTGCTGATGCACAGCGAGGTCGGCCAGTACTTTACGGTCGATCTCGATGTTGGCTTTCTTCAGACCAGCAATAAAGCGGCTGTAGGACAGACCGTTGATACGGGCAGCAGCGTTGATACGGGCGATCCACAGAGCGCGGAACTGACGCTTACGCTGACGACGGTCACGGTAAGCATACTGACCAGCTTTGATAACCGCCTGCTTGGCTACACGGAACACACGGCTGCGAGCGCCGTAGTAACCTTTAGCCTGTTTCAGGATTTTCTTATGACGGGCACGAGCCTGTACACCACGTTTTACGCGAGGCATAGCAATTCCTTCCTAATAAAAGTTGATTCGGACTAAAGCTTACAGATACGGCAGCATACGCTTGACCAGAGCCTGGTCGGCAGCGTGAACCTGCAGCATCGGGCGCAGCTGACGCTTACGCTTGGTGCTTTTCTTGGTCAGAATGTGGCTTTTGAAGGCCTGCTTGTGCTTGATGCCATTAGCAGTTTTCTTGAAACGTTTTGCCGCACCGCGGACAGTTTTAATCTTAGGCATTTCTCATCTCCACGCATTCGTTTCTAATGCGTCAGCAGAAATCACAAAACCCGCATCACCGGTTCATCGAACCGTAAACGCGGGTCGTGAAGTCGAGCTGACTATTTCTTTTTCGGGGCGACGACCATCACCATCTGGCGACCTTCCATCTTCGGCTGCTGCTCTACAACGCCCAGATCGGCGAGATCGCTCTCGACGCGCTGCAACAGTTGCATGCCCAGCTCCTGATGGGCCATCTCACGACCGCGGAACCGCAGGGTTACCTTGGCCTTATCCCCGTCTTCAAGGAAACGTATCAGGTTGCGCAGTTTGACCTGATAATCCCCTTCTTCCGTACCGGGACGGAATTTGATTTCCTTGACCTGCATCTGAGACTGTTTCTTCTTCGCCTCATTTGCTTTCTTCTTCAGCTCGTACTGATGCTTGCCATAGTCCATGATCTTACAGACGATGGGATCAGATTCTGAGATCTGTACGAGGTCAAGTTCGGCTTCCTGAGCAAGCTCAAGAGCCTGTTCAATCGTTACGATACCAACCTGTTGGCCATCCGCGCCGATGAGGCGGAGCTCACGTGCGCGGATATTATCGTTAATGGGCGGCAGGTTCTGACGAGCGCCGCGCTTGTTATCACGCCTGATAGTAATATCTCCTAAAGAATTTTAGTGCTGACGCCCTTTGCGGGTTACTTCCTGCTTCAGCAGTTCAAGCAGGGCATCAACCGGCATCGTGCCGAGGTCCTCACCGGAGCGCGTACGCACTGCAACGGAACCGGACTCTACTTCTTTATCGCCTACCACAAGGAGGTAGGGCACCTTCTGTAAAGTGCGCTCGCGGATTTTAAAGCCGATCTTCTCGTTTCTCAAGTCCGCAACGGCACGATAGCCTTGATTTTCGAGACGTTCTGTCACCTCACGCACGAAATCGGCCTGCTTGTCGGTGATATTCATCACCGCCACCTGCACCGGGGCCAGCCAGGCCGGCAGCGCGCCGGCGTAATGTTCGATCAGAATCCCGATGAAGCGCTCGAACGAACCGAGGATCGCGCGGTGCAGCATGACCGGCGTTTCGCGCTCGCCCTGCTCGTTGACGAACTGGGCACCGAGACGTCCCGGCATCGAGAAGTCGACCTGGATCGTGCCGCACTGCCAGACACGGCCCAGGCAGTCGCGCAGCGAGAACTCGATCTTCGGACCGTAGAACGCGCCCTCGCCCGGCAGCTCGTCCCAGTCCAGCTGCGCCGTATTCAGCGCGTCGGCCAGGGCCTGCTCCGCCTTGTCCCAGCTCTCGTCGGAACCGACGCGCTGCTCCGGACGGGTGGAGAGCTTGTAGATGATGTCGGTGAAACCGAAATCGGCATACACCTCGTGCAGGAAGTCGATGAATGCCGCCACTTCCGACTGGATCGAGTTCTCGGCGCAGAAGATGTGCGCATCGTCCTGCACGAAACCGCGCACACGCATGATGCCGTGCAGCGCGCCGGACGGCTCGTTACGATGGCAGGAGCCGAACTCGGCCAGGCGCAGCGGCATCTCTCGGTAGGAGCGCAGCCCCTGGTTGAACACCTGGATATGGCAGGGGCAGTTCATCGGCTTGATGGCGAAATCCTTGCTCTCGGAGTGGGTCGTGAACATCTGCTCGGAGAACTTATCCCAGTGCCCGGATTTCTCCCACAGCGTACGCTCGACCACCTGCGGCGTCTTGATCTCCTGGTAGCCATGCTTGCGCTGCTTGGCGCGCATGTACTGTTCGATCTGCTGGTACAGGGTCCAGCCGTGCGGATGCCAGAACACCATGCCCGGCGCCTCTTCCTGCAGATGGAACAGGTTCAGCTGCTTGGCCAGTTTGCGGTGATCGCGCTTCTCTGCCTCTTCCAGGCGGTGCAGGTATTCCTTCAGCTCCTTCTTGTCGCCCCAGGCGGTACCGTAGATGCGCTGCAGCATCTCGTTCTTGGCGTCGCCGCGCCAGTAAGCGCCGGCCACCTTCATCAGTTTGAACGCCTTGATATGGCCGGTGGAGGGTACGTGAGGGCCGCGGCACAGGTCGATGAAATCGCCCTGGCGGTAGAACGACAGCGGCTGGTCACCGGGGATCGACTCGATGATCTCGACCTTGTACTTCTCGCCCATCTGCTCGAACATCGCCACCGCTTCGGCGCGGCTCATGATCGAGCGGCTGACGCTCAGATCCTGCTTCGACAGCTCGTTCATGCGCGCTTCGATCTTGCCCAGTTCTTCCTGGGTGAAGGGGCGCTCATAGGCGAAATCGTAGTAGAAACCATCTTCGATCACCGGACCGATGGTGACCTGGGCACCGGGGAACAGCTCCTGCACCGCCATGGCCATCAGGTGCGCACAGGAGTGGCGGATGATATCCACGCCCTCGGCATCACGGGCCGTCACGATCGCCAGATCGCTGTCCTGCTCGATCAGGTAACTGGTATCCACCAGCTCGCCGTTCACCTTGCCGGCCAATGCGGCCTTGGCCAGACCGGTGCCGATAGAGGCGGCCACGTCATGGACGGTAACGGGATGATCGAATTCGCGTTTACTGGAATCGGGAAGAGTAATGACTGGCATGTGCAAAATCCTTCTTAGTGGTGACCCCTACGACAGGTCACATAAGTGGGTGATCGGGCTGAGCAGGAAACTCGAGACACCGGAGCTAGGTAAGCAAGGACGTCACGAACCAAGTGACGTCTTAATTTAGGGCGGAGAGTATAACGCTCCGCCCCCGAGGCGACCAGCGCAATCGACCAGGCCACAGCGCCAAAGCCGGTAAATTTGCCAGGATTACCGTACAATGACAGACAACCGCCATGTGCACCGGCACACCGGCGGCGACGCCACAATAATTACAACAGAGCCCCGATGCCGATACCGCGAATCCACCTCAAACTCAGCACCCGGCTGATGATCGTCCTGTGCCTGCTGGTCCTGGTGCAGGCCGCCCTGCTCGGCGGTTTCGCCCTGCGCCACCTGGCCAGTTCGCTGGAGGAGCAGATCGGCCAGCGCGCACTGCAACTGGCCGCGATGATCGCCCATACACCCTCGGTACGCGCGGCCGTCGCCGCCGACGACGGCGACCAGGTCCGGCAGATCCTCGGCGCCATGCAGCAGGGCACCGACGCCAGCTTCATCACCATCGGCGACGAGCGCGGCATCCGCTTCTACCACACCTACTCCGACCGCATCGGCCAGCCGATGGTCGGCGGCGACAACCCCGAGGTGCTGCAGCAGGGCAAGAGCATCATCTCCCGCGCCGTCGGCAGCCTGGGGCCCTCCATCCGCGGCAAGGTGCCGATCCGCGCCGCCGACAACAGCGTCGTCGGCGTGGTCTCGGTGGGTTATCTGACCACCGAGATCGACCACACCGTGGCCCGCTACCAGCGCG
Organism: Marinobacterium sp.; assembly: GCA_003250495.1. Classification (GTDB taxonomy): domain Bacteria; phylum Pseudomonadota; class Gammaproteobacteria; order Pseudomonadales; family Balneatricaceae; genus Marinobacterium_D. The sequence goes on from QKGH01000080.1 coordinate 5,704, forward strand.
TCGTCATCACGGTGACACTGCTGTTGCTGATCGCCTCGATCCTGATCGCCAGCTGGATCGCCCGCCGTTTCAAGGAGGCGATCTTCGACCTCGAACCGCACGAGATCGCCACCCTGTTCCAGGAGCGCAACGCCACGCTGGAATCGATCCGCGAGGGGATCATCGCCATCGATCGCGACGGCCGCATCACCACCTTCAACCGCACCGCCATCGAAACCCTGGGGCTGCAGGGACAGACACTGACCGGGCGGCCGATCCAGGAGGTGCTGCCGGACAGCCGCCTGCCCACGTTGCTGCAAACCGGCACCCCGGAGTTCGACACCGAAATGCTGTACAACGGCCGCAGCCTGATCATCAACCGCATCCCGATCCGCGTGAACGACCATCTGACCGGCGTGGTAGCGAGCTTTCGCGCCAAGGACGAGCTGGCGCTGGTCAGCCGTCAGCTGACCCGCATCCGCCAGTACGCCGAAACGCTGCGCAGCCAGGCCCACGAATACGCCAACAAGCTGCACACCATCGCTGGCCTGATCCAGCTGGAGCGCAACGCCGAGGCGCTGGAGCTGATCGGCCAGGAGACGCGCGACCACCAGGCCCTGCTCGGCTGGCTGGTGAACTCGGTGGACGACCCGGTACTGTCCGGCTGCCTGCTCGGCAAGTTCAACCGTGCCCATGAACTGGGTCTGCAGTTGCAGATTGACCCCGACAGCCATCTCGGCCCGCTGCCACCCAACATTGCGCCCGAACGGCTGGTGATGCTGCTCGGCAACTTGCTCGACAACGCCTTTGATG
>QKGH01000290.1 GCA_003250495.1 Marinobacterium sp.
TCCCGCCGGCGCGATCACCACAAGCTGTCGATTCCGCCGCAGACGGCCGGCGAGGTGGTGATTTCGGCACGCGGACTGAAGATGCGTTTCGGCGATTTCGTCGCGGTGGATAACATCGACCTCGACGTGCGCAGCGGGGAGATCTTCGGCTTCCTCGGCTCCAACGGCTGCGGCAAGTCGACCACGATGAAGATGCTCACCGGGCTGCTGGAGCCGACTGCCGGCGAAGCACGCCTGCTGGGCGAGAAACTGGATGCGAACAACCTGGCCACCCGGCGCCGGGTCGGTTACATGTCGCAATCCTTCTCCCTCTACACCGAACTGAGCGTGCACCAGAACCTGGAGCTGCACGCCCGGCTGTTCCAGCTCGAGCCACAGGCGGCCGCGGCGCGCATCGCGCAGCTGGCACAGCGGTTCGATCTCGACACCGTCATGGAGCAGCGCCCCGAAGGCTTGCCGCTGGGGATTCGCCAGCGCCTGCAGTTGGCGGTGGCCGTGCTGCACCGCCCCGACGTGCTGATTCTCGATGAGCCCACCTCCGGCGTCGACCCGGTTGCCCGCGATGGCTTCTGGGAACTGATCATCGAGCTGTCCCGCCGCGAGGGGGTGACGATCTTCATCACCACCCACTTCATGAACGAGGCGCAGCGCTGCGACCGCATCTCGCTGATGCATGCCGGCCGCATCCTCGATAGCGACGCACCGGCGGCGCTGATCGCCAAACGCCAGTGCAGCAGCCTCGAAGACGCCTTCATCAGTTATCTCGAGGAGGCCAGCGGCAGCGCCGCCGTCGCGGAGAACGGCGAGGCAACCGAAAACGGCGCCGCTGCGGATAGCGACAACAGCGCTGCCGGCCCCGCAACCCTAGCGAGCCCCGCAACCAACCCCGTAACCAACCCCGCAACCCTGTCCAGCAGCGGCCAATACAGCGCGGCCCAGGCCGCGCGCCTGGCACGCTTCAGCCTGCCGCGCCTGCTCAGTTTCAGCGCCCGCGAAGCGATGGAGCTGAAGCGGGACCCAATCCGCCTGCTGCTGGCACTGCTCGGCACGGTGTTGCTGATGCTGGTGATGGGCTACGGCATCAACATGGATATCGAGGATATCGAGTACGCGGTGCTGGATTACGACCAGAGCCTGCTCAGCGAGCGTTACGCCCTTCAGATAGCGGGCTCGCGCTACTTCCTCGAGCAGGAGGCGCTGACCAACCACGCCGACCTGGACCAGCGCCTGATGACCGGGCAGATCACCCTGGCGCTGGAGATCCCCCCCAACTTCGGCCGCGACCTGACGCGCGGCGATATCCCGCAGATAGGGCTCTGGCTCGATGGCTCGATGCCGATGCGGGCGGAGATCGCCTACAACTATATCAACGGCCTGCATACCAAGATCCTGGCCGACCTGGTCGAGAAGCTCACCGGCAGCGAACTCTCCTCCTCCTACGACCTGGCGATCCGCTACCGTTACAACCCCAACCTGCTCAGTCTGGTCGCCATGGTGCCGGTGGTCATCCCGCTGCTGCTGGTATTCATCCCGGCGATGCTGACGGCCCTGGGCGTGGTGCGGGAGAAGGAGCTGGGCTCGATCCTCAACGTCTACACCACGCCGGTCACCAAGACCGAGTTCCTGCTCGGCAAACAGCTGCCCTATATCGCCATCTCCATGTTCAACTTCGCGCTGATGTTCATCATCGCCATCACCCTGTTCCGGGTGCCGTTCACCGGCAGCCTGCTGACCCTGGTGCTGGGCGCCCTGCTCTATGTCACGGCGACCACCGGTATCGGCCTGCTGGTGTCGACGCTGACCAACAGCCAGGTCGCCGCGATGGCGGCGGCGGCCATCGGTACGCTGCTGCCGGCGATACAGTTTTCCGGCATGATGGATCCGGTTTCATCGCTGGAGGGCCCAGGTGCGGCGGTCGGCTCGCTCTACCCGACCACCCATCTGCTGACCATCAGCCGCGGAGCCTTCTCCAAGGCCCTGGACTTCAGCGCGCTGACCGGCGCGTTCATCCCGCTGTTGCTGGCGATTCCGGTACTGACCCTGCTGTCAGTGGCGATACTGCGCAAGCAGGCACGTTGAGCATCGAGGGAAACGGCCATGAACAGGAAAATGCCATGCACAGAACGCTGACGTCGCTCGCCAACATCTGGAACCTCGGCATCAAGGAGTTCCACAGCCTGCTGGGCGACAAGACCATGCTGTTCCTGATCCTGTTCATGTTCACGGTGTCGGTCTACTCCGACGCCAAGGCGAAGCCGGAGACGCTGAACCGCGCCTCGATCGCCATCGTCGACGAGGATCACTCCCAGCTCTCCACCCGCATCGTGCAGGCGATACGCCCGCCCCAGTTCATCGAACCCGAGATGGTCGAACTGGCCGACATGGACAAGGGGATGGATGCCGGGCGCCACACCTTTGTGCTCGATATCCCGCCCAACTTCGAGCGCGATGTGCTCGCCGGCCGCCAGCCGGCCCTGCAGTTGAATGTCGATGCGACCCGGCTCAGCCAGTCGCAGACCGGGGCCGGTTATATCCAGAGCATCGTCGGCAACGAGATCAATGCGTTTACCTCACGGGTACGTGCCGATACCGAACTGCCGATCGAGCTGGTGCCGCGGATGATGTTCAACCCGAACCTGAAATCCTCCTGGTTTGCCGGCGTGACCTCGGTCATCAACAACATCACGATGCTGGGTATCCTGCTGACCGGCGCGGCGCTGATCCGCGAACGCGAACACGGCACCATCGAGCATCTGCTGGTGATGCCGGTCACGCCGCTGGAGATCATGCTGTCGAAGATCTGGTCGATGGCGGTCGTCGTGCTGGTGGTCTCGTCGCTGTCGCTGAAGTTCGTGGTCGCAGAGATCATCGGGGTCAGCATCGTCGGCTCGCCCCTGCTGTTCGCCCTGGCCACGGCGCTGTACCTGTTCGCCGCCTGTTCGCTGGGGATCTTCATGGCCACCGTCGCCCGCAGCATGCCGCAGTTCGCCCTGATGGCGATCCTGGTGCTGCTGCCGCTGCAGATCCTGTCCGGCGCCATCACCCCGCGCGAGAGCATGCCGGAGGTGATCCAACTGCTGATGTCCTTTGCGCCGACCACCCACTTCGTCGCTCTGGCGCAGGCCGTGCTGTTCCGCGGCGAAACCCTGACCAGCACCTGGCCGACCTTCCTGCTGCTGCTCGCGATCGGCTTCGCCTTCTTCCTGCTGGCGCTGAAGCGGCTGCGCAGCACGATCGGCAGTATGCAGAACTAGGACGCCGGCTTTAACGCTGGCGCTCGGCGCTGTTACTGCGCCCTACAGCTCCAGCCCGAAGGTCGGCGTCTCCCGGTCGAGCCGGGTCACCAGGGCGCCGAGCAGTTCCTTGACCTTCAGCATCTCGGGCCGCCCGCCCTGCTCGATCCGCGACCAGAGCGCGATATCCCGCCGTGGTCCCTGCCGTCCCTCCACCGCGATCATCTGCTCCGGCGCGACCTCGCCGGTCATCAGCGTCAGCCGCGCCGGCAGCCGCACCAGCAGATCGGTGGTATTCAGCAGGTGCAGCACCGAGCGGATACTGCCGGTCAGCGCCATGCGCGCGGCCTGGGGCCCGGCGATCTCGCCCTGGATATCGAGAAAGCCGGCGCTGGCGCCGGCGATCATCCAGCTCTGCTGCGCCAGCAACGACTGCGGCACCGGCTTGTCGCGCCCGACCAACGGCGACCTCCTGCCGACGAATACGCCGCTGCGGTCGCGGAACAGGATCTCGCGCGCCAGCGCCCCCTGCGCCACGGAGAGGTGGGCATGGGCCAGCAGGAAATCCAGCTGCCCCTCCTGCAGCAGCTCGATCTGCGCCGCCGCCGATCCGGTGCGCAGGTGGAACACATGGCGCCTGTCCTGCAGCAGCTCGGTCGCCATCTCGCCGACGGTGGCGAACTCCCACAACGGATCGATGCCGATGGCGAACTCCTGGTGGTAGCCGCTGTGCCACTGCCGGATCACCTCCTCGCCATGCTCCGACTCGGCTAGGACCCGCTCGCCGATCTGCGCCAGCCGCGCGCCGATCTCGGTCGGCTCGACGCCGTAGCGGGTACGGATCAGCAGCGGCGCCCCCACTTTCGCCTCCAGCTGTTTGATGCTGCGGGTCAGCGTCGGCTGGGTCACGAACAGCTGTTCGCAGGCCCGACTGATGGATCCCTGCTTTACTACGATGGCCAGCTGCTTCAGGAGATTCGGGTTCATATATTCATATTCTTTATATCTGGATTTAAAAACCTATTTTTCCTGATATTTAATATTGATTAAAGTCATCTCCACAATAACTAGAGGAGCGCATCCTATGCAGTTTCATCTCGATGGCTTTTACCCCGGCGATCCCCGTTTCTCCGATCCGCAGGATCGCGTCGTAGCACCACCGCTCAAGCGCCCGCTGCCGCAACAGGTCGATGTGCTGATCGTCGGCTGCGGCCCCGCCGGCCTTAACCTGGCCGCCCAGCTATCCCAGTTCGGCAACATCTCCGTCGCTATCGTCGATCAGAAGGACGACCGCCTGCTGGTCGGCCAGGCCGACGGTATCGCCTGCCGCACCATTGAAATGTTCCAGGCCTACGGTTTCGCCGATCAGATCATCCAGGAAGCCTACCAGGTCAACGAAGCGGCGTTCTGGAAACCGGACGCCGACAAACCGAACCAGATCACCCGCAGCGGCAAGGTACAGGACGTGGCCGACGACCTGTCCGAGATGCCGCACCTGATCATCAACCAGGCCCGCGTCCACGACGAGTTCCTGAAGGTGATGCTGCAGTCGCCGATCAAACTGGAACCCCACTACCAGCGCAAGCTGCTGGGTCTGGAAGTCAGCGACAGCGGTGAAGAATACCCGGTCACAGTGAAGCTGGAGCGGATGGTCAACTTCTCCCAGTACTCCCAGGAGATCGAGACGGTCAAGGCCAAGTACGTGGTCGGCTGCGACGGCGCCCGCTCCGCCGTGCGCGCGGCGATCGGCCAGGAGCTGGTCGGCGACCCGCTGAACCAGGCCTGGGGCGTCATGGACGTGCTGCTGAACACCGATTTCCCGGATATCCGCCTGAAGTCGCTGATCCACTCCAACAACGAAGGCAACATGCTGATCATCCCGCGCGAGGGGGGTTACATGGTGCGTATCTACGTCGAGCTGGACAAGCTGAAAGAGAACGAGCGTGTCGCCCGTGACCAGATGACCGCCGACGTGCTGATTGCGGCGGCCAACCGTATCCTGGCGCCCTACACCATCGACGTGAAACAGGTGGCCTGGTGGTCGGTGTACGAGATCGGCCAGCGCATCACCACCGCGTTCGACGACTCCAGCGCAGAGCGCGCGGCGCGCGTGTTCCTGGCCGGCGATGCCTGCCACACCCACAGCCCGAAGGCGGGCCAGGGTCTGAACACCTCGGTGATGGATACCTGGAACCTGGGCTGGAAACTGGCGCATGTGCTGACCGGCCGCGCCGCGCCGGCGATCCTGGCCACCTACTCGGCCGAGCGCCGCGAGTACGGCCAGGCGCTGATCGACTTCGATCGCAAGTTCTCGGCCATGTTCAGTGCCAAGCCCAAGTCCGCCGAGAACCCGGACGGGGTCGACCCGGCCGAGTTCCAGCGCTACTTCCAGCTGTTCGGCGAGTACACCGCCGGCGTCTCCATCCAGTACCGCCCCTCCATCATGGTCGGTAACGGCGAGCACCAGACGCTGGCCAGCGGGCTGACCGTCGGCAAACGCTTCCACTCCGCACCGGTGGTGCGTCAGGGCGACGCCAAGCCGGTACAGCTGGGCCACTGCCACACCGCCAACGGCGCCTACCGCGTCTACGCCTTTGCCGGCAGTGCCGAGCCGATGTCCGCCAGCTGCGGCGTTAAGGCGCTGTGCGAGTTCCTGGCCAACGACGCCAACTCGCCGTTGCTGAAGTACACCCCGGCTGGGGCCGATGCCGACTCGGTGATCGACGTGCGGGCTATCTTCCAACAGCACCACCAGGCGGTCGAAACCGGCACCCTGCACCCGGTACTGGCCCCGCACAAGGGTAAACTCGGCCTGCGCGACTACGAGAAGGTGTTCTGCGTCGACCAGCGTCCGGAGTCCTCCGGCGGCGGCAAGGATATCTACGCGATGCGCGGTATCGATAAACAGCAGGGCTGTATCGTCATCGTCCGTCCCGACCAGTATGTCGCCGAGGTGCTGCCGCTGGACGACTACGCCGGCCTGGCCCGCTTCTTCGATGGCGTGCTGATCTAACCCGAACAGCGCTAAGTGCACCAAAGCCCAGGCCGCTGCCTGGGCTTTTTATTTTCCGCCGGCGCAGATCCCAATGGGTCAGATCGCCAGCGCCTGCTCGACCCGGGCGCGCTGCAGCTCCGGCTTGCACAACTCGATGAAGCGATAGACGAAGCCACGCTGCACCCGGCCGCGCCGCAGTGCGATCGAGGTGACGTTC
>QKGH01000269.1 GCA_003250495.1 Marinobacterium sp.
GTCGGCTCCTTCCTGGCGCTGATCTACTTCCAGATGCTCGGCTCCTACGTGGCCAGCTCCGGCTTCGTCGCGGCGATCCTGTGGAAGGTGTTCTTCCTGCTGCAGATCGTCATCGGCGTGGCTGCCTGGCTGTTCCTGCTCGCCCACGAGAGCCGGGTGCTGGCGCACGAGGAGAGCCAGCAGCAGACCACGCGGCTGATGGAGGAGATCAAGGCACACGAGCAGACCGACCTGGAACTGCAGCAGGCGAAGGAGCTGGCGGAGGCGGCGAGCCTGGCCAAGAGCCGCTACCTGACCGGTATCAGCCACGAGCTGCGCACGCCGCTGAACGCCGTGCTCGGTTATGCCCAGTTGCTCGACGTGGCCGAGGATATCCCGCTGCACCGGCGCCCGGCCATCGACGTGATCAAGCGCAGCAGCGAACACCTGGCCAACCTGATCGAGGAGCTACTGGATATCTCCCGCATCGAGGCGGGGCGGCTGGAGCTGGACCGCAACGAGGTAGCGCTGGTGCCGTTCATGGAGCAGCTGGTCTACATGTTCCGCCTGCAGGCGGAGGCGAAGGGGATCCGTTTCCGCTACAAGCGCCAGGAGCGGGTGCCGGCCTATGTGGTCACCGACGAGAAGCGGATGCGGCAGATCCTGATCAACCTGCTCTCTAACGCGATCAAGTTCACCGATGAGGGGCAGGTGTCGCTGACCCTGACCTACCGCAACGAGGTCGCCGAGTTCGTTATCACCGACTCCGGCGTGGGGATCGCCGCGGACGATATCGAGCGTATCTTCAAGCCGTTCGAGCGCCTGGAGAACAGTGCGTCGCGGCCCGGTACCGGCCTCGGCCTGACCATCACCCGGCTGCTGACCGATATCATGGGCGGCGACCTGCAGGTGGAGAGCACGCCGGGCCAGGGCACCACCTTCCGCCTGGCGATGATGCTGTCGAGCCTCAGCAAGCCGGCGCAGATCCCGGTGTCGCAGATCCGCCTGACCCGCTACCGCGGCCCGCGCCGGGTGGTGATGGTGGTGGACGACGAACCGACCCACCGCGCGCTGGTGCGCGACATCCTGACCCCGGTCGGGCTCAGCGTCATTGCCGCCCAGGATGCCGAACACTGCCTGGAGCTGTGCCAGCAGCAACTGCCGGATCTGTTCATACTGGATGTATCGATGCCCGGCATGAACGGCTGGCAGCTGCTGGAGCGGCTGCGTAACGACGGCGTGCGGCGACCGGTGATGATGCTGTCCGCCGATGCGCGGGAGTGGACCCGTCCGGACGAACAGCCGCCCTGCGACGCCTATCTGGTGAAGCCGGTACGGGTATCGGAGCTGCTGGACCGGGTCGGCTCGCTGCTGGAGCTGCAGTGGGAGGAGCAGACGGAGGAGCCGGAAGCGGACGAGGCGCCGCGTAGCGCCTGCTTCGTCGATTTCAGCAATCTCAAGCGCTATATCGAGATCGGCTACCTGGAGGGGATCAAGACCGAGGTCGACCAGATCTGCTACCGCCTGCGGCCCAACGAGACCGAGCGCCGCGAGATCCAGCAGATGCTACAGATGTTCAACTTCAGCGGCGTCCTGCGCCGGCTGATGGCCATGACCAACCAAAACGGTTCAATCGATGAATGCCAGAGTGCTCGTAGTTGACGACTCCCCGGAGGT
>QKGH01000296.1 GCA_003250495.1 Marinobacterium sp.
AGGCGGTCAGCTGTGTCGACGCTTCCCACTTCGCGCTCGAGGTGGCGCACGAGAACGCCCGGATCAACGGCAAGGAGGATCGACTGGAGCCACTGCACGGCGACGCCTTCGATATCTGCAAGGCGCTGGTGGCGGAGAAGGAGAAGTACGATGTGGTAATCGTCGACCCGCCGGCCTTCATCCAGAAGAAGAAGGATATCCGCAACGGCGAGCGCGCCTATGCCCGAATCAACAATTTCGCCATGCGGCTGCTGAAAAAGGACGGCATCCTGGTTTCGGCCTCCTGCTCGATGCATCTGCAGCGCGACCGGCTGGTCGACATCATCCGCGGCAACAGCCGCGAACTCGATCGCAACGCGCAGATCTTCCTGCAGGGGCACCAGGGGCAGGATCACCCGCTGCACCCGGCCATCCCTGAGACCGACTACCTCAAGGCTTTCTTCGCCCGGGTACTGCCCGGAAACTAGCAACGCAAGCACGGGACGCAAGATGGAATACCGCAAGCTCGGACAGAGCGACCTGAACGTCAGCCGGATATCCCTCGGTACCATGACCTTCGGCAGCCAGAACAGCGAAGTCGAGGCCTTCGAACAGCTGGATTATGCCGTTGCCAACGGCATCAACCTGCTCGATACCGCGGAAATGTACCCGGTGCCGTCGGATCCGCAGTACCAGGGCGACAGCGAGGCGATCATCGGCCGCTGGCTGAAGGCGCGGGGCAACCGGGACCAGCTGGTCCTGGCCACCAAGGTCACGGGCCCAGGCGACATGTGCCGCTACATCCGCAACGATGTCGGCCTGGGGCGCCGTGCCATCCGCGAAGCGATCGAGGCGAGCCTGTCGCGGCTGCAGACCGACTACGTCGACCTCTACCAGTTGCATTGGCCGGAGCGCCGCACCAACTACTTCGGTCAGCTGGGATACCGGCCGTCGCCGGTGGATGCCGACGGCGTGGCGCTGGAGGAGACGCTGAGCGCGCTGAAGGAACTGGTGGACGAGGGGCGGGTGCGCTATGTCGGCCTGTCCAACGAGACCGCCTGGGGCACGATGAAATGCCTGCAGCTGGCGCAGCAGCTGAGTCTGCCCCGGGTGGTGTCGGTGCAGAACCCCTACAGCCTGCTCAACCGCAGTCTCGAGGTGGGGCTGGCCGAGGTGATGCTGCGCGAGCGGGTCGATCTGCTGGCCTATTCGCCGCTGGCGTTCGGTACCCTGTCCGGCAAGTATCTCGGCGGCGCGCGCCCGCGGGGAACGCGGCTGGCACTATACCCGAACTACCAGCGTTACCTGACCGAACAGGGGCAGGCCGCGACCGCGGCCTACGTGGCGCTGGCACGGGAGGCGGGTCTGGATCCGGCGCAGATGGCGCTGGCGTTCGTCAACAGCCGCCCGTTCCTTGGCAGCAATATCATCGGCGCCTCCAGGATGGATCAGCTGCGCCGCAATATCGCTTCGGCCGAACTCGCGCTGAGCGAGGATGTGCTGGCGCGGATCGAGGCGATCCATACCCGCTATACCTATCCCTGTCCCTAGGAGCCCGACAGGCTCCTAATCCCGCAAACTGATCACCGGCCAGCCGCGCGCCAGTGCGGTGCGCCGCAGCGTCTCGTCCGGGTCCACCGCCACCGGATATGTCACGCCCTCCAGCAGCGGCA
>QKGH01000437.1 GCA_003250495.1 Marinobacterium sp.
CCAGGTATTGCGCCAGCGGTATATCCAGTGCCAGCCGGGTGACCAGCGCCCCGCCGACCAGGCCGGAGATCATCGCCACGAAGGTCAGCAGCGGCAGCGCGATCGCTAGCGCGATCACCCGCGGGATCACCAGCAGCTTGATCGGATCCAGCCCCAGCGTCTGCAGCGCGTCGAGTTCCTCGTTCGCCTGCATGGCGCCGATCTGGGCGGTGAAGGAGCTGGCGGTGCGCCCGGCCAGCAGGATCGCGGCCAGCAGCACGCCGAACTCGCGCAGGAAGGAGTAAGCCACCAGGTTGACGGTGTAGATCTCGGCACCGAACTCGCTCAGCACCGTGGCACCGAGAAAAGCGATAACGGCACCGACCAGGAAGGTCAGCAGGGCGACGATCGGCAGCGCGTTGAGCCCGGCCTTGTGGATCTGGCTGACCAGCGCCGTCAGCCGCCACTCGCTGGGACGCAGCAGTACCGACAGTAGCGCCAGTTGCACCTGACCGACGAAGCCGCTGAGCAGCAGCAACTGTTGCCCGCCCTGCTCGACGGCGAGGCCCAGCCGGGCCAGCCCCTGCAGCAGCCAGGCGCGCCGCGCCGGCGACGGTTCGGGTGCGGCGGACAGCACGCGGATCAGTGCCGCGAACAGCTCCCGCCGCTCCGCCGGCAGCTCGCGGTCAGCTTCAATCCGCGCCTGCAGCGCCTGCAGCCCGAACCACTCCGCCAGCAGCATCGCACCAGCGGTATCCAGTTGCCCCAGCGCCGCGAACGAGATCAGCTCCGGCGGTGCTTGCCGGGCAAGCAGTTGCTGCAAGCGGTAATAGTGCGGCAGGGTCCAGTCGCCGGCGATTGACAGCACGCCGTCCCGCAGCTCCAGCGCAGCCGGGATAGCGGTTTGCCGATCGTTTCCTGCCATCATCCGCGCCCCTCTCCTATGCTACTGCCCCATCGGCCCCGGCTACTGCCCCATCAGCCCCGACTGCCCGCGACGCCGCAACCGCCGGTATCGTTGCAACCGCAGGCTAGTCTCAGGCGCCCTCTTGGGCGGCGGCTTAAAAACTGATCGCCGGCGGCAGGGCGGGATCCCGCAGCGGTAGTTCCACACCGGTATCGGGCGTCTTGTCGCCGCTTCCGTTGCCGTTGCTGCGCCCCTTTCGCGACAACCGTATCTGCCGCACCGCCCACTCCGGCAGCTCCGCCGCCATCTGCGCACTGGCCGTGCTGAAGGCCGACACCACGGCATCCACCCCGACCGTAGCCGTTGCGGAATCGACGGCGACCCCCTGATCATATTCAAAATAGCGGCTGGCAATAATCATGTCGCGCTTCAGATCCACCAGTTGCAGGTGCAAGCGTATAACGGCGTGCGGCAGCCCCTGCTGATCCTGCTCACTCTGAAACGCATTCAGCGTTCCCAGCAGCTCGTAATCGACCTTGGGCCGGTCGCCATCGTGGCTGATATGGGCAATGCGCCCATCGCGGATAAAGGCATCGAGCAGATAGTCGCGCAGCATCCGCGGTGCCGGCGCGATCCAGCGTGCGTCTTCGTAGACTTCGACCCGCTGGCCGTCGGTGACCCTGACGATGCGGGCACTGCTGATCGGTTCGACACTGCTGGGCTGGACGATGCGCAACGCCACCGCCAGCTTCGCGCCGCGCGCTG
>QKGH01000088.1 GCA_003250495.1 Marinobacterium sp.
TTGCTCAGCAGCACGGCGAAGATACCCCAGACCCCGGCGCTGCCATGCACCGACAGCGCACCGACCGGATCGTCCAGCTGCAGTTTGTCGAACATCAGTACCGAGAACACCACGACCACACCGCCGATGGCACCGATGATCGACGCCAGACCGGCACCCGGTGCCAGCGGTTCGGCGGTGATCGCCACCAGACCGGCCAGGGCGCCGTTGATGGTCATGGTCAGGTCAGTCTTGCCGAACAGTACGCGGGCCAACAGCGCCGCGACCACCATACCTGCGGCTGCCGCCGCGTTGGTGTTGACGAAGATCTTGGCAACGGCGTTGGCCTCTTCGACGTTGGAGATCTTCAGCTCGGAACCGCCGTTGAAGCCGAACCAGCCCATCCACAGGATGAACATGCCGAGGGTAGCCAGCGGCAGGTTGGCGCCGGGGATGGCGCGCGCTTCACCGTTGGGACCGAACTTGCCTTTACGCGGGCCGACCAGGATCACCGCCGCCAGAGCGGCAGCGGCACCGGCCATATGGACGACGACGGAGCCGGCGAAATCCTGGAACCCGAGCTGGTCTAGGAAGCCGCCGCCCCACTTCCAGTAGCCTTCCACCGGATAGATCACGGCCACCATGACCACGGCGAACAGCATGAACGGCCACAGCTTCATGCGTTCGGCCACGGCGCCGGACACGATCGACATGGTGGCGGCAGCAAACACGGCCTGGAAGATGAAGTCGGCCATGGCCGAGTAGTAGGGCGCATCCTCGCCACCGGCGGTAACGGCGGCCGCACTGTTGTCAGCGCCGAGCAGGAAGCTGATGCCCGGAATCACCGAACTGACCGGATCCGCCGGATACATGATGTTGTAACCCACCGCGAGATAGACGACGCAGGCCACGCCATACAGCAGCGCGTTCTTGTTCAGGATCTCGACCGTGTTTTTGGCCCGCACCAGCCCCGATTCGAGCATGGCAAACCCGGCGGCCATCCACATCACGAGCGCGGTACACATCAGGAAATAGAAGGTGTCCAGGGCATAGCCCAACTCCAGCACCATACCGTCCATAACTGCTTTCTCCAGGGGTCAGACTCTCTCAGGCTTCGTGGACCACGCCTTTTCGCCGCCCACATTATTTACCTTAAAGATATTTAATTTCTTACTAGGAATAAGCAATCCGCAGACCAGTTTTGATAATTTATTGTTTTTAAATAGGATTTAATCAATTCCCCAATCCTGACCATTCTTCTACGCCTCAGTACAGTGCAACGTTCAACAGCCAGGCACTGCGACGGCGCGTAGCGGCCAGATCGCCACAAAAAGCCCCCTTAAAACGCAAAAACCCCGCCGGATTGCGATCCGGCGGGGTTTTCCCGGCATATGCCAAAGTGCAGCCTGGGCTGAAGCGGTCAGGCCTCTAGCGCGGCGCAGGCCTCCAGCGTGTTCTGTAGCAGGCAGGCGATGGTCATCGGCCCGACACCGCCCGGCACCGGCGTGATCGCCGAGGCCTTGTCGGCGGCCGAGGCAAAGTCGACATCGCCGACCAGCTTACCGCTGTCGAGGCGGTTGATACCGACATCGATCACCACGGCGCCCGGCTTCAGCCACTCACCCTTGATGAACTGCGGAATACCAACCGCGGCGATGACGATATCGG
>QKGH01000338.1 GCA_003250495.1 Marinobacterium sp.
TTGTTGATGTTGATACAGGCCGATCAACTGCGCGGCGATGGAAACGGCAACCTCCATCGGGCGTTTGCCGGGGACCTGCTCGAGCCCTATCGGGCAGGTGAAACCGGCCAGTTGCTGCTCGCTGAAACCGCGATGCAGCAGGCGCTGGCGGAAACGGCGCGCCTTGGTCTGCGAGCCGATCACGCCGAGGAAGCCGAGATCGCCGCGCTGCAGGGCCGCCTCGGTCAGCGCGTAGTCGAGCTGGTGGTTATGGGTCAGCACCACGGCGTAACTGCCGGGGCGTGCCTGCTCGATCTGCTCCACCGGGTCGTCGGTCAGGCAGCGTTGCACGCCGCTCGGCAGCTCGGCGGGGAACTGCTCCTCGCGGCTGTCGATCCAGCGGATCTGCAGCGGCAGCTGGCTCAGGATCGGCAGTAGCGCCTTGGCCACATGGCCGGCGCCAAACAGCAGCAGCGGCACGCCGCGGGCCGGGAAATACTCGAACAGCAGCGTGGCGTGTCCGCCGCAGCACTGGCCGAGGCTGGCGCCGAGCGGGAAGTGGTGCAGCGTCTGCGACGCCACCTGCCCCAGCAGCAGCTCGCGGGCGTGAGCGATCGCCTTGAACTCCAGGTGACCGCCGCCGATGGTGTCGAAGCTGTGCTCCGCCGTCACCACCATCTTGCTGCCGGCGTCGCGCGGCGTGGAGCCGCGGGCGCCGATCACGGTCACCAGGACATAGGCTTCGCCGTGCTGTTCCAGCTCGGCCAGGGCGGCGCTCCAGCGGCTCATGCCCCGCCCTCCGCCTGGCGCAGCGCATTGACCGCCCAGAGTACCCGTTCCGGCGTGGCCGGGGTATCCAGCTCCGGGCTTAGCCGATAGTCGCTGAGGCTGGAGATGGCGTCGCGCAGCGCGGACCAGACCGAGATCGCCAGCATGAATGGCGGCTCGCCCACCGCCTTGGAGTGGTACACGGTCTCCTCGTCGTTGTCGCGCTTGAACAGCTCGACATTGAACTGCGGCGGCGTATCGCTGATCGCCGGGATCTTGTAGTTGGCCGGGCTGTCGCTGAGCAGGCGGCCGTCGCCGTTCCACTTCAGCTCCTCGGTGGTGAGCCAGCCCATCCCCTGGATGAAGCCGCCCTCGATCTGGCCGATGTCGATGGCCGGGTTCAGGCTGCGGCCGACGTCGTGCAGGATATCGGCGCGCAGCAGGCGGTATTCGCCGGTCAGGGTGTCGATCACCACTTCGGCCACGGCGGCGCCGTTGGCGAAGTAGAAGAACGGCCGCCCCCTGGCCTGCTCGCGGTCGTACCAGATCTTCGGCGTGCGGTAGTAGCCGGTGGCCGACAGCGAGACGCGATTGACGTAGGCCAGCTGCGCCATCTCGGCGAAGCTCAGCGACTCCTCGCTGCTCCAGTAGACGCGGCCGCCGGCGAAGCGGATCTGCTCCACGGCGACACCCTTCTGTTCCGCCAGGCAGGCGCTAAGGCGCTGCTTCAGTTCCAGCGCGGCGTTGCGCGCGGCTTGGCCGTTCAGGTCCGTACCGCTGGAAGCCGCCGTCGGCGAAGCGTTGGGCACCTTGTCGGTACGGGTCGCGGTGATCTGGATCGTTTCCGGCGCGATGCAGAGGGTTTCGGCGACGATCTGTATCACCTTGGTGTGCAGCCC
>QKGH01000373.1 GCA_003250495.1 Marinobacterium sp.
CTGCCCCAGGATCTCGGCCACGACATCGATACCGGTGACCTCGTTATCGAGATGGTAATCGGCGATCAGCAGGTCCACCGCGGTAGCACCGACGGCCAGACGTTGCTGCAACTCCTCCAGCCCCAGCGCGGTGATCACGTCGCACCCCCAACCGCGCAGCAGTGTTTCCATGCCGTCGCAGATCGAGCGATCGTTGTCGATCACCCAGACCCGGGCGCCCTGCAGGCGTTCGCCGAAATCGACCGGGCGCAGTTGCGGCACGGTGTGCTGCGGCGCCAGATCGGCTCCGGGCAGCAGCACCGAGAACAGTGAGCCGCGCCCCGGTTCCGAGTGCACCCCGATGCCGTGGCCGAGCATACGCGAGATCTTGTCGACGATGGCGAGGCCGAGACCGAGCCCCTTGTCCTGGCCGGCGTTGTTGCCACGCTTGAACTCCTGGAAGATCAGCTTGAGCTGATCGGCCGGGATACCGCTGCCGGTATCGACGATCTGCACCTCGACGCCGTCGCGCCGGCGGCGGCAACCGAGCAGGATACGCCCGCCGGCGGGGGTGTAGCGCACGGCGTTGGAGAGCAGGTTGCGCAGGATACGGGCCAGCAGGGCCGGGTCGGTACGCACCACGGCGGTCGAGCCCACGGCCGTGAACGCGACCCCCTCGGCGCCGGCTATATGCTGATATTCTGCCGCAATATTATCCAGTATCTCATTGATTCTAAATACTGATACATCGGGTTTTATGACCCCGGCATCGAGTTTGGAGATGTCGACCAGGGTGCTGAGCAGGCGTTCCACATCCTCCAGCGAGTGGCTGACCGAGGCCACCAGATGGCCGACCTGTTCCGGCATCGCCTGCTCCAGCAGCGCCCCGGTGAACAGCCGCGCCGCATTCAGCGGCTGCAGCAGGTCATGGCTGACCGCGGCGAGGAACTTGGTCTTCGACAGGTTGGCCTGTTCCGCCTCCTGTTTGGCCTCGCGCAGACGCGACTCGATCGCCTTGCGTTCGCCGATCTCCTGGCGCAGCTGCTGGTTCAGATCGGTCAGCTCCGAGGTGCGCTCGCGCACCCGCTGCTCCAGGTTCTGGTACGCCTGCTCCAGCGCCAGCGCCGTGCGCCGACGCTCGGTGATATCGCGGATCATGACGAAGAAGCCGACCGGCGCGCCCCCCGAGCCGATATTGGGGACATAGGCCTTCAGCAGGTAGCGGTTCTCCCCGGCGCCGTTCTGCTCCTCCAGCTCGAAGGTCACACTCTCGCCGGCCAGCGCGCGCTCGGCGTAGGGACGCAGGCGGGCGAACTGGGTCTCGCCATGGATACGGCTTATGGTTTCGCCAATCAGCGCCCCGCGCGGCCAGCCGTACCAGTCGTCGTACACCTTGTTGGTGAACTGGTAGCGCAAATCGGCGCCGACATAGGCGATCAGCGCCGGTACATGGTCGGTGATCAGGCGGATCCAGCGCTCGCTCTCCTTCAGCGTTTCGGCGTAGCGCGAATGCTCGGTGATATCGGTATAGGTGTTGACGTAACCCCCGGCCGGCAGCGCGTGGGTGCGGATCTCCACCACCCGCTCGTCGGACAGGCGCTGGGTCAGCTCCTCCTGCGCCATATGCGGGGTCAGCACGGCCACTTCGGAGCCCTGCATCAGCTGCTCGAAACGCGGCAGGCCGCCGGCCTGGGCGCGGCGCAGACCGGTCAGGCTCAGGAACAGGTCGTTCCAGATCTCCAGCCGCCCCTCGGCATTGATCAGTGCCACCCCCTGCGACAGGTTGTCCACCGTGCTCTGCAGCAGGCGCGACTTCTGCGCCAGCGCCTGCTCCCGCTGTGCCGCTTCGGAGGCCTTCAACTCGGTGATATCGGTGATCAGCACCACCAGACCGCCGTCGCCGGTATGGCGGCTGCACATCTGCACCCAGCGACCGTTGCACAGACGATAGATATTGGCGTCATCGCCCTGCCCGACCTGGTTCTCGACGATCAGGCGCCGCTCGTAAGCCAGCTTCATCGAGTTATCCAGCGACAGGCCGCACTGCACATCCAGCCCGCACAGCGCCCAGAGTGCACGATAGCGGTTGTTGAACAGCGCCAGACGGCCGGCGGCGTCGAACAGCGCAAAGGCGTCGGAGATACTCTCGATCGCATCGGTCAGCCGTTGATGGGCGCGCGCGGCCTCCTCGTTGGCCTGTTTCAGCGCCTGGTTGCTGTGTTTCAGCTCGTGCAGCGCCGCATTCAACGCCTCGGTACGCTCGCGTACCTGCTCCGCCAGCACCACGGAGTGCTCGAACGCGGCATAGGGCTCGGCGCGCAGCGCACTGCTCGCCTCCACCCGTTCGATCAGCGCGCTGCGAATCTTGTGCAGGCGCGCGTTCTCGGCCTCCAGCTCGGCGACGCGGGCGCGCAACTGTTCGGGGCTGGCGTCAGCCGCCACGGGCGGAGCGGCCGATGACGACGCCGGTGAAGGTCTGGTTGATGTGCATACCGTCATACTGTTCACCATAGGTGTTGAATCCGATCACGCGGTGCTGACGCAGGAACGCCGACATCCGCTCCGCCGTGCCGCAATGCTCGGTCTCGAGCCGGCGCAGGAAGCAGTCGCAGCCGATGGTGATCAGCGGCGGGCCGATCTCCGCCTCGATCCGTTCGAAATGGCGCTGCAGGTCCTCCAGCATCGGGCCCGGGCGCATCGCCGTCAGCACGATGCCGTTCTCGACGGCACAGTAGAAGGTCAGGCTCAGGTCCGGATTGACGCGCTGAATCGAGCGCACGTAGTACTCCTGGCCGATGCGTACCGCCAGCGGATTCAGCGCGAACACCTTGTGGTCTTGCTGCTGCGCGGCAATGCCGATCACCCGGGCATACTCCTCGGCCGCCGGCATCGCGTTCAACTCCAGCACCGTGCGCGTCTTCGGATCGGCGGCGGTCACCACCAGCTTCTCCTCCTGCGCCTGCAGGTGGTGGGTGGTGAACACCTCGAAATCGAGCGGCGTGCTGACCAGGATCACCAGTGCGGCCCGGGTATGGAAACGGCCGGCACTGTAGACGTGGGTGTTGGTCAGGCGCACGTCGTCACCGGCCGAACCGCCGAAATGGGGGATGCTGCCGAGCGCCGAGTTCAGCGTCGTCAGCACCAGCTCCTCCTGGCTGGACAGGCCATCGAGCAACGTCAAGGCGAAACTGTGCCCCTTGATCGGCGCCACATCCTGGCTCCGACAGCCGGCGATCAGGCCGGCCACCAGCTCCTGGGCGTCGGTCAGCGAAAAGCGCTCCAGCGACTCGATCAACGCCACATCGACGGCAAAAAAGTTGCGGTCGAAGCCGATGGCGGTGATCGACCCCTGGTCGTAACCGCAGGAGGTGATCTCGCCGGCCGTGGTGCAGCCGGCCAGCTCGATGCCGCCGAAACAGCGTTCGAGCTCGGCGCTGAGCTGTTCCAGGTCGTACTCGGCGGAGCAGAAAAACAGCACGAAGCCGAGTTCCGGGTGCAGCAGTTGGTCGGCCAGCTCCTCGGCCGCGAGGCGGGCATCCTGCCGTTGCGAGAGCGCGGTCTGTACCGCGTCTTTCGGGAAAGGGGCATTCATCTTGGTGCTCCGGTTACGGACCCTGGCGGGCAATCCGCTTGCTGTGGTCACTACAGGAATTTTAGGCACGCCCCGGCTAAGGGGTTAATGCTACTTGAGTACTGAAAACAGCCGGCACAGCGGGGATGACAGAGCGAACAGGGGAAAAATAAAAGCCGCAATCCGGGAGAAGGGGGAAGGTCCGGATTGCGGCCAGCATAAAGCTGAAGGTATGTCGTGTATTACCAGGTTAGTACCGCGCCAAGCGCCAAGGTATCCGTATCGGCACCACCCTCAGGTTCATGGACACTGTATTCGGCAACAAGTTTCAAATTATCGTTAACCGAATAGAAAAGTGCTCCGGCGCTCAACTCGCTTTCGATACCGCCAGCATCCACATTGCCGTAGGAGAGCACGCCGCGAACGGCTTTATAAGTGTAGGAGGTCTGTACCAGATAGCCATCGGAATCGGTTTCGGCGGCCAAGACGTCGCTGGTGAAGGTGGTCGGGATCCCCTGCTGGTCGAAGCCGGAGGCGGTCAGCTTGAAGCCGCCGTAGCCGAGCTGCACGCCGTAGGCCACGCCGCTGGCATCGACGGTGGTATCGGTGGCCGCCGTGGTGGACTCGCCGCTGGCACCGCTGATCCAGGCATTCAGGTGACCGTTGTCGAAGGTGGTGCCCCAGGTCAACTCGGCTTCGAAGCGCGGCTCCTCGCTATAGCGGGTGTTGCCGGAGGAGAAGTCGTAGTTGGGATCGAGGATGCCGGCCGCCAGCTGGAAGCCGTTCAGCTTCGGCGAGCGGTAGGTGATCTGGGCATTGGGGTTGGCGTAGGGGTAGCCGGTGGTGATGTTGCCGAAGGTGGTACGGGTGCTGCCCTGGGGCGCAAAACCGACGCCGAGCAGCAGTTCGTCGTTAAAGATGTTGCTGCGCGCGTACAGGCCGAAATCCTTACCGAACAGCACCTGACCGAAGTCGCCATCTACGGTACCGTAGAACTGACGCACGTCGATCGCGGAGTCGGTGTGAGTGTCGCCGCCAGTGGACAGGTCGTTGGAGTCGTTGATCGTCACCCAGAACGAAGAGCGACCGCCGAGCTTCAGATCGCCCTGCTGCTTGGTCACGTTGAAGCCGATGTAGTTGGGCAGGAAGCCCATACGGACGCGGGACACGTTCTGGTCGCCCTGCTCCTGATGGGTATAGAACGCATTCAACAAACCGTCCGCCGAAAAGGTGGTGTCGTTCTGATCGTACAACGTGATCTCGGCCTGGGCGCTGCTGGCGAGGACACCGGCAACGGCCAGGGTCAACAGTGAGCGGGCTAGTGTGTTCTTTATCATTATTGTTCCCCTAGTCTGAAGGTCATGACATCTTGCGCAGCCGATTATTCGGGGAAGTTCCCTGCCTCCCCATTGCACTTGGGCAGCGTTTCGGGGCTACCTTCCTCGCGCAACGAAGCTGGCGGTTTCGACGCACCACCAAAGTGATGCCGGTAGCGCTACCGCGGAGGCAGGCGCTAAGTAGCAGGGGGCAGACGAAGGATTACACCGCAGACAGCAATACCGAATGAGGAGGTCGCAGGGGACGGTCGTAAGGCTAAGGGAGTACAACGCGGCCGCAGGCCGGGCAGGCACTATCCGTGCGCCCGCCCCGCGGCGGGGGAGATCAGCTCAGTTCGAGCTTCTGGGCGGATACCAGCACGCCATTGTTGTCGGCATACAGGAACTCGCCGGGGGTGAAGGTCACGCCGCCGAAGGTGACCGGCAGGTTCAGTTCCCCTATCCCCTTCTTGTCGGTCTTCAGCGGGTGGGTACCGAGGGCCTGGACCCCGATCTCGGTGTTGCCGATGGCGTTCACATCGCGGATGCAGCCATAGATGACGATCCCTTCCCAGCCGTTGCTCGCAGCCTTCTCGGCCAGCATATCGCCGAGCATGGCGCGCCGCATGGAGCCACCGCCGTCGACCACCAGCACCTTACCGGCGCCGGGCTGGGCGACCTGTTCGCGTACCAGGGAGTTGTCTTCGAACGCCTTGATGGTGACGATTTCGCCGCCAAAGGCCTCACGCCCGCCGTAGTTGCCGAACATCGGTTCGACGACCCGGACCAGGTCGGGAAACTGGTCGCAGAGTTCGGGCAGCAGATCTTCCACAGGGCTCTCCTTTATCAGTCATGCTGATCTATCGATAGTCTGAGCGGGCATTCTGGACGATCCATTGTGCAATTGCACTACAACTTAAGGCGCTGGCTTGACGCCGGGTCCCGCCCCCGCTCGGCCCGCTAGCCGACTCCCCCCGCCCGACGGCTTCTAACCGGCATCGGGGCTGGCATACAATGAGCCAATGAACGAATTACGCTATCTGCGGGGCTATCCCGAGCATATCCTGGTTCAGGTGCAGCGCCTGATCGACGAGCAGCGCCTCGGCACCGTGCTGGCCAAACGTTACCCGGAACGCCACCAGATTCGCAGCGACGCGATGCTGTATGGCTATGTCATGGAGTTGAAGCAGCGCTACCTGCGCAAATCGGACCCGCTGGCCAAGGTGCTGTTCGACGACCGCATCGCCGTCGAGCGCGATGCGCTGGGCACCCATACCCGCATCTCCCGTGCCCACGGTGGCAAGTTGAAAGCGAAGAAGGAGATCCGTGTCGACTCTCGCTTTCGCGACCTGCCGCCGCAGTTCCTGCGCATGATCTGCGTGCACGAGCTGGCCCACCTGAAGGAGCTGGAGCACAACAAGGCGTTTTACAACCTGTGCCAGCACATGGAGCCGGACTATTTCCAGCTCGAACTGGATCTGCGCCTGTGGCTGACCCAGCTCGACCTGG
>QKGH01000316.1 GCA_003250495.1 Marinobacterium sp.
CCTGCAGGGCGAGCTGATCGCCCTGGGCGGCTTGATCCTGATCGGGGGCGGCATCATACTCGCTGCTATTGGCTACCTTAGTCTTAGCGTCTTACGCATCCTCAGCTTTCTGGACAATAACGATGACCGACCTGCGCCACCCCGACATTGAGGTGTATATCAAGAACCGCCCCCTGGACGCGGTGCTTGACTGGCTCGGCCAGCGTTGCGAGACGGTTCAGATCCAAAACAGCGTTGGCGGCACCCACGCCCTGGAGATCATCATCGAGGGCGCCAAAGTGCCGGTGATGATCCACGAAAAGGCGGTCGGCAAAGCCTGGATCAGCATCTGGTTCCGCTCCGACGCCACGCCCTGGATCCGCGACCTGGACTGCGCGCTGGAGATCGCC
This sequence comes from Marinobacterium sp., assembly GCA_003250495.1. Classification (GTDB taxonomy): domain Bacteria; phylum Pseudomonadota; class Gammaproteobacteria; order Pseudomonadales; family Balneatricaceae; genus Marinobacterium_D. The sequence continues at coordinate 390 of QKGH01000316.1, forward strand.
GCCGCGCTCTCCACCCAGGTACGCTGCATCGCCTCGGGCTGGAGCGAAGGGGACGACCCGGACGAATGGTGGCGGGTCGAGAACGGTCAGTCCGAAAAGATTCAGTGGCAAACCAACTAAGCCGCAACCCAAGCCCGGTACGGAGAACAGAGCGCCATGCACCCCCTGCCCTCCCCCGTCTACGCACTGCTCCTGGATGGCAAAGGCGGTGCACGCAACCTGACCGGTGACGAGATCGTCGCCTGGCAACCGGAACAGGGCGTGCTCTGGCTGCATTTCGACTACACCCTGCCCGAAACCGCCGCCTGGTTCGAGAGCAGCGACCTCAACGAGCTGGTCTGCGACGCGCTGCTGACCGAGAACACCCGCCCGCGCGTTACCCCCATCGACGACAGCCTGTTGATCGCCCTGCGCGGCGTCAACCTGAACCCGGGCGCCGATCCCGAGGATATGGTGTCGATCCGTCTCTACGTCAGCGAGCACCGTATAATCTCGACCCGCAAACGGCGGCTGATGTCGGTCACCGAACTGGTCGACGCGCTGCAGTCCGGCCAGGGCCCGGCCGATGTGGCCGATTTCCTGGTCGCGCTGGCAGAGCGGATGGTCGATCGAATGGGCGATGTGGTCGAGGATATCGAGGAGACGCTGTCCGGACAGGAGCTGGAACTGTTCGACACCAGCGCCCAGGAGATGCGCCAGCAGCTGGCCGAGGTGCGCCGGCAAACGATCCAGTTACGGCGCTATTTCGGGCCGCAACGGGATGCACTGAACCAGCTGCAGACCGAGCGCCTGCCCTGGTTCCCGGTCGAGCAGCGTCTGCAGCTGCGCGAGATCAACGACCAGTTGCTGCGCCATATCGAAGACCTGGACGTGATCCGCGAGCGCACCACGATGGCCCAGGAGCAGCTGATGAGCCTGCAGTCCGACCTGCTCAACCAGCGCATGTATATCCTGTCGATGATCTCCGCGGTGTTCCTGCCGCTGGGCTTCCTGACCGGCCTGCTCGGCATCAACGTCGGCGGTATCCCCGGTTCCGACAGCCCCTACGCCTTCGCCCTGTTCGTACTGCTGCTCTGTCTGCTGGTGGCCCTGCAGATCTGGCTATTCCGCCGTCGTCACTGGCTCTGAACGCCGCCGCGCGCGCTGCTGGTACAGTACCGCGGCCACGATCAGCGCCAGGCCGACGAAGGTGGCCGGGGCGATCGGTTCGTCCAGCAGCCAGCGGATGAACAGCAGCGACAGGAACGGGCTGAGGAAGATCAGGTTACCGACCCGGCTGACATGGGTGGCCGAGCGCAGCGCCGCGAGCCAGAGCAGGAAGGTCAGCCCCATCTCGAACACCCCGACATAGAGCGCCCCCGCCAGCCCCTGCCAGGGTGGCAGTTCAGCTTCGCCCCGCCACAGCATCAGTCCCCACACCAGCAGCGTGCCGATCAGGAAACAGAGCAGCAGCGTCACCGCCGCCGGCGCGCTGGCCCGGGTGTTCAAGATCCAGTACAGCGCCCACAGCAGGGTGCTGACCAGTGCCAGCACCACCCCCTCGACGCTGTCGAACTGCAGACCGAGCAGGTCGCCGCGGGTGGCGATCAACAGCGCGCCCAGGTAACCGCCGCCCAGCGCGATCAGGTCCTGGCGCAACAGCGGCTGCCTCAGCAGCGGTACCGCCAGCAGCGCCAGCGTCAGCGCCCAGGTGTAATTGATCGCCTGCGCCTGCTGCGCCGGCAGCAGATCGTAGGCGCGGAACAGCACCAGGTAGTAGATGGTCGGGTTCAGCGCACCGAGCGCCAGGTAATACAGCGGACGCGCCCTCAGCGTTGTGGATAACTCGCCCCACTGCCGCTGCAGCCCCACCGCCAGCAGCAGCACCAGCGTCGACGCCAGGCAGGCCCAGCCCAGCAGTTGCAGCGGCGTCAGCCACTGCAGCGAAAGCTTGAAGGCACTGGCCACCGTGGACCAGCACAATACTGCGGAAGCGCCCAGCAGCATGGCACGGGATTGATTCTTGACCGTCATAGGAGAGCGTTACCGGTTATGTGACGAGCGGAGATCAGGCACTGGTGCGGATGGAGCGGCGCGACTGATCGACCGTATCGAGCATGATACGGCCACTGGCTTCGAGCGCAACCTGAGCGAAGCTATCCGCCGCCAGTCGCTGCCGACGCGGCAGCTGGGACTGCACATCGACCTGACTGACCAGGTAGGCATATTCGCCCCGCAGCCCCGCGTTGACCGACTGGTTGAGGCGTCCAACCAGCTCATCGGTATAGAACTCGTTGGGATCGGGGTAACGGGAGAGTGCGGGCTCCGGCAGTGCGAACCCGCCCGCGCCCGCCTCGGCCGCCGCACCGGGCCGGTACAGCTCCTGGTTGGACGCGATCAGGCTCAGCAACAGGGAGAACTGGGCGCCATTGGACGACTGCACCGCCTGCGGCAGGCGCGCGGTGTAGTTCTCGATCCGCGTTTCGATCGCCTCGCTTCTCATCGTCCCCGCTTACCGTCCCGTTTCTGCCCTGCCCCTCGGCCCATCCCTGTATTATCGGCAAAGGGTTATACTTCTTTACCACAAACTGCTTGCCGATCAGGCCGTTAACCACGTTTATCGAGAGAGCATCCATGTCCCGCTGGCGTCCACCCGCTCCCCGCAGCTCCGCCTACATCACCGCCGAAGGCTACAAGCGGCTCAATGACGAACTGAAGTACCTGTGGAAAGAGAAGCGCCCGCAGGTGACCCAGGCGGTCAAGGAGGCGGCGGCACAGGGCGACCGCTCCGAGAATGCCGAATATATCTACGGCAAGAAACAGCTGCGCGAGATCGACCGCCGCATCCGTTACCTGTCGAAGCGGCTCGACGGCATCAGCGTCGTCGATCGCGCCCCGGAGGACCGCAACCGCATCTATTTCGGTGCCTGGGTCACGCTGGAGGACGACAACGGCGAAACCCGCCGCCATCGCATCGTCGGCGCCGACGAGATCGGCGACCAGCCCGGTTATATCAGCGTCGACGCCCCGCTGGCGCGCCTGCTGCTGAAGAAGCAGGTGGATGAGGAGATCTGGCTGCAACGCCCGGACGGCAGCGAGAGCTGCTATTACATCGTTGCGATCGATTATTCACCCTGAACCCCGGACACCAACCCCCGTCTCACAACTCATAGCCCATAACTCATAACCAGGCCGCGCCACGCACGCCGCTGGCATCGCCATATTGCGGTGCCACCAGCCGAGTATCCACGCGATCGCTGAACACCCACTGCTGCCACAGCCTGGGCACTTCGCTATACAGCTCAGCGATATTCGACATGCCGCCGCCGAGCACGATCACATCCGGGTCGAGCAGGTTGATGACGCCGGCCAGCCCCTGCGCCAGCCAACGGTAATAGTCCCGCATCAAGCTGCCAGCCAGCGTCTCTCCGCCGCGCGCCCGTGCCATGATCTGCTGCGCCGGCAGGGCAGCGCCGCCACGCTGGCGATAATGGGCCTGCAGCCCCGTGCCCGACAGAAAGGTCTCGTTGCAACCGTGCAAACCGCAGTAACAGGGCAAGGCGAGATCGTCGGCCCGGGCCCAGGGCAGCGGGTTATGCCCCCACTCGCCGCCGATGGCGTTGATACCGTCCAGGATCCGACCGTTGACGACGACACCGCCGCCACAGCCGGTGCCGATAATCACCCCGAATACCACCTCCGCGCCCCGCGCGGCGCCGTCAGTCGCTTCGGACAGCACAAAACAGTTGGCGTCGTTGGCCAGCTTGATCGGGCGCTGCAGGCGCCGTTCCAGATCGCCCTGCAGATCCTCGCCGATCAACCAGGTCGAGTTGGCGTTTTTAACCCGTCCGGTTTTACGCGATACCGCCCCGGGAATACCGACCCCTACGCTGCCCATTTGCTGCAACTGCGCCTCGGCCCGCAACACCAGCCCGGCTATCGCCTCAACCGTGCCCGCATAATCCTGTTGTGGGGTCGGGATACGCTGCTGCCACAGCGTATGGCCGGCTTCATCGAGCGCGACGATCTCGATCTTGGTGCCACCCAAATCAACGCCTAAACGCATACTCTTACCCCTTGTAGCCCTACTTTCACGACCACCGCCCCCGAATACCCGATGAGGATTTCCACTCTCCCCCGACAACCTTCTCGCCCCAGGTTAACCCAGCCCGGCATGGCAGGCATCACCCGCAACCGGCGCCATGACGCGGCAGCGGCATGCGCTGGGTGGACACGCGGCTGACGTCAGAACGACACCAAAACAGGATAAGGTCGAAATAGAGATACGTCGCAACGATGGTCGCGCTCGGGAGCACTGAGCACTGAGCACTGGAGCAAAGGATTAACGATGCGAAAAGGAGCTTCGACTAGCGGTAGGGAAAACCAAGGGAAAAGAAAAATGGTGGGTCGTATAGGACTCGAACCTATGACCAATTGGTTAAAAGCCAACTGCTCTACCAACTGAGCTAACGACCCGCCGGGGGTGAGTGTAGAGTGGTGGGTCGTATAGGACTCGAACCTATGACCAATTGGTTAAAAGCCAACTGCTCTACCAACTGAGCTAACGACCCGCTCTAACTCTGCTTCGCAGTCCTTGCGGACTACAGGGTTGGCTCCTCGAGCAGGACTCGAACCTGCGACCAATAGATTAACAGTCTACTGCTCTACCAACTGAGCTATCGAGGAATAACCCTAAACACAACATCCTTACTTAATGGCGGAGGGACAGGGATTCGAACCCTGGGAGCCTCGCGACTCGTCGGTTTTCAAGACCGGTGCTTTCAACCACTCAGCCATCCCTCCGTAAGGATGGGCGCAAATATTACCGTCTAAATTTTTACTGTCAACCACTTAGCGCATTTTTCTCGTTTTTGTAACGAACTCGGCGTCCTGGCTGTACGCGCCTTGATCAATTGGCTACAGAGTGCACGCCAGTTCACTCAACGGCAGCGGTTTGGCGTAGTAATAGCCCTGAATCAGGTCGCAGCCCTGCGCTCGCAGGAAGGCGACCTGGGCCTCGGTTTCCGCCCCTTCGGCGATGACCCGGATCCCCAACTCGTGGGCCATGACGATCACCGTGCTGACGATGGTCTGGTCGTCGGCATCCTGGCCGATATCGGCGACGAAGGAGCGGTCGATCTTCAGATAATCGATCGGCAGGCGCTTCAGATAGGCCAGCGAGGAGTAACCGGTACCGAAGTCGTCTATCGCCACCTGCACCCCGATCCGCTTCAACGCCTGTAACTGCCCCCGGGCATGTTCGAAATCGTCCACCAGCGCACTCTCGGTCACCTCGATACAGAGGCGCCGGGGATCCAGCCCCAATTCGGCCTGGGCGGTACGAATCTGCGCCAGCCAACTCTCGCTGCGGAACTGGCGCGGCGAGATATTGAGCGCAATCCGGCTGCCAAGCAGCGCCGGATGCAGGGCATCGGTGGTAACCTGCTGGATCAGCCAGTGGGTCAACTCTTCGATCAGATCCGACTCCTCCGCCACGGCGATGAACTCGGCGGGCGATACCGCACCGAGCTCCGCACTGTCCCAACGCATCAGTGCCTCGTAGGCCACCACCTCACCGTGAACCGGCTCCAGTTCGGCCTGGTAGACCAGGCTCAGTTCGCCCCGCTGACGAGCGGTACGCAGCCCCTGCTTGATCAGCATCAGGCGTCGATTGCGGGCGTCGATCTCGGCATCGAAGAAGGCGTAACGTCCGCGCCCGCTCTCCTTGGCGTGGTACATCGCCGCATCAGCGTTCCGCATCAGCGTATCGATCTCGTTGCCGTCGCGCGGCGCCACCACGATGCCGATGCTGCAACCGATGCGGGCATCGTAATCGCCAACACGGAACGGCCGTCCCAACACCTCGATCAGGTGCTGGGCCAGACTGGCCAGCTCCCGCTCCGCGCCGACCTGCGGCACCAGGACGATAAACTCATCGCCGCCGAGACGGCAGGCGATATCGAGCGCCCGCAGCTGGGTCTCGATACGCTGCGCCACCTGCCCCAGCAGCTCGTCGCCCCTCTCGTGCCCGAGGGTATCGTTGATCTCCTTGAAACGGTCGAGATCGAGGAACAGCACGCCGAACGCCTCTCCCAACCGGCCCAGGCGTTCCAGCGCATCGCCGATCTTCTGCTTGAACGAGGCCCGGTTATACAGTCCCGTCAGCGTGTCGTGGTAGGCCAGCTCGCGCAGCGCCTGCTCGGCGCGTTTCTCCGCCCGGATATCCTGGTAGATGGCGAAATAGCCGCTGACCCTGTCGTCGCGGTCGACGATGCTGCTGATCGACAGTCGCAGCGGCAGCAACGAGCCATCCCGGTGACGGTTCACCATCTCTCCCTGCCAGTAGCCCTGGGAACTCAGCGCGGCGCGCAGCTGGCCGTAGATCGCCTCGTCGCCGTCCCCGGAGCGGAACATGGCCGGGGTCTGGCCCAATAGCGCGGCCTTGTCGTAGCCGCTGATACGGGCGAAGGAGCGGTTGATCTCGACGATGCGCTGCTCGGCATCGGTGACGATGATCCCCTCCGCGGTATGCTCGAAGATACTTTGGGTCAGTCGCACCAGGCTCTCACTCTGCTCCTGCTGGGTGATGTCGAGGGCCACGGTGCCCACCAGCGCCTCGTCGCCGGTCGCATCGCCAAGCGGGAATTTCGCCAGGAACCAACTGCGGCTATCGCCCCCGGTGCCGGTGCTCATCTCCATCTGCAGCGGCACACCGGATTCGAGTACCTGCCGGTTCAGGTCACCGTGGCGCTGGGCCAGGTACGGTGGATAAACCTCGGCCAGGCTCAACCCCTCCTGGCCCGGATTCACCCCGGTATTGGCGACGAAACGATCATTGACGAAACGGAATATCCCCCGCTGGTCGACGATGCTGACGAGCGCCGGAACATGGCGCATGAAGCTGTCGAACTGCGCATGCTGCCGGCTCAGATCGCGGTGGCTCTGCCGCAACGAACGCCCCAGCCGATCCATGGCCCGGGAGATCTGTGCCAGCTCGTCGTGCCCCGGCAACACCAGTTGATCTTCGTAATCGTCCCGCTCGATAGCCGCGATACCGATGCCGATCGATTGCAGCCTACGGCTGATCAGGCGCTCGAAACCCAGCCATAACAGCAGACTGAACAACAGGATAGCGCCGGCCACCCACAGGAAGATCCGCTCTATCCCCTGAATCAGGTAACGGTTGGCCTGATCCATATCCAGCTCGATCAGCACCGCGCCCCAACTGTCGGGCCGGATCCGGTTCGGATCCGGAAACCGCAGCGGCACGATGCCATACAGGGTATTTTCCCCGTTGGAGCGCCGCTCCAGCCTGACCGTGTGCGACTCCAGCGCCTGCCGCAGCTGCTGCCGCGAATAGTGCAAGCCGACGCTCTCGAGCGGGCGCCCCACCATCGCCAGCCGCGAGGAGGCCAGGACCTTTCCTGCGGCATCGACGACGACCAGGTGCTTCAGGTCCCGATGCGCACTGTTCGCGGCCACCTCCCGCCGAATCCCGTCGCTGTCCCCCTGCATCAGCAGGTATTCGAGGGTGCCCTGCAGCCGGTTAAGGTTGTAGGTGATCTCGCTACGGGTATTGTCTTCGGTCAACGAGAACAGGTAGGGGCGCACGATGAAGTAGGCGGTTGCCAACCCCAGCCCTCCCAACATCAGAATCAGGCCCGGGACAAGACGGCGGATTGGGGGCATAGACAGGCGGAAACTTCTCATTGGCACAACTCTCGGATCATCGACACAACTCTCGGATCATTGACACAGCTCCCGGGTCACTCCAGTACCTCCCGGGAAACGACGAGATCATCGAGTGCAAGCGGGTGCGAGATCAACCGCTGCTCGAGCATCAGTCGGCTCAGGCGTTCGGCCTGGGCGCGCAATGCCGGGGTGAGCAGCAGCTCGCGGTTATGGGCCCGGTCGGGAATCCGGATCCCCGCCACCGAGCGCTCGAACTGCTCGGCGCTCATGTCGAGCCGTACCGCCATCAACTCGGTGGCCTGTTGCGGCTCGCGCTGCAGGTAGTCCAGGGCCCGGAACCAGCCGTCGAGCAGGTGCCGCAACTGTTCGGGCCGCTGCGTCGCCAGCTCCGGCCGTACCACCAGCACATCGACGATCTCGTCGGGAATCATGCTGCTGTCGAAGATGCTTCGCGCGCCCTGCTGCATCAACCGGGAGGCGACGGGATCGAAGGTCACCACGGCATCGACCTCTCCCCGCAGGTAAGCCTGCTCGTGCCGATCCAGCTCCAGCGGCACGACCTGAACCTGTTCGCTGCTCAGGTCGTTCAGCATCAACGCCCGCGTCAGCATATAGGCACCCAAAGCGGTGGTTTCCACGCCGATCCGCTTGCCCTGCAGCTCTCGCATCTGCAGCGCTTCACGCGCCAGGATACGATCGGTACCGTGCGAGGTATCGGTGACCAGGGCGATCTGGGCGGGAACGCCGTCGTCGATCAGCAACAGCGCTTCATCGAGCGTCAGCGCGGCTGCATCCAGCGCGCCGTTACGGTAGGCGCGAATCACTTCGCTGGCGGAGAGCAGTTCGATCAGATGTACCTGCCGGCTCTGCAGGTAACCGAGGTCCCGGGCCAGATAAAAGGGTTCATAACCGGGCCATAGATTGGTGCCCAGGCGCAACGGCGGCTCGGACGAACCACAGCCGCCGAGTACAACGACGAGGCTCGCCACCGCTATTCGCCACGCCCGCCGCCACCACGCTCGCCCCAACATAACCGCACTCCACCGTTATTACGCAAACGCCGCCAAGCATAGCTAGAAAGCGGATCTGCTCCTACTCCACTTTTGGCGGCATTCATCCACAGCCAACCCGGTGCAGACGCTGAACCCAGCGCTACGGCATACCGAAGAGCGCCTTCAACCCGCTGATTTCAACAACCTTACCCACAGATATAACACCCCCGAGCGGGTGTCCTCGCCGGGATTTCGGGTTGCACACACAATCTGTTAACAACTCTCTGCATAAGTTTTGGAAAGCCATAGGAGCACCGCTTACAGACCCCGTCATTACTGGCCTGTAACAAAGCGTACATTTATTGCTCGGCTTGCATCAAGTTAGCAACAGGGAACGAAAGTCAACCCCGATTTCACTATGATTTCGCTATTTACAAACAGGCGGAGAGCTGATCCAAAAACTTATCCAAAGATTTTATCAACAGCCAAAGAAGGTTGCTCACAGGCCCGTGCAAAAGTGAGCCGTTAGTGCGACAGGGATGACACCCGACGAGAGGTCCAGTAATGGCGTTTCCAATAGGGGTTGTCCAGCGACGAGATGACCACCCCGCGGCTGGTCGAGGCGTGCAGGAACTGTCCCTCGCCCAGATAGATACCGACATGGCGGGTACGCCAGCCGGTCTTGAAGAACACCAGGTCCGTCACCTGCAACGCCTCGCGCCGGACCTTCTCGCCCACCTCCACCTGCTCCTCGGTGGTACGCGGCAGATGCAGGCCGTAGAGCTGCTCGAAGGTGCGATAGACGAAACCGGAACAATCGATGCCGCGACGATCCAATCCCCCGATCCGGTAGGGCGTCCCGCGCCACTGGCGATATTGCCGCTCCAGCGCCGCGCGCAACTCCTGCTGCTGCCCCGGGGGATAGACCGGGGCCGAACTACATCCGGCCAGCAACAACAGGATCGACAGCAAAATCGTGTACCGCATCCACGCCTCGGTTCTAAACGACAGGGGTTACCGAGTTCTAACCAATACCGGGCCCCCAGGCAAGCCATAGCCCGGACAAAAATCCAAGCAGACATCCAGGCAAAAGTCCCGACAAAAATCCGGACGACAACGGCAGCAGCCAAAAAGGGCGTCCGCAGACGCCCCAGGAAGAACACCGAGCCGATCGTCAGGAAGCCCGGGCCCCGAGCCACACCTCCAGCTCGTCGGCACCGCCCACGTGTTCGCCATCGATGTAGATCTGCGGCACCGTACCCCGGCCGCTGATTGCCGCCAGTGTCGAGTAGCTGATGCTGTTCTGCCCCAGCGGGATCTCCTCGTAGTTCAGGCCGTTGTCGATCAACAGTCTCTTGGCCCGGATGCAGTGCGGACAGCCCGGTTTGGTGATCAGCGATACCCGTTTCGGCAACTGCGCCTTGGGGTTGATGTAATTCAGCATCGTGTCGGCATCGGACACCTCGAACGGGTCGCCCGGTTTATTCGGCTCGATGAACATCTTTTCGATCACGCCGTCCTTCACCAGCATCGAGTAGCGCCAGCTGCGGTTACCGAAGCCGAGTTCGCGCTTCTCTACCAGCATCCCCATACCGGCGGAGAAGTCGCCGTTACCGTCCGGCAGCATGTAGATGTTGTCCGCTTTCTGGTCCGCCGCCCAGGCGTTCATGACAAAGGGGTCGTTGACCGAGAGGCAGATAATGCTGTCGACCCCTTCGGCGCGGAAGACCGGCGCCAGCTCGTTGTAGCGCGGCAGGTGGGTGCTGGAACAGGTCGGCGTATAGGCGCCCGGCAGCGCAAACAACACCACGGTCTTGCCGGCAAACAGATCGGCCGTGCTGACTTCGGCCCAATCGTTGCCGACACGGAGCGGGAAAATGACGTCGGGTACGCGCTGACCTTCGCGATTCTGCAACATGAAAACTCTCCTCGGAACGGTTTGAAAATGTCAGGCCGCGTTGCGTCCTGAACCTTGAGAGCAGTCTAACGAGGCGCAGAAACAACAAAAAATTAATTATAAAAAACCAGTCAATAGTCATGACCTATCGCAAAAAATGTCCCACGCCGGTTATCCAAGAATTGTGTGGATAACTCGGGGAACAACGCTGGGGCAGATGCCCGCGGCCGGCGGCCGGCGCCGAACCGATGCGGAAGGTCAAAGGATAACCGGCATTGCAACGGCTTTTCTGCTAGGATTCACCGAACTTAAAGCCTCCCTTTGAAACACACTTGTCCCGGAGACTCTTCCCACCGTGTTCGCCGAGTTTTCTTTACATGAGCGCCTGTTGAAAGCGCTGGATAACCTGGGTTTTTCCACTCCCACCGAGGTGCAGCAGGCGGTCCTGCCGCCGGCACTGGATGGGGCCGATCTACTGATCAGCGCCGAAACCGGCAGCGGTAAAACGGTCGCGTTCCTGCTGCCTGTGTTGCAGCGCTGCGTCGACCAGCCCGCCCCGCGTAGCGGTACCCGCGCCCTGATCCTGACCCCGACCCGTGAGCTGGCCGACCAGGTCTGCAAGATGTGCGAACAGCTGGCTGCCTTTACCCAGGTCCGTGCCATCAGCGTCTGCGGCGGGGAGAACTACCAGAACCAGGCCGCGCGCATGCGCAAGAACCCCGAGATCATCGTCGGCACCCCGGGCCGCCTGAAAGAGCACCTGGAGAAGGGCAATATCGATTTCGACGACCTGGAGTTCCTGGTCCTCGACGAAGCCGACCGCATGCTCGACATGGGTTTCCGCGACGAGGTGACCTTCATCACCGACGCCTGCCGCACTGAGCGCCAGACCCTGCTGCTGTCCGCCACCCTGAACACCAAGGGGCTCGGCGCGGTCATCGACAGTGTGCTGCGCGAGCCGCAGAAGATCGAACTGGCCACGGCGCAGAGCGAGCTGGCCAATATCCGGCAGCAGGTGATCCTGGCCGACGGCGTCGAGCTGAAGGAGCGCCAGCTACGCTGGCTGCTGAGCCACGAGAGCTACCAAAAGGCGCTGGTGTTCACCAACACCCGCGCGCTGGCGGAAACCCTCGGCGACAAGATGCGCAGCGGCGAGCTGCGGGTCGGCGTGTTGCACGGCGAGCTGGACCAGCCGCAGCGCACCCGCATCCTGAACCTGCTGCGCGAGGGGCGGATCAATATCCTGATCGCCACCGACGTCGCCGCCCGCGGCCTGGATATCGAGGGGATCGACCTGGTGATCAACTTCGACCTGGCGCGCAGCGGCGATGAACATGTCCACCGCGTCGGCCGTACCGGCCGTGCCGGCCAGCAGGGGCTGGCGATCAGCCTGATCGCACCCAACGAGTGGAACCTGAAAGCCAGTATCGAGCGCTACCTGAAGCTGCAGATGGAGCCGCGCACACTGCCGGGTCTGGGCGGCAGTTACACCGGGCCGAAGAAGGTCAAGAGCAACGGCAAGGCGGCCGGCACCAAGAAGAAAGAGCCGAAGAAAAAAGAGGCTGACAAGCCGAAGGTGAAAAAGCGTCTGCGCGACCAGAAGCAGATCGGCAAGCGCCGCAGCAGCGCACCGGTATCAGCCGATGGCTTTGCGCCGCTGAAGAAGAAGAGCTGAGGCTCAGGCCGGGGCACGGCGTCCCCTATCGAAACGGGCGGGTCCGGTAACGGAGCCGCCCGTTTTGCGTTCGGCGAAGGGACTCGTCGCAGGATCAAGCCGTACCCCGCCGCCACACCCCGCGACATTGCAACTTTGGTCGCACGCAAGCGGCATGAAGGTTGTTCAGTCGGCAACAGAGTGATGCTGATTACTACATAATGTCAACAATATTTTGCCATATTTAGACTAAAGCACTAGGCTATTCAGCTTACGCCCCTCCACACCCCTTATATAATCAGCCTCTTGAAAATACCCCACATAAACTAAGTAGATTAAAAACATAAGATTGTCGACAATCCCGACAGGAGAGCATATGTCCAACGAGTCCACACGCACCGAATCCCGTATCCACTGTGACGCGCTGAAATCGCTGATCATGAGCGCCGACGATGCAGCCGCCCTGATACCGGCAGGCGCCCGTGTGGGCATGAGCGGCTTTACCGGTGCCGGCTACCCGAAAGCCATCCCGGGTGCCCTGGCCGAACGTATTCGCAAGATCAATGAAGAGGGCGGTCCCAAGTTCCAGATCAGCGTCCTGACCGGCGCTTCTACCGCCCCCGAACTGGACGGCGTCCTGGCCGCCGTCGACGGTATCGAGATGCGTCTGCCGTTCCAGACCGACCCGATCTGCCGCCAGCGTATTAACAACGGCGAGATGAACTACATCGATTACCATCTGTCCGAAGTCTCCCAGTACGCCTGGTCCGGTTTCCTCGGGCACATGGATCTGGCCGTCATCGAAGTGGCCGGGATCCGCGAAGACGGCAGCCTGATCCCCTCCTCCTCCGTCGGCAACAACAAGACCTGGATCGAGCAGGCCGACAAGATCATCCTCGAAGTGAACTACAAGCAGAACGCCAAGCTGGAGGGGATGCACGACGTCTACTATGGCACCGCGCTGCCGCCGAACCGCAAACCGATCATGCTGACCGATCCGGCCGACCGCATCGGCGAGAAGTACATGCCCTGCCCGCTGGACAAGGTGATCGCCGTGGTCGAAACCGACGCCGCCGACCGTAACAGCCCGTTCAAACCGACCGACGACGTCTCCAAGCGCATCGCCGGCCACATCCTCGACTTCTTCGAGCGCGAGATCGCCGCTGGGCGCCTGCCGAAAGAGCTGCTGCCGATCCAGTCCGGCGTGGGCAACATCCCCAACGCCGTACTCGAAGGGCTGGATGCCGGTCCGTTCAAGGATCTGACCGCGTTCACCGAGGTGATTCAGGACGGCATGCTGAAGATGCTGAAATCCGGCACGCTGAAGATCGCCTCCGCCACCGCCTTCTCGCTGAGCCCCGACGGGATCAAGGAGTTCGACGAAAACATCGACCTGTACCGGGACAAGATCATCCTGCGCCAGCAGGATATCAGCAACCATCCGGAGCTGGCCCGTCGTCTCGGCATCATCGCCATGAACGGCCTGATCGAAGCGGACATCTACGGCAACGTCAACTCCACCCACATCATGGGTACGCGGATGATGAACGGTATCGGTGGTTCCGGCGACTTCGCCCGCAACGGTTATTTGTCGATTTTCGTCTCCCCATCGACCGCTAAAGATGGTGCTATATCCGCCATCGTGCCGATGGTCTCCCACGTCGACCATACCGAGCACGACGTCAAGATCATCGTCACCGAACAGGGTCTGGCCGACCTGCGTGGTTTGTCGCCGCGCCAGCGTGCGCACGAGATCATCAACAAGTGCGCCCACCCGGACTTCAAACCGGCCCTGCTCGACTATTACGAACGCGCCCTGCACTCAGGCCGCGGTATGCACACACCTCATCTGCTCGAAGAAGCACTGAGCTGGCACATCCGTTACGAGAACGAAGGCCATATGTAAGCCTCTTGTAATACTCCTGATGCTCTAAGCCTTGGGCGCCTATATGGCGCCTTTTTTTTCGCTAAGCTTTCGGTGAGGATAGAGCCTTTGCCGACCGCCAGGAGTGACCCGTTGCTTTCCGATCCGCTACTGCAACTGCTGACCGCCACTGCGCTGGGCCTGCTGCTGGGCCTCGAGCGCGGCTGGCACGACCGCAACATCCGCTCGGGCGGGCGCATCGCCGGCATCCGTACCTTCACCCTATTGGCGATAACCGGGCAGCTGACCGGCCAGCTCAGCACCGAGCTGACGCCGCTGCTGGCGGTGGCCGGGCTGGTCGGCGTGATGGGGCTGCTCGGCATGGCCCACTGGCTCAACAGCGACGAGGACCACGATTACGGCATCACCACGCTGGTGGCCGGGGTACTGACCTACCTGTTCGGCCTGCTGGTCGCCCTCGACCAGGCCACGCTGGCGGTGGCCGGTGCCGTCATCACCAGCCTGCTGCTGCACTTCAAGGAGACCCTGCACCAGTGGCTGGAACGGCTCAGCGCGCCGGAACTGCGCGGCATACTGCAACTGGCGCTGATCTCGGCGGTACTGCTGCCGGTCCTGCCCAACCGCGGCTTCGGCCCCTGGCAGGCGCTGAACCCCTACGAGATCTGGCTGCTGGTGGTACTGATCGCCGGCATCAGCCTCAGCGCCTATTTCGCCATGCGCCTGACCGGCCCCGACAAGGGGGTGATGATCACCAGCGCCCTCGGCGGCATCGCCTCCAGTACCGCACTGACCCTGAGCCTGGCCAAGATGAGCCGGCAGGTCCCGCTGTACCGCCTGCTCGCCGGCGGTATCCTGCTGGCCAGCGCCATCATGTATCCGCGTATCCTGTTCGAGGTCGCCGTGGTCAACGCGGCCCTGCTCAAGCCGCTGGCGGTACCGATGCTGGCGATGTGCCTGGCCAGCCTGCTGTCGGCGCTGTGGTTGTGGAAACGGGATGAGAAGCACGGCCAGGTCAGCACCTCGGCGCTGGCGACCTCGCCGTTCGAGATCGTGCCGGCGCTGAAGTTCGGCCTGCTGCTGGCGGCGATCATGCTGGCGACCGAGGCGGTACGCGCCCTGATCGGCGAACAGGGGCTGTGGATAGTGTCGCTCGTCGCCGGCCTGACCGACGTGGACGCCATCACCCTGACCCTGGCGCGCCTGGCCCGCGACAGCGTCGGGGACAACACGGCGGTGGTCGGCATCACGCTGGCGGCGCTGACCAACACCCTGGTCAAGGGGATCCTGGCCACCCTCGCCGGCGGCCTCGACCTGCTGCGCGAGCTCTGGCCTGGCCTGCTGCTGACCCTGCTGGCCGGGGGCGGCGCGCTGTTGATCTGACCGGCATCATCTTACAGACACCAACGCATGTTCTATTTTATAGGTGTCGCCACTGACTAAGTAGCTAAGTAGGTGTCGCCATTAAGCAGGTATGCTCAACATTAAGGACGCCGTGATGACCGACCTAACGCCCCTCGCCGCCGACCAGCTCTATCACCGCTGCGACCTCAGCGGCTTCGGTTTCAACACCTCCACCGACCTGACCCCGGACTACTCCGCCCTGGGCCAGGATCGCGCCGTCGACGCGATGCAGTTTGCCGTCGGCATGCATCACACCGGGTACAACCTGTTCGTCAGCGGCTCCACCGGCGTCGGGCGGCGCGAACTGGTATCGCGTCTGATCAACGCCGAGGCCGCCAGCGGCGAGGCACCGGAGGACTGGTGTTACGTGCACAACTTCGAACGCCCGCAGGAGCCGCGCATGTTGCGGCTGCCCCAGCACTCGGGCCAGGAGCTGCAGCGCGACATGGAGCAGTTGATCGAACGCCTGCTGCTGCTGATCCCGGCCACCTTCAAGGGCGACGAGTACCGCAACCGGGTGCAGGAGCTTTCCGACGAGTTCGAGCAGCGCGAGGAGAGCCAGTTCAAGGCCCTCGGCGAGAAGGCTCACGAGCAGCAGATCACGTTGATGCGCACCCCGGCCGGCTATACCCTGGGGCCGTTGCACGACGGCAAGCTGATGACGCCGGACCAGTTCAAGGAGCTGCCGCAGCAGGAGCAGTCGCGGATCAAGCAGGCGCTGGAGGAGCTGAACGCCGAGCTGATGACACTGATCCGCGACCTGCCCAAACTGCAACAGGAGCATCGCGACCGGATCCGCGAGCTGGACGACGAGATCACCCACAACGTCATCGACCCGGCCCTGGCCGGACTGCGCGAAAAGTATGGCGCCCAGCGCCCGGTGCTGGAGTTCCTCGACCAGGTCCACCAGGACATGATCGAGAACGTCGACGACTTCTTCGCCCAGGACAAGGAGGAGAACAGCAAAACCCCGCTGCACAAGCTGGCGCGCTCCGAAGCGTTCCACCGCTACGGCATCAATGTACTGGTCAGCCATGACGGCCAGAACGGCGCGCCGGTGGTGGTCGAGGATATTCCCAGCTACCAGAACCTGGTCGGCCGCATCGAGTACCAGGCCCAGTTCGGCATGCTCAGCACCAACTTCAGCCTGATCCAGCCCGGCGCGTTGCACCGCGCCAACGGCGGCTACCTGATCCTCGACGCCTTGAAGCTGCTCAGCTTTCCGTTCGCCTGGGAGGGGCTGAAACGGGCGCTGCGCAATCAGGAGGTTCGCATCGACCCGCTGGAGAAGATGTACGGCATCAGCGGCACCCGCTCGCTGGAGGCCGAGCCCATCCCGTTGCAGCTGAAGGTCATCCTGATCGGCGAACGGCGCCTCTATTACCTGCTGAAAGCCTACGACCCGGAGTTCACCTCGCTGTTCAAGGTATACGCCGATTTCTCCGAGCAGCTCGACCGCAGCCGCGACAACCTGGAGAGTTACCTGGGGCTGATCGCGCTGCTGATCAAGGAGGAGGGGCTGGTGCCGTTCAGCCGCCCCGGGCTAGAGCGGATCATCGAACAGAGCTCGCGCCAGAGCGATGACAGCGCCAAGCTATCGCTGAACCGCGGCAAGCTGGTCGACCTGCTGCGCGAAGCCAGCTACTACGCCCTGCGCGCCGGCAACGGCCAGGTCGAGGCGGAACACGTCAACCAGGCGCTGAAGATGGAGCGCACCCGTAGCAGCCAGTACTCCGAACTGATGCAGGAACAGATCGAGCGCGGCACCATCCTGGTCGCCAGCAGCGGCAAGGCGATCGCCCAGGGCAACGGCCTGTCGGTGTTCCAGCTAGGCGACCAGCGCTTCGGCAAGCCGAGCCGGATCAGTGCCACCGCGCGCCTCGGCAACGGCAAGCTGATCGATATCGAGCGCGAGGCGGAGCTGGGCGGGCCGCTGCACTCCAAGGGGGTGATGATCCTCGCCAACTGCATCGGCGCCCGCTACGCCCGCAATGCGCCGCTGACGCTGCACGCCAGCCTGGTGTTCGAGCAGTCCTACGGTCCGGTGGACGGCGACAGCGCCTCGGCAATGGAGCTGTGCGTGCTGCTGTCGGCGATCAGCGGGCTGCCGATCCGGCAGTCGTTCGCCGTCACCGGCTCGATCAACCAGCAGGGGCAGATCCAGGCGATCGGCGGCGTCAACGAGAAGATCGAGGGGTTCTTCGAACTGTGTCAGAGCCGCGGCCTGGACGGCAGCCAGGGGGTCATCATCCCCCGTACCAATGTCGACCACCTGGTACTCGACCAGACCGTGGTCGACGCCTGTCGCGACGGCCTGTTCAGCATCTACGCCGTCAGCGAACTGGATGAGCTGATCGAGCTGCTGTTCGAGCGCGATCCCGGCCAGGCGGACGAAGAGGGACGTTACCCGCCGGCCAGCGTCAACGGCTGTGTCCAGCAGCAGTTGCTGGACTGGACCGAGCAGGCGCGCAAACTCAGCGGCAGCAAAAAAGATTGAGGTGAGCGAGATGGTACGTCGTCTGATCCTGCGTCTGCCCCTGGAAGCGATCGAGCCGGCCCGACTGGCCGGCTATGCCGCCCTGGCACGGGCCCTGGATGCCGAGCTGCTGGCCCAGATCGAAGAGGATGAACACCTGACGCTGCTCGCCAACCTGCCGTTCATCACCGAAATCTGCCGCAGTACCGCCGCCAGCCGCGCCCTCGATAGCCATAACCTCGAACGCCAGAGCAAACAGTTGCTGCAATACCTGACGCGGGAGCTGCAGCGGCTCAGCGACAACCAGCAACTGCGCTGGAAACTGGCCCGGATCGATGCCACCGCCCCGCTGCAACCGGACACCGACGCGGCGGTGTTACGCGCCGCCCCGAGCCGGCGCTACCGCGGCAGCCGCCCGTTGCCCCGGGTTGCACCGCACCTGGCGGTGGTGGATGCCGGCGACCCGGCATCGGAGCGCGCCCTGAACCTCGCCCGCCAGATCAGCCGCGAGACCCAGACCCCGCTGCTGCTGCTGGCACTACCGAGCTCGCCCTGGCACCAACTTGACCGCCCTCCCCAGCTGGTCGACGCCATCGCCTCGATCGCGGCACTGGAACCGGCAAGCCTGGGGCGGCTGCTGCAGGCCTGGCACTGCGACCTGCTGGTGGCCCCCGCCGCACTGCTGGGCGGACGGCCGCAGCAGCTGGCACTGCCCGATGTGCAGCTGCTGCTGACCCCCTGAGCCCCAAACACTGGACAGCACTGGATAAACCAACCAGACTGGTCGTTTTATCCATACTGAGATCAAAATGCCACAGATTCGACTACGCGGTATCCCGGCCGAACGCGCCTGCGAGGGTAGCAGCGAGCTGGTGAGCCAACTCGCCGAACACCTCGATACGCCGCGCGACTGGTTCACGCTGGAGGCGGTTCACTCCAGTTTCATCCGCGACGGCGTTCTGCAGCAGCCGGCGCCGACCATCGAAGTGCTCTGGTTCGATCGCGGCCAGGACACCCAGGACTGGGTAGCGAAGCGGCTGACCGAGTGGACCCAACGCCTGGGATATGAGAGTGTCGATATCTGGTTCACGGCGCTCGAAGCGCACCGTTACTATGAGAACGGCGAACACTTTGGCTGAACCCGACCTGCATCAGGGCTGCGGTGTTTCCCGCCCTGTTATGCTCGATCGGGTTTACCCGCAACCCGGTCGAGTCGGAATGGAACTGTACCCCCCACAGCAGGCGCTGCTACCGCTTAACCACTGCAATCTGCCGGCGCAGCTCATCGCCAGCCTGGCCTATCAGGCCCACCCGGTAGCGCTACAGATCGACGGCATCGA
This sequence comes from Marinobacterium sp., assembly GCA_003250495.1. GTDB lineage: Bacteria > Pseudomonadota > Gammaproteobacteria > Pseudomonadales > Balneatricaceae > Marinobacterium_D. The sequence continues at coordinate 19,706 of QKGH01000316.1, forward strand.
CGTGCTCTATGCCGACCTGATCGAACGCCTCGACAGGGAAGCCGACGCCGCCGGCCGCCTGCGCTGCTTTCGCGATTATATGACTCTCAGGTTTCGCCTGCCGGCCGACGACCTGCCGGATTCCGAGCTGGACGAGCCGCAGCTGCGGCCGCGGGCGCACTACAGCCGCCTGCTGCGCGGCTGGCTGTTCGATGCCGACAGTCGCGAAGGCGCGGTATGGAAAGGCTGGGTCGAATCCCGCTTCGGCCTGCTGACCCGCTTCCACAAGGAACCGATCCCGTCGCCGGATTCGGACGCCTACGACCGCTTCATGGCCGAGCGGGTGCGCGGCGTGCACAACACCAACGCCCTGGATATCCAGCTCGACCTGCTCTACACCTTCTGCCAGCACGAGTTGCAGCTGCGCTACCCCGGGCGCAGCCACCTGACCCTCTACCGCGGCAGCCGCGGCCAGCTGTTTGGCGAGCAGCAGGGCCAGCCGGTCAAGCTGTTCAACAACCTCAGCTCCTTCACCCTCGATCCGGAGGAGGCTCTGCGTTTCGGCGATCAGGTGCTGCAAACGCAGGTGCCGCTGACCAAGATCGTCTGTTTCGACAGTCTGCTGCCGGGGCAGCTGCAGGGGGAACGCGAGTACATGGTCCTGGGCGGCCTCTACGCGGTCACCCTGTGGCGCGGCGTCGGAGCCGGCACCGACTCTGTGCCCGATCTGGAGCAGGCTGCCGCTCCCGCCCCAAAATACCCGCTGCCAATCCCATGACACTATTGGAAACACACGGAAATTTCACGCTCTAACCAGAGATTAGAAAGTGTGAATATTCGTAACGTTAGATTTTTCCACTGCCATAACCGGGTTTCACCAAGAATGTGCAGCAGTGGCACCAAAACTATGCAAACACCGCCCAAATGGTCTATTCGTTGAACAAGCCCAACCCTTGGATCGCCCGTTTCATCGCATCTGGAAGGGGTTGGTATGCTGCTTGCTCAGGGTGAACCCATCGAGCACCAACCGGATGCGAAAACCAAGGGGTTTCTCAGTGCCAGGTACCGACAACAACGCGCAGTACGTCCGCTTCATCAACGTCAAGAAGAGCTACGACCAGAAGAACCTGGTCGTCAAAGACTTCAACCTCGATATCCGCAAGGGCGAGTTCGTCACCCTGCTGGGCCCCTCCGGCTCCGGTAAAACCACCTGTCTGATGATGCTGGCCGGGTTCGAGGATGTCTCCAGCGGCGTTATCGAGATCGATGGCCGCTCGGTACAGGATATCGCCCCCTACCATCGCAACATCGGCATGGTGTTCCAGCACTACGCGCTGTTCCCGCACATGACCATCGGCGAGAACCTGGCCTACCCGCTGAAGGTGCGCAAACTGCCGGCGGCCGAGGTCAAGCGCAAGGTCGAGGAGGCGCTGGCGCTGGTGGAGCTGAACGATTTCGCCAAACGCTACCCGGGCCAGCTCTCCGGCGGCCAGAAGCAGCGCGTGGCCCTGGCCCGCTCGCTGATCTTCGAGCCCTCCATCGTATTGATGGACGAACCGCTCGGGGCGCTGGACAAGAACCTGCGCGAGCATATGCAGTACGAGATCAAGCGCCTGCATGAGCAGCTCGGCTTCACCACCATCTACGTGACCCACGACCAGACCGAAGCGCTGACCATGTCCGACCGCATCGCCGTGTTCAACGACGGCGTGGTGCAGCAGTGCGCACCGCCTTCGGCGCTGTACGAAACCCCGGCCAACTCCTTCGTCGCCGACTTCATCGGCGAGAACAACCATATCCACGGCAAGGTCGAGAGTAACGACAGCCTGGTGGCCGAGATCAGCCTGTCCCACGGCGACCGGGTGCATGCCCGGGATATCAACTGCCCGCCGGTAGGCCAGCCCTGCATCCTGGCGGTGCGGCCGGAGAACCTGTTCATCGCCAGCGCCGGCCGCGAGCTGGATAACATCATTACCGCCAAATTCATCACCCGGCTCTACGTCGGCGACTCCATCCGCTACTTTTTCAAGATGAGCGACGGCGCCGAACTGATGGTCAAGGTCCTCAACGACCAGGACGCGCCGCTGCTCGACACCGGCGCCATGACCAAACTGACCTGGGCAACCGATCGCGGCCTGGCACTCGACCGGCCGGCCTGACCACGGCCGCGAGCGATCAGGCACCGGCCTCGCCGCCGCGACAGTAACAACCTGCAACATCTGGCTACACCTGGATCAACACTCAATATCGGAAGAGGTGAACACATGATGAAAAAGCTGACCCTGGCCGCCGCGATTACGCTCGGCCTTGCTGCGACCAGCGTTTCGGCAGAAGAGCTGACCGCAGTCTCCTTCGGCGGCTCCTACGGTGCTGCACAGCAGAAACACATGCTCGACCCCTACACGGAAAAAACCGGCACCAAGATCCTGTTCGAGAACTATTCCGGCGGTGTAGCCGAACTGAAAGCCCAGGTCGAGAGCGGCAACGTGCTGTGGGATGTGATCGACATGGAGGTGATCGACCTGGAGCGCGCCTGCTCCGAAGGCCTGCTGGAACCCTTCCCGATGGACCAGCTGCCACCGGGCGACGACGGCACCCCGGCCAAGGACGACTTCAGCCCGGCCGCCCTGGCTAACGAGTGCGGCGTCGGCAACATCGTCTGGACCGTGCTGTACGCCTACAACCACGACACCATTCAGGGTGGCGAGCCGAAAACCATCGCCGACCTGTTCGACACCAAGACCTTCCCGGGCAAGCGTGCCCTGCGCAAGCGTCCGCAGGTGAACATGGAGTGGGCGCTGCTGGCTGACGGCGTGCCGAAGGACCAGGTTTACGCCATGTTGGAAACCGAAGAGGGTCAGGCCCGCGCCTTCGCCAAACTCGACACCATCAAGAACGACGTGGTCTGGTTCGACAGCTGGTCGCAGGCTCCGCAGCTGCTGAACGACGGTGGTGCGGTGATGGTCCAGTCCGCCAACGGCCGCTTCTTCGCCGCGATCCAGGATGAAGGCAAGCCGTTCGAAATGGTCTGGGACGGCCACCTGTATGACCTGGATGTCTGGTCCATCGTCAAAGGCACCAAGAAGA
>QKGH01000490.1 GCA_003250495.1 Marinobacterium sp.
GTGTTGCTTGAAACCGGTAAAAGTGGGGATCTGTGGTCTCGGTACCGTCGGCGGCGGTACGTTCAATGTCCTTAAGCGTAACGCTGAGGAGATCGCCCGGCGTGCGGGGCGTCACATCGTCGTGGCGCAGATTGCGGCGCGGCGCGTCAATCCAGCCTGCGATACCACCGGTATTCAGATTACCAGCGACATTTTCGAAGTAGCGACCAACCCCGAGATCGATATCGTCGTCGAGCTGATCGGCGGCTATGACCTGGCGCGCGATCTGGTGATGACCGCGATCGAGAACGGCAAGCATGTCGTGACCGCCAACAAGGCGTTGATCGCCGTGCACGGTAACGAGATCTTCGCCGCGGCCCAGGCCAATAACGTCATGGTGGCGTTCGAAGCGGCGGTCGCCGGCGGCGTGCCGATCATCAAGGCGATCCGCGAAGGGTTGTCCGCCAACCGCATCAACTGGCTGGCCGGCATCATCAACGGTACCGGTAACTTCATCATGACCGAGATGCGCGACAAGGGGCGCCCCTTTGCCGAGGTGCTGGCCGAGGCGCAGGCGCTCGGATATGCCGAGGCGGATCCGACCTTCGACGTCGAGGGGATCGATGCCGCGCACAAGCTGACCATCCTCGCCTCCATCGCCTACGGCGTGCCGCTGCAGTTCGACAAGGCCTATACCGAGGGGATCAGCCGGATCACCGCAGAGGATGTGCAGTATGCCGAGGAACTCGGTTACCGTATCAAGCATCTGGGGATCAGCCGCCGTACCGAGTGCGGGATCGAGCTGCGCGTGCACCCGACGCTGATTCCGCAGAGCGCGCTGCTGGCTAACGTCAACGGTGTCATGAACGCGGTCATGGTCGATGGCGACGCCGTCGGACAGACTCTGTACTGCGGCCGCGGTGCCGGTGCCGAGCCGACGGCGTCGGCCGTCATCGCCGATATCGTCGACGTGGTGCGTACGCTGACCGCCGATCGCGATAACCGGGTGCCGCACTTGGCGTTCCAGCCCGGCGAGCTGTCCGATCTGCCGATCCTGCCGGTCGAGGAGATCGTCAGCGGTTACTACCTGCGTCTGCAGGCCGTGGAGCGTCCCGGAGTGCTGGCCCACGTCACCCGTATCCTGGCGGATAAGGGGATCAACATCGAGGCGATCATCCAGAAGCAGACTTCTGAAGATCAGGTGCCGGTGATCCTACTGACCCAGCAGATCGAAGAGCGCAAGATGAACGAAGCGATCCGCGAGATCGAAGCGCTGCCGGATATCCTCGAAGAGGTGGTCCGTATCCGCGTCGAGCATCTGGCAGATTGAGGCTGATTTGAGGAAGAACGTGCAATGAATTACATCTCCACCCGCGGCCAGGCCCCGAAACTCAAGTTCGCCGATGTGCTGTTGGCCGGTCTGGCCAGCGACGGCGGCCTCTACGTGCCGGAAACCCTGCCCACCTTCTCCCAGGAGGAGATCGCCTCCTGGGCCGGTCTCTCCTATGCCGAGCTGGCCTACAAGGTGATCAAGCCGTTCGTCGACGACTGCATCCAGGATGCCGACCTGAAACGGATGATCGACGAGACCTACGCGGTGTTCAAACACAGTGCCGTGGCGCCGCTGAAGGAGCTGGGCAGCAACGAGTGGGTACTGGAGCTGTTCCACGGCCCGACCCTGGCGTTCAAGGATTTCGCGCTGCAGCTGCTCGGTCGCCTGATGGACCACGTGCTGGCCGAGCGCGGCGAGCGGCTGGTGATCATGGGCGCCACCTCCGGCGACACCGGTTCGGCCGCCATCGAGGGCTGCCGCCACTCCGAGCACCTGGATATCTTCATCCTGCACCCGCACAACCGGGTGTCCGAGGTGCAGCGCCGGCAGATGACCACGATCCTGGCCGATAACGTGTTCAACATCGCGCTGGAGGGCAACTTCGACGACTGCCAGCAGATGGTCAAGGACAGCTTCGCCGACCAGTCGTTCCTGAACGGTCTCAAGCTCGGTGCGGTCAACTCGATCAACTGGGCGCGCATCATGGCGCAGATCGTCTACTACTTCTCCGCCGCGCTGGCGGTGGGCGGGCCGCACCGTCCGGTGGCATTCTCGGTGCCGACCGGTAACTTCGGCGACATCTTTGCCGGTTACCTGGCCAAGCAGATGGGGTTGCCGATCAGCCAACTGGTGGTCGCGACCAACCGCAACGACATCCTGCACCGCGTCATCTCCGGCAACGATATGTCCAAGGGCGAGCTGGTACACACGCTGTCGCCGTCGATGGATATCATGGTCAGCTCCAACTTCGAGCGCCTGCTGTTCGACGTCTACGGCCGCGACGGCGCCGCCATCCGCGACCTGATGGACCGCTTCAAGAAGGAGCCGGTGCATCTGGAGCAGTCCCGTTGGCAGCAGGTCCGCGAGCTGTTCGACAGCCTCTCTGTCGACGACGAAACCACCTGCGCGACCATCGCCGAGGTGTTTGCCGAGACCGGTTACCTGCTCGATCCGCATACCGCGATCGGCGTCAAAGCGGCGCGCAGCTGCTGGCGCGACAAGTCGGTGCCGATGATCACGCTGGCCACCGCGCATCCGGTCAAATTCCCGGAGCCGGTGGTCAAGGCCGGTCTGGTATCGCCGCAGTTGCCGGAACATCTGAGCGACCTGTTCGAGCGTGAAGAGCGCCTGGCAGTGCTCGATAACGATCTGGCCAGCGTACAGGGATTCATCGCCTCCCACGTACACCGCGGTTGACCCGGAGCGGGCCCGGTTTACGCCGGGCCCGCTACAAACCCTGGATGAATCATCGCGCCGAGCCGGCGCCGCTGCTGCCGTAGGGCGTCGATGGACAGCTTTTTCAGCCTCTCCAAACTGTTCTGGTTCCTGTGCAGTCCCGATCACCTGCTGGTGTGGGGCGTGCTGCTGGGCGTGCTGCTGTTGTGGCGCGGTCGTCGGCGTGCCGCCGGGCTGGTGCTGGGTATCGATCTGGCGCTGTGGTTGGCGCTGCTGCTGTTTCCGCTCGGCGATCTGTTGCTGATGCCGCTGGAGCGGCGCTTTCCGGCGCCTCCGCCCCCGTCCCAGGTGGCGGGGATCATTATCCTCGGCGGTGGCGAGTTAGCGGAGCAGAGCGCGTACTGGGGCCAGCCCCAGTTCAACCAGGCGGCGGAGCGGTTGATGCTGGTGCCGGAACTGGCGCAACGTTATCCACAGGCGCGGATCCTGTTCAGCGGTGGCAGCGGCTCGCTGCTGCGCCAGCAGTTTCGCGGCGGCGATGCGGCACGGGACTATTTCGAGCGCATCGGCTTGGGCGGGCGGGTGCAGATCGAACGCGATTCGCGTAACACCGACGAGAACGCCAGGCACAGTATCGCGGCTCTGGGCGGCATCCCCTCCGGGCGCTGGCTGCTGGTGACCTCGGCTTATCATATGCCGCGGTCGATCGGGGTGTTTCGCCGCCAGGGCTGGGAGCTGACGCCCTGGCCGGTGGATTACTATGCATTGAGCCGCAGCGGCCTGCGTCTCGATCCGCAGTTGTGGCGGAATCTGCGCGACCTGCAGATCGGCCTGCGCGAGTGGATCGGGCTGCTGGCCTATCGCCTCAGCGCTAAAACCGATGCGCTGTTTCCCGCCCCCGTTAGTCGGGGTGCGGTCGATCCGTCTATTCGAGAGCCCCGTCTTCTGGAACCGAGTGATTCATGAGCGACCCGATCATCGAGCGCCGCGAGCGTCCATCCCAACTGCCCGCCGGGCTCTCTATGCTGCACCCGGTGCTGGCCCGGATCTATGCCAGCCGGGGGGTCGAAGCGCCGGAACAGCTGGGGCGCCAGCTCAAGGAACTGTTGCCGGATACGGCGCTGAAAGGGATGGACGGCGCGGTGGCACGTCTGGTGCTGGCGCTGGAGCGCGGCGAGCGGATGCTGGTGGTCGGCGATTTCGACTGCGACGGCGCCACCAGCACGGCGCTGGCGGTGCTGGCGCTACGTCAGTTCGGTGCCGCCGAGGTCGATTACCTGGTACCGAACCGCTTCGAATACGGTTACGGCCTCAGTCCCGAGATCGTCGATGTGGCGGCGACCCAGGCGCCCGAATTGCTGATCACAGTCGATAACGGCATCTCCAGTATCGACGGCGTGACGCGGGCCGCGCAGCTCGGCATCGACGTACTGGTGACCGATCACCACCTGCCGGGTGCCGAGCTGCCGCCGGCCTGTGCCATCGTCAACCCGAACCAACCCGGTTGCGAGTTCATGGCCAAGTCCACCTGCGGTGTCGGCGTCATCTTCTATGTGATGATCGCACTGCGCCGGGCGCTGATCGATCTCGGCTGGTTCGAGCGGCGCCAACTGCCGGTACCCAACCTGGCCAGCCTGCTCGATCTGGTTGCGCTCGGTACCGTTGCCGACGTGGTGGCGCTGGAGCGGAATAACCGCACGCTGGTGCATCAGGGGTTGCAGCGGATCCGCGCCGGACAGGCGCGTCCCGGCATCCTGGCGTTGATCGAGGTGGCGGGACGGCGGCGCGAGAAGCTGGCGGCCAGCGACCTGGGTTTCGCCCTGGCGCCGCGGCTTAACGCCGCCGGGCGGCTGGAGGATATGTCGATCGGCATCGAGTGCCTGCTCAGTGAGGATTACGCCTACGCACTGGACCTGGCGCATACGCTGGACGATCTGAACCGCGAACGGCGCGGCATCGAGCAGGAGATGCAGCAGCAGGCGCTGGTGCTGCTCGACCGCCTGCAGCTGGACGATGCCGGGCTGCCCTATGGGCTCTGTCTGTTCGACGCAAGCTGGCACCAGGGGGTGATCGGCATCCTCGCGTCGCGGATCAAGGAGCGCGTGCACCGGCCGGTGATCGCCTTCGCGCCGGGCGAGGCGGGCGATATCAAGGGTTCGGCACGCTCCATCGGCGGCTTCCATATTCGCGATGGGCTCGATGCGATCGCCGCGCGTTATCCCGGACTGATCAAGAAGTTCGGTGGCCATGCGATGGCGGCGGGGTTGTCATTGGCTGGCGAGCGGCTGGCGGAGTTCCAGCAGGCGTTCGACGCCGAGGTGCGGCGCCAGCTCGATGCCGGGCAACTGACCCACCGGGTGCTGACCGACGGCGAGTTGCGCGGCGAGCAGATGACGCTGGAGCTGGCCGAACTGCTGCGCGAAGCGGGCCCCTGGGGGCACCAGTTCCCGGAACCGCTGTTCGATGGCCGTTTCCGTCTGCTGCAGCAACGCATCGTCGGCCAGCGCCACCTGAAGCTGGTGCTGATGGAGCCGGACTCCGGCATCGCCTTCGATGGGATCGCATTTAATATCGATACCCGGCGTTGGCCCGACCCGGACGTACATGAGGTACAGGTCGTATACCGTCTCGATATCAACGAATTCCGTGGCCAACGCACGCTGCAGCTGATGGTCGATCAGCTACTGCCGTGCAACTGAGCCCATCCATGTAAAAGCAGGAGTCAACGACATGCATGAACTGAAACTCGAAGAGCTGGCGGCACTGCTGGCCGTATTTGCCCGCGCCGGTGTAGCCGAAGACGATAGCACCGAAGGCCAGCTGCTGAGCCGCATTCGTGTGCTGCACGCCGAGCGCGAAGAGCTGGAATCGATGGATTTCGACGACTGCCTGGGCGGTGCCTGCAAGCTCTGACCGCCGGCAAGCGCTGACCGATGGCGCGGCCCGATCCGGTGCCAGCGCGGGAGCGAGTAGGCAGCCGGCGGGGTGCGTACTTTGCACCCGCTCCGGGGTCACCTGTAACGATTATCGAGGTAGCCATATGTACTTTGTAGGAGCCCATGTCAGCGCGTCGGGCGGGGTCGAGAACGCCCCGCTCAATGCCGCGGCGATCGGCGCCAACGCCTTTGCCCTGTTCACCAAGAACCAGCGGCGCTGGGATGCCAAGCCGCTGACCGGCAAGAGTATCGCGGCGTTCAAGGCCAACTGCGCCGCGCAGGGGTTCGCGCCGGAGCAGATCCTGCCGCACGACAGTTACCTGATAAACCTGGGCCATCCGGAGCTGGAGGCGCTGCAGAAATCCCGCGACGCCTTCCTCGACGAGATGCAGCGCTGCGAGCAGTTGGGGTTGAAGTACCTGAACTTCCACCCCGGCAGTCATCTCGGCAAGGTCAGCGAGGAGCAGTGCCTGGCGACCATCGCCGAGTCGATCAACCTGGCGCTGGCCCAGACCGAGCAGGTGATCGCGGTGATCGAGACCACGGCCGGGCAAGGCTCCAATTTGGGGTTCCGCTTTGAGCAGCTGGCCGAGATCATCGATCAGGTCGGCGATCGCAGCCGGGTCGGCGTCTGCATCGATACCTGCCACATCTTCAGTGCCGGCTACGACCTGCGTACCGCAGAGGCCTGCGCCGCGACCTTTGCCGAGTT
>QKGH01000059.1 GCA_003250495.1 Marinobacterium sp.
GATCCCCTTCAGCACTTCGTTGGCACCGAAACGCTTCTTCACGTCGATCATGCGGATAATCGGTTTCTGCTTGGCGTGGGTCATGCGCAAACTCTCTTCAATAGGTGGCTCAACGGGCGACATAGGCGGTCAGGCGGCGTTCCAACCGCCCGGCGGCGCGCGCCAGGGTAAAGGTGATCAGCCAATAGGTGACGCCGAGGAACAGGTAGGGCTCGATGACAGAGAAGGTCTCGGTGGCCATCCGTGTCGCCGAGGTGGTCATCTCTGGCACGGTGATCACCGACAGGATGGCGGACTCCTTGACCAGCAGGATGGTCTGGTTCAGCAGCGTTGGCAGCACGGCGGCGAACATCTGCGGCAGGCGGATATGCAGCAGGGTCTGGGTGCGCGAAAAGCCGAGATCGCTGGCCGCCTCGATCTGCCCGGCCGGGATGCTCTGGAAGCCGCCGCGGAAGATCTCGGCGAAGTAGGCCGCGCAGTACAGACCGAGGCCGCCGATACCGACCTGCAGCTCGCTGAACTCGAGGCCGATAAACGGGCCGCCGTAGAACACCAGGTAGATCTGCACCAGCAGCGGGGTGCCACGGAACAGGGTGATATAGAGTCGGTACAGGCTCCTGAGCAGCAGGTTGTCGCTCTGGCTGAGCAGACACAGCAGCATGCCGAACAGCAGGCCGATCAGCAGCGCGCCGGCGCTGACATACAGCGTGAACAGAATCCCCTTGAGCAGCAGCGGGCCGTAGGTGACGAACAGTTGCAGGTCCATGGCTATCTCCTAGCGGTGGCTGAGCCGGCGTTCCAGGTACTGACCGGCACGCCCGACCGACAGGGTCAGCACCAGGTACAGCAAGCCCGCGGCGGTGAAGAACTCCAGCGGCCGGTAGGTGGTCGACGAGTACTGCTGGGCGACGCGCATCAGTTCGGTCACGGCGATGGTCGAGATCAGCGAGGAGTTCTTGATGATGTCGATGGCGTCGTTGACCAGCGCCGGCAGCGTGTTGCGCACCACCTGCGGCAGTTCGACATGGAGCAGCGACTGCCAGCGGCTGAAACCGAAGTCCCAGGCCGCCTCCAGCTGTCCCTTCGGCAGCATCTGGAAGCCGCCGCGCAGGATCTCGGCCTGGAACGCGCTGCTGTTCAGCGCCAGGGCGATGATCGCCGCCAGCAGCGACGGGATGTTGATCCCCGCCAGCGGCAGGAAGAAGAAGATGATCGCCAGCTGGATCAGGATCGGGGTGCCGCGCAGGGCGCTGATGTAGACGGTCGCCAGCGCGCGCAGCAGTGGGTTGTGCGCGCGGCGGGCGACGCAGACCAGTGCGCCGATGATGAAACCGCAGAGAATGGACAATGCTGAGATCCAGCAGGTCATCCACAGCCCGTTCAGCAGGGCGCTACGGTATTCCCAGACCACACTGATATCGAACATCTCAGCCTCCGTCGTTGCCGCTGTGGGTGTCTGCCGCGTCGCGGCGGCGCTGCAGGGCCAGCGCGCTGACGCACAGCAGCTCGAACATCATCGTCGCGCCGGTCAATGCGGTAACGCCGCTGGGATCGAACGGCGGCGATACCTCCACCACGTCGGCACCGACGATATCCAGCCCGGCCAGGGAGCGGATCATCTGCTGCGCTTCGAAGGTGGTGAAGCCGCCGATCTCCGGGGTGCCGGTACCGGGCGCGTACACCGGGTCCAGGCCATCGACGTCGAAGGTGACGTAGACCGGGCTGGCGCCGACCACGCGCTTGATCTCGGCGATCACCGCGTCGAGGCCGAGCTGGTAGAACTCCTCGATGTGAATGACGCGCATGCCGCTGTCGTAGCTGAACTTCCATATATCGCGGTCGGTGACGCTGCCGCGGATACCGATCTGGATGGTCTTGGTCGGATCGATCAGCCCCTCTTCGGCGGCCACCTTGAACGGCGAGCCGTGGTGGAAGCGGGAGCCGAGGTAGAAGTCGCCGGTATCGCAGTGGGCATCGAAATGCACCAGTGCCAGCGGACCCTCCTGGGCCAGCGCGCGCAGGATCGGCAGCGTGATCGAATGGTCGCCGCCGGCGGCGATCGGCACCACGCCGGCGGCCTTGATGCGGCGGAAAAACGCTTCGATCGAGGCGTGGGCGGCGAGCAGCTCGAACGGGCTGTCCGGCACCGCATCGCCGGCATCGCCGACGTTGACCAGCTCGAACGGCGCCACCCCGGTGGCCTGGTTGATGGTGCGCATCAGGCTGGACTGGTTGCGCACTTCGCGCGGCCCGTGGCGGGTGCCGGTGCGGTTGGTGACGCCGCCGTCGAACGGCACGCCGACCAGGGCGATATCCAGCCCCTCCAGCTCCGGCACGAACGGCGTGCGCATGAAGGTCGGGATGCCGCTGTAACGCGGCTGCAGTTTCGGATCCTGGCTCATGCCTGTGTCTCCAGCGCCCGCTGTTCGCGGTAGTGCGCGATATAACCGATGGTGTTCATCAACAACTGTGCCGCCAGGATTGAGGTCACCTCGGTCGGGTCGTAGGGTGGCGCCACTTCGCACAGGTCGACGCCGACGATGTCGCCGCGCTGGGCCAACTGCTCGATCACCTCCAGCACCTCGTAGTAGGCGAAGCCGCCGTGGCTCGGGGTGCCGGTGCCGGGGGCGATGGAGGGGTCGAAGCCGTCGATGTCGATGGTCAGGTAGTAGCGTTTGCCGGCCGGGATCTTTTCGATCAGTTCCTTGAGGCCGAGCTTACGTACCTGGCGTACCGACAGGATGGTCGAACCGGCATCGCGGGCCGCCTGGTGGTCGGCCTGGTTCGACGAGGAGACGTTGCGGATCCCCAACTGGGTCATGCCGGTGACGTGCTCCATCTCCGAGATACGGCGCATGCAGTTGCCGTGCCCGTAGCGCACGCCGTGGCGCTCGTCGACGAAGTCCAGGTGGGCGTCGAATTGCACCACGTGGATCGGCTCCTGGCCGGAGAAGGCGGCAACGTTGGCGGCGGTGATGGCGTGGTCGCCGCCGAGGATCACCGGGATCGCACCGCTGTTGACGATGGCGCGTACCGCCTGTTCGGTGTTCTGCAGGCACTTTTCGGTGTTGGTGTGGATCATATCGACGTCGCCGAGGTCGACGATGCGCACCTTGTCCTTCTGCAGGTACAGGGTATCGCTCTCGTAATCGTAGGCGCCGCTGTGGCCGAAGCTGAACAGGGTGGATGCGGCACGGATACCGCGCGGTCCGAAGCGGGCGCCGGAACGGTACTGGCAGCCCATGTCGTAGGGTACGCCGAGGACGGCAAAGTCGGCGTCGATGCGGTTCCAGTCATCGACCACCGGGCTCTTGGCGAAGGTGGTGTGGCCGACGAACGGCAGGTTCAGGCGGCCGGTTTCGTATGCGTTATTGCTCATGGCAGGATTCGCTGTGCTGGTGAGGAGCGCGCCCGTCCGATGACGGGCGCCAGGGTTGTGACTGAGAGTTGCGATTAATAGTTACGATTGAGAGTTGCGATTAAGGGTTGCGACAGGGGACGGCGGATTACTGCAGCGGAGCCGGCAGTTCGCCTTCCGGCAGCTGCATCGTGAAGCCGAACCACTTCTGCTGCAGCTCGGCCAGCTTGCCGCTCTGCTGCAGTTTCAGCAGGCCCTGGTTGAAGAACTCGACCAGGCGCTTGGAGTCGTCGTCCTTACGTGCAGCCCAACCGTAGTAGGTCTGGACGCCGAACGGCGGCTGCACCAGCGCGAACATGTCCGGACGCTTCTTGACGATCGGCGCCAGGTTCGGAATCGCCTGCGGCACGATATCGACGCGGCGCGAGGCCAGCGCGGCGTAGGCTTCGTTATAGTCGGTGAACTCCTTGATCGCTTTCACGCTCTTGCCCTGCGGCTTCAGCACCTTCTCTTCGTACTCGCGTACCGCGCTGAGCTGGGCGGAACCGGCCTGGACGCCGATCACCTTGCCGGCCATATCCTCCGGGGCGTTGATGCTGTCGTCGTTCTTACGCTTCAGGATGGCGACGGAGGCGTCGGCGATCGGGTTGGTGAAGGCGTAGTTGTCCATGCGCTTCTGGGTGATCATCAGCGAGGTGGCAACGAAGTCGTAACGGTTGGCGTTGAGGCCGGCCAGGATCCCCTGGAACGGCAGGTCCAGCTGCTTCAGCTTGACGCCGGGCAGGTCGACGAGGATGGCGTCGAGGATATCCTTGCCGTAACCGACGATCTTGCCGTCCTGCAGCATCTCGAACGGTTCATAACGCGCTTCGGTGGCGATCACGATCTCGCCACGGCTCTTGATGTCGTCCAGCAGGTCGGCCTGGGCCGCCAGCGCGGTGAGGGAAAGTCCGGCAACGCAGATCAGTTTCTTCAAGCAGCTCTTCGGGTTCATGGCACAGCCTCGCGGTTAACGGGATAGTCGGTTAGCGTTGGAGCTATGATCGGAACAACCCATTAACCCCACAAACGGTATTTTCTTATCGCCGTGAATAAGGGGCTCTAATGTATTTTTTTGGTTCACTCCAGTCTGGCTTATGCATCAGGATGGAGCGTATTGCGGCGGGCCGGGCGGGAAGTGCCGGCAGATCGGGGTATGGCACAGCCCCTGCAGAGATAGCGCAGAGCGGCCGCCCGTTGCGGCTGTCGTAAAACAGGAATCCGCATGTCGATCCGCCTGCCTCCCCTCGAATCCCTGCGCTATTTTGAAGCGGCCGCCCGTCACCTCAGTTTCACGTTGGCAGCGCAGGAGTTATGCGTGTCGCAGAGCGCCGTCAGCCAGAAGGTGATCCAGCTGGAGGAGCGGCTGGGCTACAAGCTGTTCGAGCGCCGTACCCGGCAGTTGATCCTGACCGAAGCGGGTGCCAGCCTCTATCCGGTGATCCACGCCTCGCTGATCGAGATCCGCGACGCGCTGAGCGAGATCGAATCCAACAGCAACATGAGCAAGCTGACGGTCTACTGCATGCCGTCGTTCGCCAGCCGCTGGCTGATGCCGCGACTGCATGACTTCCATATCAAGCATCCCAATATCGACCTGCACCTGGTGGCGGAGCTGGCCGAGCCCAACTTCCATAACGAGATCGTCGATATCGGCATCTGCCACGGCATCGGTGACCAGCCGGCGATGGAGCAGCAGTTGCTGTTCTGGGACTATGTCTACCCGGTGGCCAGCCCCGAGCTGCTGCAGCAACAGTCGCTGCAGACGCCGCACGACCTCGCCGATACGGTGCTGATCCACGATTCGCTGCCGCAGGCCAAGCTGTCCACCTCCTGGCAGCGTTGGCTGGTGGAGCATGGCGTGCGCGACGTGGATTGCAGCAGCGGTTACCGCTTCAATCAGGCCGACCTGATCGTGCGCGCGGCGATCGACGGCCGCGGCGTGGCGCTGGGGCGTCATGTGCTGGTGGCGCGCGAGGTGCAGCGCGGCCGGCTGGTGCCGCTGTTCAACGAGTGCGAGCGGGACGACGGGGTCTACGTGGTGTGCCTGAAGAAGCTGCTGAACCGGCCCCAGGTCGCCGCCTTCTTTTCCTGGCTGCAGCAGCAGGCGCGCGAGTTCGAACAGGAGCTGGCGGTGGAGCGGATCATCGGTGACGCGCAAGGTCCCGTCCCGGCTGGCGTTTAAGCCAGCCATTAGCTGAGGTTATCGCCGAATAAGCAATCGCTGTTTGTCGTGCCCGGTGCGCGGGCGCACCATCCTGCCGATGCAGGGAGAGAACAGTGTTTGAGGATCTGATCGATATCCGCACCGGCGTCAAATCGCGCGCGGTGTTTTCAGCCGACGAGATGTTCCGCCGCCTCGGTGCGGCGCGCGAACTGCTCGCACAACGCGGGCTGGAGGCGCTGATCCTGAGCGCGCCGGCCAGTATCGCCTACTACAGCAACCTGGTGCCCACCAGCGACCTGCTGCCGACCCTGCTGGTGCTGACCGCGGAGCGCTCGGTGACGCTGTCGCCGACCACGGCGGGCGGGCACGCCTACCGTTACAGTTTCGGCGAAAGCCTGGTCTATCGCGACGCCGACCACCTGCTGGCCAGCATCCGTCGTCTGCTGCCGATGGCCCGCGCCATCGGCGTGGAGTCCTGGAGCCTGCCCGCCGCCCTGCGCCAGCGCCTTGCTGCCGAACTGCCGCAACTGAAGGAGATCCAGGCGCTGGAGGAGGCGTTGTTGCGCCTGCGCGCGGTACGCTCGGCCGAGGAGATCGAATTGCTGCGCCGCGTCGCCGGGCTGGGCGAGGTCGGTTACCGCGCCGCGCTGCAGGCGCTGCAGGCCGGCGTCACCGAGTATGCGCTGGCCGAAACGGTGCGCGGGGCGATGCTGGCGGAAGCGGCGGCGCGCTATCCGCACCTGGAGTTCGGCGCCAGCGATGCGC
>QKGH01000339.1 GCA_003250495.1 Marinobacterium sp.
CGGCGCAGGGGACGGTGTGCTCAGGGCGCCAGGTCGAGCGTGACCCGCTGGCGCTTGTCGCCGCGCAGGGCGCAAAAACTCTGGCGCCGGCCATCGCCATAGCGGACCTGCACATTGAAGCCGAGCCCGGGCGTATGGTTGAGTAGCAGCGTGCGGCTGGCATCGGGCGCCAGGCGGAGCGCCAGGATGCTGGACTGGGTGTCCGCACTGCCGAAATCGAGCTGGATCGATTCGATGGGGGTCGTGCTGGCATTGTGGAAGGTCACGGCCATTCCCGGGGCGGTGGCGCTCAGGCGGGCCGCCGCAAACCCCAGTACCAGCGCGACAAGTGGCAGGAGCAGACGGGTCATCGTGTTGGCTAACGGCATACTGGCGGAACCTCCTGGTAAACCTTCGGCGCGCTTTACATCGGCGCGGGGCTTCTATAATTTAGCAAAAACTATATTAGTAATATCTAATTAATTGGAGGCCCCGTTATGCCGCCCGGCCCACGGCCCGGTGGAGAGCGATGACGGGGGAGGCCAGAGAGGATAAGCGAGTGAGAAAACCATCTATCGTTGCAAACCTGTTCCTGAGTGCCCTGCTGCTGTGGCCGTTTGCGGCGTCCGCGGCCGACGAGATCGGCATTTCGCCCCAGGAGACCTACGCACTGGTACAGCAGGAGGCGGAGAACGTGCTGTTCGTGGACGTGCGCGATCCGGTCGAGATCCTGTTTACCGGTTTCACCGATGCGGTGGACCTCAATATCCCCTACCTGATGGTCGACCGTAGCCAGTGGGATGCCGAGAAGAACCGCTTCCGTCTCTATCGCAATCCCGATTTCATTGTCCAGATCGAGACGGCGCTGGCGGAACGGGGATTGAGCCGCGATGCGCTCATCATCACCATGTGCCGCTCCGGCAGCGAACGTGGGCTGCCGAGCGCCCAGTTTCTGCGCGACAACGGCTTCCCCAATGCCCGCTACGTGATCCATGGCTTCCAGGGCAGCAGTGCCAAGGAGGGGGAGAAGAAGGGGCTGCGGATCGTCAACGGTTGGCAGAACAGCGGTCTGCCCTGGCAGGCTAAACCCAATGCGGACAAGATCTACCGCATCGACCGCTAAGCCCCTCGATATCGCAGGCTCAGCCCAGCTGGGCCTGCAGATCGCGCAGCAGGCTGCGCAACCCCTCCTCGATGACCGGGTGGTAGAACGGCATCTGCAACACCTGCCCGACACTCAATCCCTGTTGCATCGTCCAGGCCAGCAGATGGCCCAGATGCTCGGCATCGGGACCGAGGATCTCGGCACCGAGCAGGCGACCGCTACTCCGTTCCGCCCACACCTTCATCAACCCCCGTGCCCGCCCGAACACTTTGGCGCGGGGCTGGTCGCGAAAATCGTAGCTCGCGGCCACGCTCGCAGCGGGATACTGGCTGGCGATCTGCGCCGGCGTCAGGCCCACCGTGGCGATCTGCGGATCGCAGAACACGATAGCCAGCGGCACGGTACGACTGCCTGCCTTGACCTCGGGATAGCGCCCCGCATTGGCACCGGCGATGAAACCCTCGTCGGCGGCTTCGTGCAACAGCGGCAGATAGTTGTTGGCGTCACCGGCGATGAAGATATGGCCGGGGGTGCACTGCAGGGTGTGCGGATCGAACAGCGGAGTCCCGCGCGCATCGAGCTGCAGCGAGGTGTTCTCCAGACCGAGCTGGTCGACGTTGGGGCGCCGCCCGGTGGCCGCCAGCAGGTAGTCGAAGGTTTCGCACACTTCGTTGCCGTCGGGGCCCTGGAAGCGGATCTCCACCCCCGGTCCGGTATCGCTGATGCTAGTGACCTTGGCGTCGGGATCGAGCGGGTACTCGCTACTGAAACAGTCCAGCGCGGCGGCACGCAGTTCGGGATCGCCGAGCGGGCCGACGGCACCGCCGACACCGAACATGCGCAGGCGGACATCGAGCCGGGCCAGGGCCTGGCCCAGCTCCAGGCCGATGACGCCGGGACCGAACAGGGCGATGGAGGCGGGCAGGGTCTCCAGCTCGAACAGATCGTCGTTGATCAGCAGCCGCTCGCCGGCCTGGTGCAGGAAGCCGGGGATATTGGCGCGGGAGCCGGTGGCGATGACGATGCGCTGCGCCTCGATACGCTCGCCGCTGTCGCTCTCCAGCTCATGGTCGCCGACGAAGCGTACCCGGGCGTCCAGGCGGTGGTGCGAGGGTATCCCCTGCATTCCGCTGAGCACCTTGCCGACGAAGCCGTCGCGCATCTGCCGTACCCGCTCCATGACCCGTTTGCCATCGATGCTCGGCGTTCCGGGAAGGATGCCGAACTGGTCGGTGTGGCGGGACTGCCACACTGCATCGGCGGCGGCGATCAGCAGCTTGCTGGGCATGCAGCCGACGCGGGCGCAGGTGGTGCCAAGCGGTCCCGGATCGATCAGCAGCAGTGAATCGGTGTACTTGCGGGCCTGGCGGTAAGCGGTCAGTCCGGCTGTACCGGCGCCGATGATAGCTAGGTCTACCTTACGCACGTTGAACCTCCCCAGGGGTAAATAAAAGGGGGACGACGGCTCAGTTGAGCCGCAGCATCCCCTGGAGTGCCTGGCGACACTCCTCATCCAGTTCGCACTGTTGCAGCTCCACGTCGATACCGCTGCCGCTGAGCGGCGGCGAGGTGAGCAGCTGTTCGCGTTGGAGCGGGCAGGGTTGCACCCCCAAGAGCACGAAATCGTCGCCCATCACCCGGAACAGCAGGTGGTGGGGGCAGACCCGCCCCAGGTAATCGGCCATGGCCTGCAGCAGCTGATCCCCGCGCCGCCAACTGGTCGCCGTGTTGAAGGCGCTGAAACCGCGGAGCTGGATGACGCAGGCGTGGCGATACTCCTGGCCGAACTCCGCGCGCAGGATAAACGCCAGGTAGTTCGCATTGTAGGCACCGGTGAGCGGATCGTTGAAGAAGTAGACGAAGCGCTGGCGCTCCAGCGGCGTGTGCGGCAACTGCTGCTCCTTGGTGGGCGGGCGGACCTCGGCCAGTACCGCCTCGGCGGCGGCCACCACCGTCGTGTCGTAATGGCGGCCGGCCAGGTTGCGCAACTCCTGCAGCGCCGCCTTGACGCTCTGCGGCGGTTTATAGATGCGCTGGGTGGTCATCGCGTCGAAGGCGTCGGCCACCGCCATGATGCGCGACTCATAGGGGATCGCATCGCCCTGCAGCCCCTGCGGATAGCCGCTGCCGTCGATCCGTTCGTGATGGTGGCGCATGATCTCGGCCAGCTCCCGGTACATATCGACATGGGACAGGGTGTCGTAGCCGGCGCTGACATGCTGCTGGATCAGTTCGTATTCGATGGGGGTCAGCCGCCCCGGTTTCAGCAGGATCGCATCGGGGATCATGATCTTGCCGATATCATGCAGCCGGGCGGCGCGCACCAGGTGGTTGATACGCCCCTCGTCCAGCTCCAGCTTACGGGCGATCATTTCGCAGTAGGTGGCCACCCGGCGGGTGTGGCCGGCGGTGTAGGTATCGCGCTTCTCGATCAGGTCCACCATCGACAGGATGGTCTCCTCGTAGTTGGCGATCCGTTCCTGTTGCAGGCGCCGGGTCTCATCCTGCTGGTGGAAGGCGTTGACCGCGAACCCGAGGTCGCCGGCCAGCTGCTCCAGCATGCCCACCTCTTCGCTGTCGACGCCGCTGTCGCGCTGACTGTAGAGGCAGATGGCGCCAAAGGGGGTGGCATAGGCATCGGCACGCAGCGGCAGGGCGATGACGATGTTGGCGCAATCCGGTGCGTCGACCTGCTGCACCAGGGTCGTCGCCATGCGCATGGTGCGGGCGGCGATACCCTGCTCGGTGGTATCGACCAACTCATGCTGGTGGCCGGGAGCACCGTAGGCGCGGGCGACAAGAGCCAACTGCCCGCGCTGGCGCTGGGCGACCCAGGCGAAACGGTAGTCGGTATGGGTGATCAGGCGATCGCAGGCCGCTTTCAACATCTGGGCGGCGTCGCTGGAGGTGATGATGATCTGGTTGACGTCGGCGACGGTCTTGACGATGCCGCGCAGCCCCTGCTCGCGCTTCAGCAGTTGCTCGATGCGCGAGGTGCGCTCCCCGACCCGCTGCTCCAGCGAGGTGTTGAGGGTGGTCAGCTCCTGCTGCTGCTGGCGCAGGCGACGGTTGGTGTTGATCACGTACAGCACCAGCACCAGGCTGAGCAGCAGCAGTAACAGCACGATCAGGAACCAGTGCCAATACTGCATCAGCACCTGTTTCCAGCTGACCTCCTGCAGATAGGCGTAGGGGCCGACCCGCAGGCTCTGCAGGGTTTCGTGCACGCTTTGGTAGTTGAGCGGCAGGGTCCAGTGCAGGAGCGCAGCGTCGCTGTCCTGCTCGGGCAGTTGCATCAGCACGATGGCCATCTGTACCGCCAACTGCTCCGGTACCCAGGGCATTTTGGCCAGCGGCCACTCGGGATAGAGCGGCGTACTGCGGGGCAGCGGGAAACCGTTGGCCGGCTGCTGATTGATAATGTGGAACTGATCGATATCGATCAGCCCCTCCGCGGCCATCTGCTCCAGGGTACCGCTGCGTACGCTGCCGGCATCCGCGCGGCCGTCGCGTACCGCATAGACCACCGAGTCATGGGTGCCGGTGAAGATCAGTTTCGAAAAGTCGCGGTAGGGATCCACCCCGTGCTGCTCCAGCTCGCGCCAACCGGCGAGCCAGCCGCCGAACGAGGTGGGAGCCACGGCGGCGAAACGGCGGTCGTGCAGATCCTCCAGCCGGCGCAGATCGAGGCGGTCGGCGCGGGTCAGGATAACGCCGGCGAACTGGCCGGTGCCGCTGATCGGATTCCGCAGCGTCACCACCGGCGTAACGCCGTAGTTCATCTCCAGCTCGACATAGATCGCCGAGTTGGCGAGGACGAAGTCGACGTGTTTCTGGCGTACCGCCAGGCGGATCTCGTCGAACCCCAACGGCTGCAGCACGAAGCGCTGGCCGGGGAGCTGCTGCTCCAGGGTCTGTACCAACGGCGCCCAGCGTGCCAGCGCCTGGGGGTTGCCGCGCGGGGCCAGTACCCCGATGGTAACCTCTTTCTGCGCCTGTTCGGCCTGGATACTGGCCGATTCCGGCAGCGCACACAGCAGCGCCAGCAACAGTGTGCCCAGCAGGCGCAGGTAACGGCGCCCGGCACTGGCGCAGGGGATAAGGCGGTTCCGGAACATGGGGGTACACTTCATCCTTGATCGCGTTTACGAAAAGCGTACGCCAATGCGGCAACGGCAGCCAGTGGACGAGGTTGATTCAGGTCGCGGTGTGGGCTTGTAACGCCTCCAGGAAGCGCTGCACCAGCCGGGTCGGTTTGGGCGATTTGCGGTAGAGCGCGGCGAACTCGCAGTAGTACTCGAACTCGGTGTGCTCGATCCGGCGCATCTGACCGGCGGCGACGAACGGGGCCGCGTAGTGGTCCGGCAGGAAGCCGATATAGGCGCCGGAGCGGATCAGCGTGGCGATCCCCTCCTGGTCGTTGGCGACGGCGGCCTTGCTCAGGTTGTGTTTGCGTCCCATCTCCATGTTGGGGCTGTGGAAGCTCAGCCCGGCGTAGCGCTGCTTCAGGATCTCCTGGCGTGAGAGACCCTCGGCATGGCGTTCGAACAGCGGGTGGCCCAGGCCGCAGTACAGGTACATCTGTTCGCCGAACAGCGGAATGTACTCCAGGCTGCTGGAGGAACGGTGGGTCGGGATGATGCCGACATGGTAGCGGCCGTCCAGCACCCCCTTTTCGATCAGGTTGACCGGCACCACATGGATATCGACCAGCACCTCCGGCGCCGCGCGTACGAAGTCGGCAATCGCCTCATGGACGTTGCAGGCGGGGTTGCTGACCGTCTTGTCGAACATGCCGATCGCCAGCTGGCCCTGAAAGCTGTGGTGCATATCGTTGACCTGGTGGCGGAACTCCTCGATGGAGCTGATCAGGCGCTGCGCCGCCTCGTAGATCTGCACCCCCTCCTGGGTCAGCGCGAAGCCGCCGCGGCCGCGCCGGCACAGGGTCATGCCGAGGCGGATCTCCAGATCCTTCAGGTGGCGGCTGATGGTGGAGCGACCGATATTGAGCTCCAGCTCGGCGGCGCTGAGACCGCCTGCCTCGACCACCGCCATATAGACGCGTAGCAGGCGGATATCGGCATCGGACAGGTTACCGAGCAGGGCTCTCATGGACATATCTCCCGGGGTTTGGACAGACGGATTTTAAGTTGCATAAAGGCGCAAGTTAATTTCGATAACTTGTAATTTATCAAACTTAATCCGCTGTCTAAAGTGCGCTCATCGATGTGCGCAA
>QKGH01000417.1 GCA_003250495.1 Marinobacterium sp.
TAGCGAGCTTTCGCGCCAAGGACGAACTGGCGCTGGTCAGCCGTCAGCTGACCCGCATCCGCCAGTACGCCGAAACGCTGCGCAGCCAGGCCCACGAATACGCCAACAAGCTGCACACCATCGCCGGCCTGATCCAGCTGGAGCGCAACGCCGAGGCGCTGGAGCTGATCGGCCAGGAGACGCGCGACCACCAAGCCCTGCTCGGCTGGCTGGTGAACTCGGTGGACGACCCGGTACTGTCCGGCTGCCTGCTCGGCAAATTCAACCGAGCCCATGAACTGGGTCTGCAGTTGCAGATTGACCCCGACAGCCATCTCGGCCCGCTGCCACCCAACATTGCGCCCGAACGGCTGGTGATGCTGCTCGGCAACCTGCTCGACAACGCCTTTGATGCCACGCGGTCGGCCGGCGGCCATCGGGTCAGCCTGTCGATGACCGATCTCGGCCAGGACCTGATCTTCGAAGTGGAGGACCAGGGCCCCGGCATCGCCGACGCGGATATGCAGCATATCTTCGAGCGCGGCTTCAGCCGCAAGGCCGAGGGACGCGGTATCGGCCTGCACCTGGTGCGCGCCGCGGTCAGCCAGCTCGGCGGCGAAATCACCGCCGAAAACCTGCCCAACGGCGGTGCCCGTTTCACGCTCTACCTGCCCAAGGAGACGACGCAGTGATCGACCCAGCGACCGATTCAGTGACGGCGCCAATGAGCGCCCCCTGCAGCATCGTCATTGCCGAGGACGACCCGCAGATCGCCGAGATTCAGCGCCGTTTCGTCGAGCGCGTTAGCGGCTTCGAGGTCTGCGGCATCGCCCATACCACCCGCGACGCCCGCGACCTGATCGAGGTGATGACCCCGGACCTGGTGCTGCTCGATGTCCAGTTTCCCGACGGCGACGGCCTGCAACTGCTGCGCGAACTGCGCGCGGCGGCGCAACCGACCGATGTGATCCTGATCACCGCGGCGCGCGAGGTCGACACCCTGACCGAAGCGCTGCGCTGCGGCGTCATCGACTATATCCTGAAGCCGCTGGTCTACGAGCGCCTGGAACAGGCGCTGGCCAGCTACAGCGCCCAGCGCCAGCGCCTGCGCGAGCTGCACAGCCTGAACCAGCAATCGGTCGACAACCTGCTGCCACGCACTGGGGCCAGCGCCGCGCCGCAGCCGCTGGCGCGCCTACCGAAAGGGATCGATGCGCTGACGCTGGACAAGGTCCGCTGCGTGATGCAAACCCACCCGGACGGCCTGAGCGCCGAACAGGTCGGCGAACAGATCGGCTCCAGCCGTACCACGGCACGGCGTTACCTGGAGTTCCTGGTATCGACTCAAGAACTCAGCGCCGATATCAGCTATGGCAGCATCGGTCGTCCGGAACGGCGCTATCGCCCGAGCCGGTAACAGCAGGCAGGTATAAAAAAGCCACCCAGGGCCTAAACCTAAGGGTGGCGAAGAGATGCCGGGCGCCGGAACCAGGACACCCGATAGGTGCGAGAAGCCGTTAAGAACTTGGCGCTACCGGGCTGACCGGCACCCTGCCGTCAGCCCATCAACCTGGCTCAGTCGGCGCGGACCTCCTGCTCCTGGTGCACATGGGCAGCCTGCATCCGGCGCCGCAGCATCGGTCCGA
>QKGH01000475.1 GCA_003250495.1 Marinobacterium sp.
CATCCGGCTGCCGTCGACGCCACTGCGGCCGCGGGTCAGATGGGCCAGGCCACTGCCGTTCCAGCACTGGCCGTTCTCCAGCGTCAGTGCTTCCGGATGCTGCCGTTTCAGCATCTCCAATAGCGCGGCCAATGCCGCATACCCACCCTTCGGCGTTGCCGCGGCGGTCGGCTCGTACAGCGTCTGCCAGGGTTCCGGCGGCAGCTGTGCCAGCGCCGAACGGCCCGTCAGCCAGGGCGCGCTGCCGATCCGCGTCGCCGGCCCCAGCCGCACGTCGGGCAGGCTCGGCCAGCTCGGTGCGCGACTGTCCAGGGTGTCGGCAAAGTAGAGCAGTTGCAGTTCGGCCGCGGGATCGACATCGCCACGGTCAGACAGCGCCGTTGAGCCGCCCGGCGCCACCGCGCAACCGCCCAGCACCGGCGCCGCCAGCCCCATGCCGAGCCAGCCCAGCATCCGCCTGCGCGCCTGTTGCACCCGCTCTGTCTCCAGGGCTTGCCCCGCCGCCGGGGGTTGTCCCAGGGTCTGATCCTGCACCCGCTCCATCCGGTTTTCACATCCGCTCATTGGTAAAGAGCGACGATTCTATGGCAGAAAAATGGCGAATCTGTGACAAACCACCCAGTTATCGGGTCGGGATTAGGGCCATAAAAAACCCAACAAAAGTGTCAAATATTCATAACAATTTCCCACTAGACTCCCGCCTCGAATATTTTTTTCCTGCTTCACCGAAACCGATTAAGGAAGCCCAACGTCATGAGCAAAGCCACGTCGAACTCGAAAATCTACAACCAGAGCCAGAACGAGCCGTTCAGCTCCGTCCTCGAAAAGAACCTGTCCCGTCGTACCGTTGTGCGTGGCGGTATGTTCTCCGCTATGGCACTGCTGTCCGGCCTGACCCTGACCGGTTGCAACAGCGACGATAACAACGACTCCAACGACGAGGTTCTGGAAAGCATCGCCCTGGCATTCGAGTCGATCGCAGCTTCCCGTACCGACGCTTGCGCCATCGCCGCCGGCTACACCGCTTCTATCCTGGCGCCCTGGGGCACCCCGCTGAACAGCACCGCATCCGCCTGGGATGCCGACGGCAACAACACCTTCACCGACCAGCTCAACGCGGTGGGCATGAACCACGACGGCATGCACTTCTTCCCGATCAACGGCAGCTCCGATGACGGCCTGCTGGTGGTCAACCACGAATATATCGAGCAGTACGCGCTGCATCCGGCCGGTGCCACCACCGATGCCAGCGGCAACCGTCCGGTCGCCGAAGTGCGTAAAGAGATCTACGCCCATGGCGTTTCCGTGATCCGCATCCAGCGCATCGACGGCGTCTGGCAGGTTATCGAAAACGACGCCCTGAACCGTCGTTTCACCTCCGATACGGTCATCGACCTGGCCGGCCCGGTTGCCGGTACCAGCTACGCCATCACACCGTTCTCCATCGACGGCACCAAGACCCGCGGCACCAACAACAACTGCGGTAACGGTTACACCCCCTGGGGTACCTACCTGACCGCCGAAGAGAACTGGCCGGGCTACTTCAAGAACGACGGCACCAAGACCGAAGATCAGATCCGCCTGGGTGATTTCGGTACGTCAACCCGTTACAAGTGGGATACCGCTGCTGGCGACGCCACCGAAGTCGATGGCGAATTCACCCGCTGGAACGTGACGGCAACTGGCGCCGATGCCACCGAAGACTACCGTAACGAAGCCAACGGCTTCGGTTACATCGTCGAGATCGACCCGTTCAATGCCGACGCCCGTGCCGTCAAGCGCACCGCGCTGGGCCGCGTGCGTCATGAAAACGCCGTGTTCGGCAAACTGACCGAAGGCGAACCGGTGATCTTCTACACCGGCGATGACGCCCGTTTCGAGTACATCTACAAGTTTGTCTCCGATGCCAAGTGGGATCCGGCCGACGCCAACTCCAGCGATCCGCTGGCCACCGGCTCCAAGTACATGGATGCAGGTACCCTGTACGTTGCCCGTTTCGACGCTGACGGCACCGGGGTCTGGCTGCCGCTGACCACCACGTCTGTCGCCACCGATGGCAAGACCCTGGGTCTGCACTTCGGCACCCTGGCCGGCATCATCATCAACACCCGCGGCGCCGCCGACCTGATGGGCGCTACCCCGATGGACCGTCCGGAGTGGGGTGCCGTCAGCCCGATCAACGGTGACGTCTACTTCACCCTGACCAACAACACCAAACGTACCGAAGCCAACGCGGCCAACCCGCGTATCGACAACGACTACGGCCACATCATCCGCTGGAGCGAGACCGGCGCCGCCGCGTTCGAGTGGGAGATCTTCGTCTTCGGTTCCAACGATGGCGCATCTGCCGACATCAACCTGTCCGGCCTGACCGACCTGAACGAATTCGCCAGCCCGGACGGCCTGAGCTTCGACAGCCGCGGCATCCTGTGGATCGAGACCGACAACGGCAGCGACGTCGCCGACGATACCAACGACCAGGTTCTGGCCGTGGTTCCGACCAGCCTCCCGGCCACCGCCGCCAACGGCAGCACCCCGGTGATCAGTGCAGACAACCAGGCTGAGATCCGTCGCTTCTTCGTCGGCCCGAACGGTTGTGAAGTGACCGGTGTTGCCTACTCGCCGGACAACACCTCGATCTTCTTCAACATCCAGCATCCGGGTAACTGGCCCTACACCACCGATGCCGCTGCAGTAACGCCGGACGGCACCACGGTCCGCCCGCGTGCCTCTACCGTCGTGATCCAGAAAACCGACGGCGGCAAGATCGGCGTCTGATCGCCGATACGCACCCTAGCACCAGGGGCCTCCCCGAAACGCCCCTCGGTGCTTACCCAGCAGTGCTGGCTGAGGTCCCCGCCCAAAAGCGGGGGCCTCTTTTTTTGGGGGGCTGGGCGGAGATCCCCACTCCGAACCGGCCGTTGTGGGTTGGTGGTGACACTCGCCGTCGATCGCCTCTCTTTCCTCCGCCCGACAGCAACGCGAACAGCCGTCCGCCAACAGCTGGCTAAAAACATCGGCCCGGCACAAACGCGGATAGCTGCCGACACCCATGCCCTCTATATCGGACCAGCGGTGGAGGAGTCCGCGCAAGGGCCATGGCATCGGCCTCCCGCTGCGGGAGCCGGCGTCCAGGCGCTCTCCAGCCGGGCTCCGGCACCAGGCCATATCCGGAACGGAAAAGATAAAAGAGGGGTGAATCGCCCGGCTCTAGCGTGTTGTCGGCGCCGCTCTCGGTGCCGCTGAAGGCAGGAGATAACGCAGAAAAACAAAAACCCCGATCGGGATGATCGGGGTTTATCGATGTGCCTATCGAGCCAGCTTGCCCGGCTTGCCTGTTTATCCAGGCGTCTTACTTCAACTGCCTTACTCAAGCGCCTCTTATTCAAGAGCCTCTTATTCAAGAGTCTCTTACTCAGGAGCCTTGCTCAGACGCCATGTTCAAGTGCCTTGCCGAAGCTGCTGCAGGTGTCCGGCCCGCGATCTTGCGCTCGGGGCCGGCGACTCGATCAGAGCAGCAGGCGACGGATATCGCTGAGCAGCCCGTTCAGCTCGGTCAGGAAGCGACCGGCATCGCCACCGTTGATCGCACGATGGTCGTAGGACAGGCACAGCGGCAGCATCATCCGCGGCTCGAACTCCTTGCCGTTCCAACGCGGTTTGATATCCGCGCGGGACACGCCCAGGATCGCCACTTCCGGCGCGTTGACGATCGGCGTAAAGCCGTTCCCACCGATCCCGCCGAGGCTGGAGATGGTGAAGCAGGCGCCCTGCATCTCGTTCGGTTTCAGCTTGCGATCCTTGGCCTTAGCGGCCAGCTCGTTCGCCTCTTTCGACAGATCGTAGATGCTCTTCTTATCGGCATCCTTGATCACCGGCACCATCAGACCGTTCGGCGTATCGACCGCGATACCGATATTCACATATTTCTTGTAGACGATATGTTCGCCATCGGCGTGCAGCGACGCGTTGAACTTCTGGTGCCGGCTCAGGCAGATCGCCGCGGCCTTGATCAGGAACGGCAGGGGAGTCAGCTTGACGCCGGACTTCGCTGCTTCGTCCTTCATCTGCTTGCGGAACGCCTCCAGCTCGGTGATATCCGCATCGTCGAACTGGGTCACGTGCGGAATGTTGAGCCAGCAGCGGGCCATGTTGTCGCGCGTGATCTTGTCGATCTTGCTCAGCTTGACCATTTCGATCTCGCCGAACTTGCTGAAATCGACAGCCGGGATCGCGGGGATGCCGCTGCCACCGCTGACCGCGGCCGCCGGAACGCCCTGCTCCAGCTGCTTCAGCGCACCCTTCACATAGGCCTGCACATCCTCTTTGACGATGCGACCCTTGCGACCACTGCCGCTGACCTTGGTCAGGTCGACGCCGAACTCACGTGCCAGGGCGCGTACCGCGGGACCGGCGTAAACCGTGCGGTTTTTCTTGTCCAGCTCGGCCAGCGCCGCCGGGGAGCTCGGTGCTGCTGCCGGGGCAGCTGCGACCGGTGCGGCAGCCGGTGCCGCCGCAGGGGCCGGTGCCGGAGCGGGCGCGGCGGCCACCGGTGCCGGCGCGGCGCCAACGACTTCCAGCTCGAGCAGCAGGTCACCCTCGTTGACCTTGTCGCCCTCCTTGATCTTCATCGACTTGACGACGCCACCCTTCGGTGCCGGCACCTCCATCGAGGCCTTGTCGGTCTCCAGCGTGATCAGGCTGTCGCCTTCGGCGATGGTATCGCCATCCTTGACCATGACTTCGATGACGTCGACGTCGGTAGCACCGCTCAGATCCGGTACCAGCACCGCTTCGATGCCGCCGGACACCGGGGCTGCCGCCGGGGCCGGGGCCGCAGCGGGGGCCGCCGCTTCGGCGACGGGCGCGGCGGTGGCTACCGCCGCAACCGCACCAGCCACTTCAAGCTCCAGCAACAGGTCGCCTTCGTTGACCTTGTCACCCTCTTTGATCTTCATCGACTTGATGACGCCGCCCTTCGGTGCCGGCACCTCCATCGAGGCCTTGTCGGTCTCCAGCGTGATCAGGCTGTCGCCCTCGGCGATGGTATCGCCCACCTTGACCAGCACCTCGATGACGTCGACATCGCTGGCACCGCTGAGGTCGGGGATCAACACCGGCTCGACGCTGCTGGCAGCGGCCGCTGCGGGAGCAGCGGTTACCACCGGGGCCGGAGCCGCCTCAGCAACCGGTGCCGCTGCGGCGGGCGCCTCGGCGGCTGTGGCAGCACCCGCCACCTCCAGCTCGACGATCGCGTCGCCTTCGCTGCAGGTACCGCCTTCGCTGACCAGGATCTTTTTCACGACACCGGCCGCCGTGGACGGCACTTCCATCGAGGCCTTGTCGGTCTCCAGCGTAATCAGGGAGTCGCCTTCGGCGATGCTATCGCCCTCTTTGACGCAGATCTCGATGATATCCACGCCTTCGTATCCGCCGATATCCGGCACTGTTACGGTAATTGTGCTCACTGTTATTGTCCTCTCGCTAACCTGTCAGATGTTCACGCCGGATCAAACGGTCCAGGGGGCCGGTTTTTCCGGGTTGATGTTGAACTTCTGCATGGCCTTGGCGACTTGGCGACGACAGAAGCGGACAGTTTGCCCTCCTCCTGCAGTGCTTTCAGCGCCGCGATGCAGACGTAGTAACGGTTAACTTCAAAGAACTCACGCAGCTTGCTGCGGGTATCCGAACGCCCGAAGCCGTCGGTGCCCAGTACCTTGTAGCGACGCGGGATATACTCGCGCAGCTGGTCGGCGTACAGGCGGATATAGTCGGTCGAGGCGATGACCGGCCCCTCGTGCCCCTTCAGCACCTGTTCGATGTAGGACTCGCGCTGCTCCTCTTCCGGGTGCAGCATGTTCCAGCGGTAGGCGGCCTGGGCATCGCGACGCAGTTCGTTGATCGAGGTGGTGCTCCAGACATCCGCTTCGACGCCGAACTCCTCGCGCAGCAGGGTGGCCGCTTCGCGCACTTCGCGCAGGATCGAGCCGCAACCGAACAGCTGAACTTTCAGTTCCGCCGCCTTGCCCTCTTCCAGCAGGTAGATCCCCTTGACGATCCCCTCTTCGGCGCCCTGCGGCATCTCCGGATGCTGGTAGTTCTCGTTCAGCGTGGTGATGTAGTAGAACTTGTTCTCCTGCAGCTGGTACATCCGCTTCAGGCCGTCCTGCACGATCACCGCGACCTCGTAACCGTAGGTCGGGTCGTAGCTGACGCAGTTCGGGATCATCTGCGCCATCAGGTGGCTGTGGCCATCCTGGTGCTGCAGACCTTCGCCGTTCAGCGTGGTACGACCGGAGGTCGCGCCGATCAGGAAGCCGCGCGCCTGGCAATCGCCCGCCGCCCAGGTCAGGTCCATGACGCGCTGGAAGCCGAACATGGAGTAGAAGATGTAGAACGGCACCATGGTGCAGTTGTTGTTGGCGTAGGAGGTCGCACAGGCCAGCCAGGCCGAGAAGGCGCCGGCTTCGTTGATCCCCTCTTCCAGGATCTGCCCGGTCTTGGACTCCTTGTAGAACATGATCTGGTCGGAGTCGTGCGGCACGTAACGCTGCCCGGCAGAGGAGTAGATCCCCAACTGGCGGAACATCCCCTCCATCCCGAAGGTACGCGCCTCGTCCGGTACGATCGGCACCACCCGATCGCCCATGTTCTTGTCTTTCACCAGCGAGCTCATGACCCGGTTCAACGCCATCTGCGTCGACAGGGTACGCTCACCGCTGGATTTCAGCTGGCCGGAGAAGGTCTCGAGTTCCGGCGTCTCCAGCTGTTCGAACGCGGTACGACGAACCGGGTAGAAACCGCCCAGTTTCTTGCGCCGCTCGAACATGTACTTCATCTCCGGGGAATCCGGAGAGGGACGGTAGTAGGGAACGCTCTTGAGCTGCTCGTCCGACAGCGGAATGCTGAAGTTGTCGCGGAACGCCTTCAGGTCGTCCATCGCCACTTTCTTCAGTGAGTGGGTATCGTTCTTCGCCTGACCGGACTGGCCGGTACCGTAGCCCTTGACGGTCTGCGCCAGGATCACGGTCGGCTGCCCCTTGTGCTGCACCGCCGCGTGATAGGCCGCATAGACCTTGTACGGGTCGTGGCCGCCGCGGTTCAGGTTCATGATCTCGTCATCGGACATATCCTTGACCATCTCGGCCAGCTCCGGATATTTGCCGAAGAAGTGTTCGCGGGTGTAAGCGCCGCCGTTGGCCTTGTAGTTCTGCAGCTCGCCGTCGCAGACCTCGTCCATGCGCTTGAGCAGCAGCCCCTTGGTATCCTTCTCGAACAGCGGATCCCAGTGGCGGCCCCACAGGCACTTGATCACGTTCCAGCCGGCACCGCGGAACACGCCTTCCAGCTCCTGCACGATCTTGCCGTTACCGCGTACCGGACCGTCCAGGCGCTGCAGGTTACAGTTGATGACGAACACCAGGTTTTCCAGCTGTTCGCGCCCCGCCAGGGCGATCGCACCGAGAGATTCCGGCTCGTCGCACTCGCCGTCGCCAAGGAACGCCCAGACCTTGCGATCGCCGCGCTTGACCAGATCGCGCGCCGACAGATAACGCATCACATGCGCCTGATAGATCGCCTGGATCGGCCCCAACCCCATCGATACGGTCGGGAACTGCCAGAAGTCCGGCATCAGCCAGGGGTGCGGATAGGAGGAGAGACCGTTGCCGTCGACTTCGCGGCGGAAATTATCCAGCTGCTCTTCGGTCAGGCGACCCTCGAGATAGGCGCGGGCATAGATCCCCGGGGAGATATGGCCCTGGAAGAACACCATGTCGGCATCGTGTTCCGCTTCCGGACCGCGGAAAAAGTAGTTGAAACCGATGTCGTACAGCGTGGCCGAGGAGGAGAAGCTGGAGATGTGACCGCCCAGACCCTCGTCGTTATCGTTCGCCCGCATCACCATCGCCATCGCGTTCCAGCGGATGAACGAGCGGATGCGACGCTCCATGAACAGGTCGCCCGGCATGCGCACTTCGTCGCGCGGGGAGATGGTGTTCACATAGGGTGTACTCAGAGTTGATGCACCGCCAACGCCCATTTCTGCAGCTTTGACACCCAGCTTGGTCAGCAGGTAGCGCGCACGCCCGTTACCGTCGTTTTTGGCGACGGATTCGAGCGCCTGCATCCATTCGTTCGTTTCGATTGGATCGATATCGTCAATCATCTCTTGCACTTTGCTTTCTCCGATCACTGTAGCCGTCAGATTGTTGCGGCTTAAAGCCCTGTACACCGCGCCGTTTCTGCTGCGCCGCACAAAAAGCCACCGCTTTATTATGTGTAATTATACTACACTCAGTATGACGATCAGTCTACAAACAGAGCCTATATCCCCCGGACCCTCCTAACAAAAGCGCCTATATGTAGTTTTAATACAAAATCATCGACTCAGGTCTGCCCGTCGCAGTGCCCGCTCCAGGCGGGTGTTTTCACGCCCCTGTTCGAGGAGCGCCTCCTCAACATAGACCAGATGATCGTGGGCTGCCTTACGTGCCCGCTCCGGATCCCCGGCGCAGATTGCCTGCAACAGCACGCCGTGCTGCTCGTGGATTCGCCCGCGAATCTCGCGTTTCGGGTAGATACTCTGCAGGTTATCGCCGACGTGCTGATGCAACAGGCTGAACAGTGCCCGCATCATATGCAGCAGCACGATGTTGTGCGTCGCGGCGGCGATGGCGAGATGAAATTCGACGTCGGCGGCGACCTCCTTATCGAACGCCTTCTGCTGATGGTAGCGCTCCAGCTGTTCGAAACAGGCGCGCAGCGCCTCCCGGTCCGCCTCGGTCGAGCGCAGCGCCGCGTAATAGGCCGACACCCCCTCCAGCGCATGGCGGAACTCCAGCAAGTCATACTGCGCCTCCGGATGGGTGCGGAACAGCTCCAGTAACGGATCGACCAAGCCGTCGCCGAGCGTCTCCGCCACATAGGTTCCGCCCCCCTGGCGGCTCACCACCACCCCCTTGGCCGCCAGCTTCTGTATCGCTTCGCGCAGCGAGGGGCGCGATACCTCGAACTGCAGCGCCAGCTCCCGCTCGGGCGGCAGCCGCTGCCCCGGCTTCAGCGCCCCCTCCAGGATCATCTGTTCCAGGCGCTGCATGATGACATCCGACAACCGCGGCTGTTTTACGCTACCAAACCCCATGCTCCCACTCCCCGTTGATCATTCCTGGCGTCGCCCGGTTCCCGTCATAACCCGCAACCGGGAGGAACCCTTCCGCTGCGGACACCGCGCAGGAAATCGATTGACACCCACTGCGCATTAAAAATAGAGTAACCCGAGATTCATGGTAAATTGGTATTACCAATTTTACAAGCCAAGGATAGAGAGCCAACCCCTGACAGCGGAGCCGCCCCTTGAAGCCGCCCTACGCCGATCTGCTACAAAGCCTGCAAGCGTTCATTCCACCGGAGCGCCTGATCAGCGATCCATTGCGTACGCTGGCCTACGGTACCGACGCCAGTTTTTACCGGCTGATCCCGCAACTGGTGGTACAGGTCGAATCGGAGAGCGAAGTCCGCCAGCTGCTCGCCGCCGCCAGCCAGCACGACACCCCGGTGACCTTTCGCGCCGCCGGTACCAGCCTGTCCGGCCAGGCGGTCACCGACTCGGTCCTGGTCGTCCTGGGGCAGAACTGGAACGGGCACCGTATCGACGACCTGGGCCGCAGCATCCGTTTGCAGCCGGGCGTCATCGGCGCCCAGGCGAACCGCTACCTGGCGCCCTTCCAGCGTAAGATCGGTCCCGATCCGGCTTCGATCAACGCCGCCAAGATCGGCGGCATCGCGGCCAACAACGCCAGCGGCATGTGCTGCGGAACGGCACAGAACAGTTTCCGGACCCTGAAGGCGATGAAACTGATTTTGGCCGATGGCAGCTTGCTGGATACCAATGATCCGCACTCCGTCGCGGCGTTCCGCCACAGCCACCGCGGCCTGCTCGACGCGATCGACGCCCTGGCCCGCCTGACCCGCGGCAATACCGCGCTGGCCCAGCGCATCGCGCACAAATACCGGCTGAAAAACACCACCGGCTACGCGCTGAACGCACTGGTCGAGTTCGACGATCCGATCGACATCCTGCAGCACCTGATGATCGGCTCGGAGGGTACCCTCGGCTTTATCGCCGAGATCACCTATCACACCGTACCGGACCATCCGCACAAGGCGTCGGCGCTAATCTACTTCGATCGGCTGCACGACGCCTGCGCGGCGGTCGCCCTCCTCAAACAGCAGCCGGTCGCGGCGGTCGAGTTGATCGACCGGGCCGGGCTGCGCTCGATCGAGCACAAACCGGGTATCGATACCCTGCTGCGCACGCTGCCGGAGAACGCCGCGGCACTACTGGTCGAAACGCGAGCCGAAGCCGCCGACACGCTGCAGCGACAGATAGCGCAGATCGCCGCCGCCCTGGCACCGCTGCCGACCAGCCGCCCGGTCGAGTTCAGCACGGATCCCGAGCAATGCGCGCGCCTCTGGGCGATCCGCAAGGGTTTGTTTCCAGCCGTCGGGGCGATCCGCGCCAGCGGCACTACGGTGATCATCGAGGATATTGCGGTCCCGGTGGCGCGCCTGGCGGAAGCCGTCGCCGACCTGCACCGGATCTTCCAGCACTGGCACTACCACGAGGCACTGATCTTCGGCCACGCGCTGGAGGGCAACCTGCACTTCGTCTTCACCCAGGCGTTCGACAGCGCCGACGAGATCGCGCGCTACGCCGGCCTGATGGACGCGGTGGCGGCCCTGGTGGTGGATAAGTACGACGGCTCGCTGAAGGCGGAACACGGCACCGGCCGCAATATGGCCCCCTATGTCGAACTGGAGTGGGGCCAGGATGCCTATCGTTTGATGCGGGAGTTGAAGTCACTGCTGGATCCGACCAACCTGCTCAACCCCGGGGTGATTTTAAATGCCGACCCGAAGGTGCATCTGAAAAACGTGAAGCCCCTGCCCGCGGCCCATCCGCTGATCGACAAATGCATAGAGTGCGGCTTCTGCGAGCCGAGCTGCCCCTCCCGGGAACTGACGCTGACACCGCGCCAGCGCATCGTGATCCGGCGCGAGATCGCGCGCCTCGCCGCCACCGGCGAGGATTCGGCGCGCCTTCAGCGCCTGCGCCAGGATTACGCCTACCAGGGCGATGCGACCTGCGCCGCCTGCGGGCTCTGTTCGATCAGCTGTCCGGTCGGTATCAACACTGGCGAGTTGACCCGGCAGCTACGTCACGAACACGGTAGCGGCCGGGCCGGCACGGCGAACTGGCTCGCGCAACATTACGCCACGCTCACCCGCGCCGCCTCGGTGCTGCTGAAAACGGCCGACCTGGCCCACGCCCTGCTCGGCAGCCGCGTCATGGGCAGACTGAGCGCCGGGGCGCGTAAGCTGTCAGGCCAACGCCTCCCCTTGTGGACAGCGGCGATGCCGACAGCGGCCCGCCGTCTACCTCATCAACGGGACAGCGTCGATGCTGGACAGAGAGCGTTGGTCTATCTGCCCAGTTGCGCCAGCCGAGTACTGGGGCCCTCCCGTGGCGCCCAAGATCCCCGCTCGCTCGTCGAAGTCACCGAGACGCTGCTGCGCCGTGCCGGGTTTCAGGTCATCTACCCAGACGCGGTCGACGGTCTCTGTTGCGGCCTGCCGTTCCAGTCCAAGGGACAGTTCGACGCCGCCGACCGGAAAGCCGCCGAGCTCAATAAAGCGTTGCTACGTATCACGGAACAGGGCAGGATTCCGATCTATTCTG
>QKGH01000263.1 GCA_003250495.1 Marinobacterium sp.
TTGGCCCTGCGGGTTGCGCTGACGCCACTCGCCGATCAATTTCTCCGCCAACTGGCTTGACTGACCGTTGTCGCCGAACAAACTGGTTTTAACATAGAGAAGGGTTGCCATCTTCGAGCTCCTTAGCTGATCTGATGAGCGCT
The DNA here is from genome assembly GCA_003250495.1 of Marinobacterium sp. GTDB lineage: Bacteria > Pseudomonadota > Gammaproteobacteria > Pseudomonadales > Balneatricaceae > Marinobacterium_D. The sequence goes on from QKGH01000263.1 coordinate 144, forward strand.
GCAGCCGGCGCTTGTATTTCGCTGCCACAACACGTGTTCGTTTCTACATGGAGCTATTTTCATATTCACAATACGGATTAAAAATAGTAAAAATCTGCTCTATTAAATCTATTATTTAGATAATCAAACATCGGACCTTGGCATGCAGATAACGCTGGAGCAATGGCAAACCCTGATCGCCGTCGTCGATGCCGGAGGCTACGCCAAGGCCGCCGAAGCGCTGGACAAGAGCCAGTCGGCGGTCAGCTACGCCATCTCCCGGCTGGAGGAGCGGCTGGGAATCGCGGTATTCAAGATCGAGGGGCGCAAGGCGGTACTGACCCCGGCCGGCAAGGCGCTCTACACCCAGGCCCAGTCGCTGCTGGAGAGCGCCCGCCTGACCGAGGAGCTGGCACGCCATTACCGCAGCGGCTCGGTGGCGCAGATCCGCCTGGCGGTGGATATCATCTTCTCCGAAACGCTGACCCTGGCGGCACTGAGCCGCTATGCCGAGGAGGCCCCGTTCGTGCGCATCGAGATCCTCGACAGCGCGCTGAGCGGTACCGACGAGGCGCTGCTCAGCGGCGAAGTGGAGCTGGTGATCAGCCCACGCATACCGCCGGGTTTCTTCGGCGATCCCTTGATGCGGGTACGTTTCGTTGCCGTGGCCCATCCCGAGCACCCGTTGCACCAGCTCGGCCGGCCGCTGACGCTGGACGATCTGCGCCGCCACCGGCAACTGGTGGTCAGGGACTCCGGCAGCCGCCGGATGGATGTGGGCTGGCTCGGCGCCGAACAGCGCTGGACCCTCAGCCACATGAGCACGTCGATCCGCTGCGCCTGTGCCGGCCTCGGTTTTGCCTGGTACCCGGAGCTGAAGATTCGCGATTCCCTGCAACAGGGGCTGTTGAAGCCGCTGCCACTGGAGAGCGGCGGCGAACGTTTTTCCGACCTGTACCTGATCCTGCGCGACGGCCATCTGACCAGCCCCGGCGTCAAGCGCCTGGCCGAACTGCTGAAACAGGAGGTTGCCCGCCTGCCGCCCTCACCGCTGCCAGCGGCAACGGCACAGTAAAAACCTCTGCGCGCCCCGGCCGCTCAGCGCCAGTCCTGCGGCAGCGACTCCGGCAAGCGGTCGATCAAGGCGTCCGCCAGTGCCAACATCCGCTGCTGCTGGTACAAGCCGTCGCGCCAGCGGGCGGGGATCGCCTGGTAGCCGTAGTAAGCCCCCGCCAGCTGGCCATAGACCGCGCCAGTGGTATCGGCGTCGTGGCCCAGGTTGACCGCCAGCAGCGCCCCCTCCGCGAAACTGCTGCTGTTGGCAAAGGCCCAGAGTGCCGCCTCTAGCGACGCCACCACATAGCCTGAGCCGCGTATCGCCGGAGGCTGGCGGGTCAAAAAAGCAGCATCGACTATACGTCGCAGCTCCGCATCGAACGGCTCCGCCTGCAAGCCCTCCAGCGCCTGCCACAGTGCCGCCGGCGAAGACGCCTCCAGCGCCGTGAGCAGCAGCCGCGCGAAGATCCGGTTGGCATCCAAACAGCGGGGGTCGGCATGGGTCAGCCGGCTGTGTTCTGCGGCCAACTCGATCGCCCGGGCCGGGGTGGCATGGGCGTGCATGACGATCGGCGCCAGCCGCATCAGGGCACCGTTACCGGCAGAATCGAGCGACTCCTCACCGGCGAAAGGGTCGCCGGTGCGTTCGTAACGCCGCAGGGCCGACGCGGTACGGTTACCGATATCGAAGCAGCGCCCGACGGAGGAGAGATAGCCCTTGCGCATCCAGCGTACAAAACGCTGCATCTGGTCGTCGGGATCGAAGGTTCCCATCAGCACCAGACTGACCGCGGAGCAGAGCGCCATCGAGGTATCATCGGTCCAGTAGCCGGCGGGCAGCCGATGCGGCCCTCCGGCACGCAGGTCGGTGACCGGTTCGAAGCTGCCCGGCGGCATGAACTCCACCGGCGCCCCCAGCGCATCGCCAATCGCCAACCCCAGCAGCATCCCGCGCAATCTATCCTGTAACAGCATAAAGCCCCCCTTATCCAACAGGCCTCGCTGCACCTGTTCGCCGCTATTACCCACCGCTATTACTTACCGCTCAAACCGGCACCATCGGGCAGCCGCCGGCGTCAGTGCCAGAGAGCCACTCGACAGCGACCGCTTCTAGGGATACTAACGCCATCGGCAAGGGGGATGCTGATCTGTATCAGCGCTCGCCATCATCGGCCGCCGGGGAAACCAGCATACGCTCGCGCAGTGCGCCCAGGGCCAACAGCCGTTTTGGCGCCGGCAGCCCGACCAGCGCCCCCAGCACCAGATTGACCCCGTACACCACCCAGAAGGCGAAGACCACATCGCTGAGAAAGTGCCCGCCCTGGATTATCCGCCCCAGACCGACCAGCGAGCCGAGCATTACACCGAACAGGAACCCCCGGCGCCCCCAACCGATCCAGCCCAGGGCCATGAAATAGAACCCCATGGCGGCATGGCCACTGACGAAGGAGCAGTTGTGATCGCACTGCCCCGCCGGCTCGAACGCCCGGGTAAACTGGCGCTCACCGCCAAATTCGGCTACCTGCACCGGCCGGGCGCGGCCGATGGAGTTGTCCTTCAATACGATATTCGCCAGTATCCCGGGCCCGGCCAGCAGGCTGAGCAACAGGAACAGGGCGATGCGTTTTCCCTGCCGTGCACCTCTGACGCGGCATACCAGCCAGGCCAGGCCGAACAGCGGCAGCAGCACGAAATGGATATTGGCGAACAGGCGATAGCTGAACTGGACCGGCTGCAGTTGCCCCAGATGAAAACTCGTCGTCGGTAGATCGTAGAACCAGCCGCTGACCGCCAGATCAATCCCGGGAACCAGTGTAAACAGCAGGACACAGGCGATGAACAGGACCAGATCCACGCGTTTCAACCGGCTCCATCGGATCGTCATCTGTCATGCTCCGGTTTAACGCCACCCACCCGATAGACCGACGCGCTGAGCCTGAGCCCGCGGTAGACATCGACACTCTCCGTCGCCAGCCACTGGACCCGCTCGAAGTAGCGCTGCAGCTGCGCATCGTCCCGCCCCTCGATCACGAACAGGAACTCCCCGTCGCCGTGCACTGGCCTTGTCAGCTCATACTGATCGTCGATCCGCCCATTCAGATCCAGCGCCCGGCCGTCGAAACGGTGCGGCTGCAGGTAATAGCCGAAATAGGCCAGCAGCTTGCGCGAATGACTGGCCAGCGGCAGCTCGGGATAACGCGTGAACACCGGCTGCAGACGCTCGACCAGTTGCGGCCAGCCCAGCAGCCGCTTGTAGGGATCGTTGCCGGCGCGGCGCTCGATGCCTAACCGCTCGGTCAGCGCAGTGTAATGATAGAAGCCGACCATCAGCACCGCATTCAGCGCCAGGCCGCACAGCAGCCAGCGCTTGGGATGCTTCAACTGCGTCAGGTAGTGCCCCACCAGCAGCGCGCCGGCCACATATGCCGGTGCGGCCCAGTTGATGTTGGCCCGTGCCAGCAGCGCCTGCAGCGACAAGGTCAGGAACACCGGCAGGAACATGCACCAGAGCCAGATCACCCCCTCCCCGACCGCGCGGCGCCGTTTGGCCCAGCGGCCGGCGGCGGCAACCAGCAGCAGCGCGAACAGCGGCCCGATCACCAGTGCCTGACCGACCCAGAACTCCAACAACCGTTCCGGACTCAACGCCCGCTTGCCCTGCTGCGAGATCTCGGCGGTGTGCTGGAAGCTGATGAAGGCGTGCTGATAGTTCCAGTACAGGTTCGGCAACAGGCAGGCCAGCGCCAGCAGACAGGCGACCCAGAACCGCGGATTGCGCAGCAGCGCGCGCCCCTGCGCGCTCAGCAGCGCGAACAGCAGGAACCCCGCCGGCAGCAGGATGAAGGTGTATTTGGACAGCAGGCCGAGCCCGCCGCACAGCGCCGCCAGCAACCACCAGCCCCAGCCATTACTGGCCTGGGCCCGGACGAAGGCGTACAGCGCGGCGCTCCAGAAAAACAGCAGCGGCGCGTCGGTGGTGATGAACAGCGAATTGAAACTGACCAGAGGCGCGAGCAGGAAGATCAGTGCCGCGAAAAAACCGCTCTCGCGGCTCAGCAGACGATGGCCGATGCCGTAGATCAGCAGCGTGCTCAAACCATACAGCAGCGGTGCTCCGAGCTTGACCGCCCACTCCGCCGTGCCGAACAGCCCGGTGGTCAGCGCGATCAGCCAGGCCACCACCGGCGGTTTGGAAAAATAACCCCAGTCCGGCGTCTGCGCCCAGCTCAGGTAGTAAGCCTCGTCGTAGAACAGCGTGATCGGCACCGACACCGTCACCCATTCCCGATACAGGAACAGCAGCCCCACCAACAGCAGCAGGCCTCTCAGATACGGGCGCGATTCGCTGGGACGCATCCTTCGTCAGCTCCCCGGTAATACACTGAAGCGTTGCCACAGCGCGAAACGCTGCTGCAGGAAGGTCAGCACCGCCGCGGCGCTGATCAGCACCATCCATAGATGCACCATCGGATAGCCGCTGTGATAGAAGGGTACGCTGAGTGCGGCATAGAGCGGAAACAGCATCACCAGCCACTGGCTCAGCGGCCGCGTGCCCCAGTTGAAGCGCTGCGCCAGGTAGAACCCGCCCAATCCACTCAGCAGCCCGGTGGCACTGCCGACCAGCACATCCACCGGCCAGTGCACGCCGACCATGACCCGGCTCGACGCCACCAGCAGCAGTGCCAGCAGCGCCAGGTAACGGACCCAGCCGCGCGACGCCACACACAGGATCAGCGCGGTCAGCACGGCGAAGGTCGCGGAGTGACCGGACGGAAAACTGCCGCTCTTCAGCACCACGCCGATCTGGTGGTAACTGTCGGCGTCGAACACCTTGGGCGGGCGCTCGAGGGAGTTCAAGCGTTTGCTCAACTGTACCAACAGCGTACAGGGGATGGCGGCCAGCAGCGTGGCCGGCAGTAGCTGCGGCTTGCGGACCACCACGAACAGCAGCAGCACCAGTGCCAGCCGGGTATCGCCGAGCACCGTGCAACCGGCCCAGAACGTCTCGGGCAATGCCCGGCCCAGTCGATTCAGGGTCAAAAAGCCGGCGTGATAGCCGCCCACCGCCAGCAGCAGCAGGGCGCTGCACAGCAGGAGCGCGGCCAGTGCCAGGATCAGCCGCACCGGCAGCGCGTCCCGTTTGGGCCAGGGGTTACGGGAGACGCCCGGTATGCGGGCGACCCAGCTAGAGAGTTGCGCCATCCACTGCTCCTTCCACTGCAGCACGTTTTAGCGATGGGCCGCCCACAGCGGCCGGCACCGCGTCAATCGCTCCCTCGCCGACTGTCGCTCCCTCTAAGACCTGGCCGGCGGCATCTTGCGCCCGGCGGACATGCAGCAGCAGGATGCCGCCCTGGTGATACAGCGTCTCGATCGCCGCGGCACCGAACTTCTCCTCCAGCCCCGGCAGCCGATCGGCCCGGGTATAGACGTAATCGCCCGGCTGTACCGCCCGGCGTTCGGTGATCGCACCGCGATAGACGCTGAAACTGGGCATATGGATACGATACGCCACCACCGGGCCGTCGAACTGCCGGGCCAGCAGCCCCGCCTGCTTGATCGGCTCCTGCTGCAGTGCCGCCAGCGCCGGCAACAGCAGCGTATAGAGCACCAGGCTCTGGGCCAGACCGGCCAGCGCCAGGCGCTGCCACAACGGCCGTTGCCAAACCATCAGCGCGATAACCGCGGCGATGTACAGCAGCACCCCGGCCAGGTACAGGCCGTCGAACTGCTGCGGTGCCGCCGCCAGCATCTGGCGCAGGTAGTCATCGGACTGGTCCGCCGCCAGCCGGCCGGCATAGCCCCAGAGCGCCAGCAGCAACGCCCCCAGCGCCAGCGGGAACAGCCAGGCCCAGCGCGCCCGGGCCAGCAGGCGTCGGTGGCGGGCGAACAGTACGATCAGCGGCGTCACGCCGTAGAGCACATAGTGCGGCAGTTGCGTCTGCGACAGGCTGACCAGCACCATCACCACGACAAACCAGATCAGCAGGAAGCGGTCGAGCGGATCGCGCCACAGCCGGCGCAGATGGCGTAACGGGATCGCCAGCAGCGCCGAATAGGGCAACAGGATCACCGGCAGCAGCAGCAGGTAGTAGTACCAG
>QKGH01000309.1 GCA_003250495.1 Marinobacterium sp.
GCGGCGCAGGGCGAGCTGAATCTGGTCGGAGATGAACGCAACGGGCGCTGGAATATGACGCTGAAGGGGCTGGAGTTGCCCTCGATCAGCCCCTACAGCCTGAAATACACCGGTTACTACCTGAAGAGCGGTCAGTTGTCGCTGCAGCTCAACGGCACGCTGCAGGCGAACCAGCTGGATGGCACCAACAAGGTGCGTTTGCACCGACTGGCTGTGGAAGCGGCGGATGCGGACAAGATCGCCGATTTCCAGCAGCGGATCTCGATGCCGCTGGGCACCGCGGTGGCGGTGTTGCAGGACAACAACGACAACATCGACCTGGATATCCCGATCAGCGGTTCGCTGGACGATCCCCAGTTCGATTACCAGAGCATCATCAACCGCGTCGCCGGCGCCGGGCTGAAGCAGGGGGTCATGGGCTTCCTGATGAAGGCGCTGCAGCCCTACGGTACGCTGATCTCGCTGGCGCAGACGGCGATCCAGGCCAGCCAGACCGGCGCCTTCATCTCGCTGGCACCGGTCGAGTTTGCCGCGGGCGGCGTCAGCTTCGACAGCAAGCAGCAGGATTACCTGACCCAGTTGAGCAAGCTGCTCAACGAGCGTGAGGCGTTGCGCCTGAACCTGTGCGGGGTGGCGGTCAAGGCGGAGCGTGCGCCGCTGGCGGCGGCCCTGGCCGAGGAGAACGCCAAGCGCAAGGAGCCGCTGGCCGCCGACGCGCTGGCGCAGGAGCTGGAGCAGCGTCTGGAGCAGTTGGCCACGGCGCGTGCCGAAGCGATCAAGCAGCAGCTGCAGGCTACGGTGCCGGCGGAGCGGCTGTTCCTCTGTTATCCACAGATCGACCAGGAGGGCAACGCCCGCGTCGACCTGGCGCTGTAACCGCTCCCGTTACTCCTGTGCCCGCAGCAGCCGGTAACACTGTGCCAGCTGCAGCGGGCGGCGGATCAGGAAACCGATCGTCACGAACAGCAGCGCGGCCAGCGTCGGCAGTGCCAGCCATAGCGCTGGGTGCAGGCGCGGGTCGATCTTCAGCAACTGCAGGTGCAGTCCCGCCAGCACCGCCTCGGCACTCAGTGCAGCCAGCAGGCCGCAGATCAGCCCCAGCAGCAGGAACTCCAGCAGGTCCAGGCGCCGGGTCTGTTCGCTGCTGGCGCCGAGGGTCTGCAGCAGGGCACTTTCGAAGCGGCGCTGCTCCAGCGCCTGCAGCAGCGTGACCGCGAGCAGGATCAACCCGCACACCAGCGTCAATCCCAACAACAGCGCCGAACTGTCGCCGAGACGCTGCAGCCAGAGTGCCAGTTGCGCCAGTAACTGGTCGATATCGATCAGCGTCAGCGACGGGAAACGGTGCAGCATCTCGCTGGCCAGGGGGCGTTGCGCGGCGTCGAGATGGAAGCTGGTGATCCAGGTCGCCGGATAGTTCTCCAGCGCCCCGGGACTGAAGATGACGTAGAAGTTGGGCCGGAACGAGGTCCACTCCACGCGGCGGATGCTGCTGACCTGCGCCTCCGCGCTCTGCCCACCGATATCGAAGCCGAGACGGTCGCCAAGCTTCAGTCCCAGCGAGTCGGCCATCTCCTGTTCCAGCGAAATCTCGGCCCGGGTCGA
>QKGH01000396.1 GCA_003250495.1 Marinobacterium sp.
ATCGCCGCCTGCACGCTGATGAAGCTGCCCTTCAGGTTGGTGTTCAGCACCAGGTCCCAATCCTCTTCGCTCATCTCCTCCAGCGACGCGGAGGGGAAGATGCCAGCATTGGCACAGAGCACATCGAGGCCACCGAACGCCGCCACCACCTGCTCGATCGCCGCGCTCATCGACGCCTTGCTGGTCACGTCGCCGCTGACCGCGATCGCTTCACCGCCAGCTGCCCGCAGCTCGGCGGCGCAGGCCTCGGCCGCCGCCAGGTCCCGCGCCAGCACCGCCACCTTGGCGCCCTGGCGTGCAAAGACCGCGGCAATCCCCTTGCCGATCCCCTTGCTCGCCCCGGTCACCAGTACCCGCTGTGCGCTTGTCGCTTCAGACATCATCGAACTCCTCGACAGATAGAAAAATCGATATCAGCGCTGCTTCTGCAGCAGCAGTTGTTCCAGTACCCGCTCCAGCGCCACCAGCAGGCGGTCGGCATGGGCCGGGGTAAAACAGAGCGGCGGGCGGATCTTCAGCGTGCTGCCGTGCTTGCCGGTGGCGCCGATCAGCACCTGCTGCTCGCGCATGCCGTTGATCAGCGCCGAGGTCAGCAGCGGATCGGGCGCACCGCTGTCCGGGTTGCGGATATCCACTCCCAGGTAGAGGCCGACACCGCGTACCGCCGCGATCGCCGACCAGCGCTGGGCCAGCTGGTTCAGCGCCTTCTTCAGGTAGCGCCCGCTGTCCCGCGCCTGCTGCGGTATCCCCTCCTGCTGCAGCGTATCGAGCACCGCCTGGGCCGCCGCAACGGCGGCGGTGGAACCGCCGAAAGTGTTGAAATAGCCCTGCTGCTCGCTGAACGCGGCCAGTATCTCGCGTCCCGCCACGACCCCGGCGATCGGATAGCCGTTACCCATCGGTTTGCCGAAGGTGACGATCTCCGGCACCAGGCCATGACGCAGGAAGCCCCAGAAGGTCTCGCCGCAGCGTCCGAAGCCCGGCTGCACCTCATCGGCGATCAACACCCCGCCGGCGGCGCGCACACGGGCCACGGCGGGACCGAAAAAGCCCACCGGATCGGCAAACACGCCGTCGCTGGACAGGATCGTATCCACCAGCAGTGCGGCGCAGCCATAGCCGCGCTGCTGCAGCAGCTCCAGTGCCTGTGCCACCTGGGCATCCAGCGCCGCCGCGGCAGTGGCCGGATCGTTCAGCAGCGGATCGATAGAGAGCGTGATCACCCAGTCCGGCACGCTCCCTTGCTTCAGCCCCGACGGCGACACCGCCGAGACCAGGTCGGTGTTGCCGTGGTAGGCGGCCTCGGTGACGATCACCCCCTGCCGCCCGGTCCAGTGTCCGGCCAGGCGCAGCGCCAGATCGTTCGCCTCGCTGCCGGTGCAGGTCAGCACCAGACGACCATTCGCCAGCGGCAGGGTGTCGAGCAGCTGTTCGGCATAGCGATGCAGGGCGCGGTCGAGATAGCGGGTATGGATATTGAGCTGACCGAGCTGGTGCGACACCGCTTCCACCACCTTCGGGTGGCAGTGGCCAAGCACCGGCACGTTGTTGTAGGCATCCAGGTAGACCCGGCCATCGGCATCGTAGAGCCAGACCCCCTCGC
>QKGH01000190.1 GCA_003250495.1 Marinobacterium sp.
ACAACCCCTCGCAACTTTTCAGTACCACGTTGCCGACAAAGCCATCGCACACCACGATATCGGCACGCCCGGAGAACAGATCGTCCCCCTCAAGATAGCCAATAAAATTGACCCCGCCATGAGCCGCCAGCAGTCGACTCGCCTCGCGCACCTGTTCGGTACCCTTGATCTCCTCGGCGCCGATATTGAGCAGACCAACGGTGGGTGCGCGGCGATTCTCCACCGCCTCCACCATCGCCGAGGCCATGATGGCGAACTGCAACAGATGCTCGGCGCAGCTGTCCACATTGGCCCCCAGATCCAGCAGGTAGCTGTGTCCGTGCAGCGTCGGAACCGCGGCGGTGATCGCCGGCCGCTCCACCCCCGGCAGCATGCCGAGAGTCAGTCGCCCCAGCGCCATCAGCGCACCGGTATTCCCGGCACTGATGCAGGCTTCGGCACGGCCCTCGGCGACCAGCTGCAGGGCGACACCCATCGAGGAGTTCTGTCTATGGCGCAGGGCACGGGAGGGTTTTTCGTCCATCGCCACGACGGAATCGGCATGCACCAGCTCGAGCCGTTGTAATTCTGTTTTGCGATAGCGTTTGAGGAGAGGCGTCAGGATGTCGGTTTGACCGACCAGGAGGATCTGTAACTGCGGATGACGCTTGAGCGCATCGATGGCCGCCGCCACAGTAACGCGGGGACCGAAGTCCCCGCCCATTGCATCAACACTGATGCAACCTGTATGCGTCAAGCTTATTCGTCGCCCTTGGCTTCGATAACCTGACGGCCACGGTAGAAACCGTCAGCGCTGATGTGATGACGACGATGGGTTTCACCGGTGGTCGCATCAACAGACAGAGCCGGGCCGCTCAGTGCATCATGGGAACGACGCATATCGCGACGGGAACGAGACTTTTTGTTCTGCTGTACTGCCATGGTTATATAACTCCTGGTTCAACTCTTATCGGCCTTGTTCTTCAATTCGGCCAATACACTGAAGGGGTTGGGTTTAGTGTCCTGCGTCCGGGCCGCCTCTTCGGCTTCGCCGAAGGAGGTCTGAATCGAACAGTCTTCGTGGTACGCGACCAACGGCAGACTCAATATCAACTCATCCTCGATCAGAGACAGCAGCTCGACATCTTCAGCCTCGACGATCAGTGGATCGTAATACCGGGGCAGATTTTTAGCCTGTTCCTCGTTGAGCACAACCGCCAGCGCGACTGTTGCTTCAACCTCAACCGCCACCGGTTCCAGACAGCGCTGACAGGTCACATTAACCTGGCCACGTGCAGAACCCGTCGCGGTACGTAACCGCTGCTCATCCGTCGCAAACTGCAATGATACCTGGATTTCGCCGGTATCGTCGGCGAGAAGCGAAACCAGACGAGGCATTGCCGCAACTGAGGCAATTCCTTCTATTTTCACTTCCCGCTCCGCTAATTTACGCGGGTCAACTCTTTTCGGTAATGGGCCGTACGACATAAGCGCGCAATTCTAGGGCCGAACCCCAGCACTGTCAAAGGGGTCTGCTCTGGGAAACGACAAAATTCTCGTTAATATAACGGGATTATTCACTTCGATCGGAAAAGATGATGCCGCCCCGCCTTATTTTAGCGTCCAGCTCCCCCTTTCGCCGCGCCCTGCTCGATAAACTGGCACTGCCCTACCAGTGCCAGGCGCCGGATATAGATGAATCGCCGCTGGCCGGCGAAAGCGCGGAAGCGCTGGTCAGGCGGCTGGCACTGCAGAAAGCCCAGGCCGTTGCCGTCGACAACAGCGATGCCCTGATCATCGGCTCCGATCAGGTGGCACTGCTGGATGGCCAGATTCTCGGCAAGCCGCTGGAGCATGCCCGCGCCATCGCGCAGCTGCAGGCCGCTTCGGGCCGCCGGGTACGCTTTCTGACCGGGCTGTGTCTGTATGACAGTCGGGACCGGAGCTATCAGTTGGAAGCGGTGCCGTTCGATGTGCAGTTCCGCGTCCTGAGCGCCGCCCAGATCGAGTACTACCTACACCATGAACAGCCCTACCAGTGCGCCGGCAGTTTCAAATCGGAGGGGTTGGGGATCGCCCTGTTCGAGCGCCTGGAGGGGGAGGATCCGAATACGTTGATCGGCCTGCCGCTGATCCGCCTGATACGGATGCTGGCGCAGGCCGGTGTCGATGTGCTGGACCCCGCCGGCTGAATGTCGGACGGGGTATGTCGGTCAGCGCAGCTGAACGCCGCCGTCCAGCCCCAGGCGGGTGGAGATGTGACGGGCGAAGCTGACGCCGAGCTGGTCGATGATCTGTTCCAGCGGGGAGGGCTTGGCGCTGTAGTCAACCATGGACTCGACGCCAACCACCTCTCTCGCCACATAGCTGGTGCTACCGAGACCGTCAATCAGCCCCAACTGCAACGCCTGCTCGCCGGTCCACACCAGTCCGGAGAACAGCTGGTCGTTCTCCTTCAGCCGATCGCCACGCCCCTTGCGCACCTGGTCGATGAACTGGCGATGGGTGGTATCGAGCACCTCCTGCCAGAACGCCCGCTCGCTGCTCTGCAGCGGCTGGAACGGATCGAGCAGCCCCTTGTGCTCGCCGGCAGTCAGCATCCGGCGCTCCACACCCAGCTTCTGCATCAGATCCACAAAACCGAAGCTCGATGAAACCACACCGATGGAGCCGACCAGGCTCGCCTTGTCGGCGTAGATCTCGTCCGCCGCCGCGGCGATATAGTAGGCACCGGAGGCGCCGATATCGGCGATCACGGCATAGGTCTTCTTGTTCGGATACAACTCGCGCAGACGCCGGATCTCGTCGTAGACATAGCCCGACTGCACCGGGCTGCCGCCGGGGCTGTTGATGCGCAGAATCACCGCGGCACTCTTTTCATTCTCGAATGCCCGCCGCAGCGCATCGATCAAATCGTTGGCATTGGCCTTTTCCGAATCGGCGATCGGACCGTTGACCTGCACCACCGCGACATGGGCGCTCCCGCTCAGCGGTACGCTGCTCTCCTCACTGTTGCTCAAGTACAGCGCGAGCAGTGCGAACAGGTAGATAAAGGTCAGGGATTTAAAAAAGATTCCCCAGCGCCGGGTACGCCGGTGCTCGACATGCAGGCCGTTAACCAGCTTTTCGATCAGTTTCCATTCGCGACTGTCGCGCGCGGGGGGCGACTGACGTTCACCACGACTCGACTCCATAGCGCCATTGGCACTCTGCTGTCCGCCGTCCGTCTCGCCCCAGGGGTCATTACTCACGAGTCTCTCCTTATTTGTTGCTATACGCTGGCGCCGCTCTCAATACGACGCTTCACCAGGGCTGCTAAGACTCTCCAGCCAGGACTCCAGTTCCGGAAACTGATGAATCTCCAGCGCCGGTGCCAGACGGCGCAACCGTTCCAGCGCGTGAGCACCGTAGCTGACCGCCACCGTGGCCATACCGGCACGCTGCCCCATCTCCAGGTCGTACTCGGTATCGCCGATCATCAGCGCCTCATGCACGGCAACCCCGCTGACCTCGAGGATCTGTTCCAGCATCAGCGGATCCGGCTTGGAGCGGGTTTCATCGGCGCAGCGCGTCAGCTCGAACAACGGTCCCAGGCCGCTGGACTCCAGCGCCCGATTCAGGCCGCGCCGGCTCTTGCCGGTGGCGACGGCCAAACGGTACCCCTTGGACAGACGTTTCAGGGTCTCCTCGACACCGGGATACAGCGGCGTCGCGGTGTCGTTCTGTTCCAGGAAATGGTGGCTGTAACGCACCCGCATCTGCTCGACGCCATCGGCCTCGATCTCGGGCAACAGCTCCCGGATCGCTTCAGGCAGGCCGAGACCGATGATGTTGCGTACCGCTTCGCCATGCAGTTCGGGATGACCCAGGTCGCGCGCCGCCGCTTGCATGCTGGCAATGATACGCTCCTGGGAATCGATGATCGTACCGTCCCAATCGAAAATCAGTAATTTGTACAAGGTGACTCCAGACTATCGGTGTCCGGTCTGACCGGATGGAGTCTCTGTATATAGGGGGTCCGGGAGTGAAAAACAAGTCCGCCGCGCCGGCGGACCGTTGCGTTCAGGCGAGATAGTGTTCCAATAATTGGGCCAGATGCATACCGTCCGGTCCGCCGAGGCGCGCCACCTGCTCGCGGCAGGAGAAGCCGTTGGCGACCAGGCGCGCGTCGGGCTGCGCCGCCAGCGTCGGCATCAGCTTCTGCTCGGCCATGGCCCGCGAATCGGCGGCGTTCTCGCGTTCGAAACCGAAACTGCCGGCACCGCCGCAGCAGGAGGCCTCGATAAACTCGAACTGCAGATCGGGGATCAGCTTCAGCACCTTGCGCATCGACTTCATCGCGCCGACCGCTTTCTGGTGGCAATGGCCATGTATCAGCACCGGGGCGTCGGCAGCCGCGCTGCGCAGCGGCAACTGCAGGCGCCCGGCGGCGATCTCCCGCGCCAGGAACTCTTCGAACAGCAGCGCCGAACGCGCCGCCACTCCCGCCTCCTCCTCTAACCCGAGGGTCAGCCACTCGTCGCGCAGCATCAGCAGACTGGAGGGCTCCAGACCGACGATGGTGCGCCCGGCCTGCAGATGCGGCAGCAGCTCCCGCAGCAACGCCTGGGCCTGTTGCCGAGCCTCGTCGATCATCCCCTGAGAGTAGGCGCTACGCCCGCCGCAGTGCTCTGCACCGACCAGGAACACCTTGAACCCGGCGCGCTCCAGCACGTTCAATGCCGCTTCGGCCGTGGCGCCGGCATAATGCCGGGTGAAGCTGTCCACCCACAACACCAGCTCGCCCTGGCCGGTGCCGGACTCGGCCGGCTGTAGCACCGGCGTCGCGCCCGGTAGCGGCAGCGGGTGTTCGGGATTCAGGCCCAGCTTCATTGCCAGCCAGGGCATCCGGTTGACCGTCCCCGCCGCCAATCTCATCAACAACGGGTAGCGCAACAGCGTGGGCAGCCGTGCAAACAGGCGTTCACGCAGGCTGGGGGCCGTTTCGAGATGCCGCTGGGCCAGGTATTCGGTACGGATGGTGGCGATATCCAGGTTGGTGTCGCACTCCCGCTTGCACCCCTTACAGGCTACGCAGGCTTCCATACTGCGATCCAGCAGCGCCTGCTCCTCTGCAGAGATCTCGCCGTTCAGGCGCTTTTTCAGCAGCCGGCTGCGCCCGCCGGGCGAATAGGCTGCATCCTGGTGCACCCGGAAACTCGGGCACATCACGCCCTTGTCGATCGGGCGCAGACACACCATGCTGTTGATGCAGACCGCTACCGCCTTGGCGTAATCGCCGCCCTGCTTGGGAATATCGGCATAGGCATCACCCAGCCCCGCATTTTCGTAGGCCGACCAGTCCAGCTGAGGCTTCATACCGCTGCCTCATACTCGACCGGATCGTCACCATCCTCTTCGATGAATTTGCAGGCGATGGCGTGAAAATTACCGCCACCGATCTCATCCAGCGGGTCCAGCTCCAGCAGTTTGGACAGTACCTGATGCGCCAGGCGCACGCGGCCGCGGCGCAGACGGATCACCCCGAGTGCCTTCAAACTGAACAGGTAGAGACGACTGACCGCCTGGTCTTCCAGCCAGGCCGCGCTGTCGCGGGTCAGCCGACGATAGTTACGGGTAAAGCCGCCCTGGCGGGAGGACTCGTGCAGGGTACGCCACACCTGCTGCTCCGCCTCGCGGTAGCGGGCAGTACGAAAATAGAGCTTGTACAGCGCGATATAGGTATCGAGCGCCGTCGGCCAGCGCTCCAGCGCCAGTTTCAACAGCCGCTCCTTCTCCAACGGGTCCTTACTGCCGGACGCCTGATAGAGCACCAGCCCCAGCTCGTCCGGTAAATTGTCGGAAAAGTAACGCTGCTTCCCTTCGAACAGAGCAATATTGTTCATTTCCTGCCAATCACCTCAGCCTGCCATGCGTTCAGCCGAGGTAATTGCAAGATATGAACCAGGCGCCGGCGCCTGGCGGGCAGCCGGCTAGTGGAGTTTGAGGCGGGGACGGATGACCCGGTTGATACGATCGACCAGGGCAATCAGGAAGGTTTTGGCGTAGCCGTACAGGGCGATCTGGTGCAGCCGGTACAGCGACACATAGACGAGGCGGGCCAGCCGCCCCTCCACCATCATGCTGCCGCGGGTCAGGTTGCCCATCAGGCTGCCGACCGTGGTGTATTGACTCAACGACACCAGCGAACCGTAATCGCGATACTGGTAGGCCGGCAGCTCCTGCCCCTCGAGGATGCGGCCGAAGTGGCGGAACAGGTGCGAAGCCATCTGATGGGCAGCCTGGGCTCGCGGCGGTACCAACCCCTCGGCATCGACGCGCTGACAAGCGGCGCAATCGCCGATGGCGAAGATCCGTTCGTCGCGGGTCGAGCGCAGGTCGGCGCCGACCACTATCTGGTTCAGGCGATTGGTCTCCAGGCCGTCGAGGTTGGCCAGAAACTGCGGCGCCTTGATACCGGCGGCCCACACCATCAGGTGTCCCGAAATACTCTCGCCCTGGTCGGTGATCATCGCCCCCTGATTGACCTCGACCACCCGGGTACTCTCCCGCACCAGCACGCCGAGCTTGCGCAGCTCGGTGCGCGCGGCGGCGGAGATACGCTCCGGCAGCGCCGGCAAGATCCGCGGCCCCGCCTCCACCAGCGTCACGGCCAGGCGCTCGCGATTCAATCGCGGCAGACCGTAGGCGGTCAGTTGCTGCGCCGCATTGAACAGTTCAGCGGACAGCTCGACGCCGGTGGCGCCGCCGCCAACGATGGCGATATGCAGGCGCGCCTTGTCATCGCTGGCGCTGAGCTTCAGGCAGGCGTCGAGCAGGCTGTTGTGGAAGCGGTCCGCCTGGTTACGGTCGTCGAGGAAGCGGCAGTACTCGGCCACCCCCGGCACCCCGAAATCGTTGGTCTGGCTGCCGACGGCAAGGACCAGGTAATCGTAGTAGAGGCTGCGCCCCGGCAGGATCGTCTTGCCGTCGCTACCGCGCACCGGCGCCAGGTAGACGCAACGCTGAGCCCGGTCCAGCGCCTCCATCCGGCCGATCTGGAACTGGAAGCCGGCACTGCGCGCCTGGGCGCGATAGCTCAGTTCGTCGATCCCGGCATCCAGGCTGCCGGTGGCCACCTCATGCAGCAGCGGTTTCCAGACATGGGTCGATTCCCGATCGACCAGGGTCACCTTGAGGCCGTGACGCGTATAGCGCCGCGCCAGCCGGGTGGCGAGTTCCAGCCCACCGGCCCCGCCACCGACGATGACGACATGCTGGTATAACGCACCGCCCTCTGTTCCCTGGCGTCTGCCGAATAGTTTCACCGCTTACCTCACTTACCGCCGTTACTCGACCGCCACCCGTGCGGCCGACTCCAGCAGATGACTCATCAATGCTCGCAGCTTACCCGGTTTGAGCGGCTTGTTCAGCACCGCCAACCCCGCCTGCCGAAACCGACGCCGGGTCGCATCGCTACGATCCGCCGTCAGGATCGCCGCCGGGATCTGCCGACCGTGGTGTGCCCGTAGCGCGGCGACCAGGTCGGTCCCATACTCGCCGTCATCGAGATGATAATCCGCCAGGATCAGATCAGGGATAGGGCTTTCGGCGGATAAACAGGTCCGAAGGTCGGTGGCGGTGGTGATACGGCAGCCCCAACCCCCGAGCAGCGCGTCCATGCTGACCAGGATATCGGGCTCGTTGTCGACCACCAGCACTTCGGCCCCGGCCAGCAGATCGGCGTCGTAACCGACCGGGCGCAGCGGAATCATCTGCTGCGGCGCGGCGGCCAGCGGTACGGTAATCGAAAAGCAGGAGCCGAATCCGGGGCGCGACTGCAGGCCGACCGGCAGCTCGAGCACACGGGCGATACGCTCGACGATCGCCAGCCCCAGGCCGACGCCACCGCGACTGCGTACCCGCCCGCTGAGCTGGCGAAACTCGATGAAGATCTCCCGCCGTTTGTCCTCAGGAATCCCCACCCCGGTATCCCAGACCTCGATGCGTACTTGCCCGCCCTGCCGCCGCAGCGCCAGCAGCACACCGCCACGCTCGGTGTAGCGGATGGCATTGGCAACCAGGTTGCGCACGATCCGCGTCAGCAGCCGCAGGTCGGAATGGATGAACAGGTCGGAGCCCCTGACCCGCAACTGCAACCCGGCCTCCGCCGCCACCGGCTGAAACTCCGCTTCCAGGTTACGCAGCAGGTGGCGGGCCGGAAACACCTGCAGATCGGGCTGCACGGCGTTCTGATCCAGGCGCGCGATATCGAGCAGATCGGACAGCAGATGCTCAGCGCCGGACAGCGCCAGATGCACCCGCTCCACCAGATCCTGCTCGCCGTCGGCCAGCTGTCGCTCGCGCAGCGCCGATACCAGCAGCCGCGCCGCGTTCAGCGGCTGCAGCAGGTCGTGGCTGGCCGCCGCCAGGTATTTATCCTTGCTGCGGTTGGCGTTTTCGGCTTGCTCCTTGGCCTGGGCCATGGCGCGCTGGGCCGCCTCGCGCTCCTCAATCTCCAGCTGCAGCCGCGCATTCAACTCCACCAGCTCGGCGGTGCGCTCGCTGACGCGCTGCTCCAGCACCTCGTTGGTGCGCAGGATCTGCAGCTCCATCCGTTTGCGCTCGGTGATGTCGGCGACGAACCCCTCGATCATCGCTCCCTCCGGCTCGGTGCGCAGCAGCAGGTTCATCGACACCTCGACCAGCCTGCCGTCGGCACGGCGCAGCGTGCTCTCGTGCAGAAACACCTGGCCTTCGCTCAGCAAGCGCTCCCGCAAGCGTTCAAACTCCCGCTGACCGCCCCCGAGCAGATCGACCAGGCAGGCGCCCTGCTCCAGCTGCGCAGGATTAGCGTAGCCGCAGACCCGTGCCAGCGTGGGATTGGCGCGGCGGATCTCCCCCGCCGTGCCGGCCTGGAAGATGCCGTGCAACGCATTCTCGAACAACCACTTGTAGCGGTTGCGCTCCGCCTCCAGCTCCTCCAGCTTGCTCTGCAGCACCGGGTAGTAGCTTTTACGCGCGGACTGCCCGCCGAGACCGATCAAATCGTCAACGGAGGGGGGCGAGAGATCAGAGTGCCTCTTCATACACCGCCTCGACATCGCGCCGATTGGAGCGGCGTGGATTGGTCAGGATGCAGGGGTCCTTGATCGCATTCTCACTGAGGTAGGGGATATCGCTGGGGTTGACGCCGATGGCGCTCAACGTCGCATCGAGCCTGACGTCGCGTTTCAGCGCGATGACGTGGTTCATCAGCCGCTTGCGGATCTGTGCATTGGTCAGGCCGCGGGTATCGATACCGAGAGTCTGGGCGATACGGGCGAAACGCTCCTCGGCACTGCTGTAATTGTAGTCGATCACATGCTCCACCAGCATCGCATTGCACAACCCGTGCGGCAGGTCCAGGTACCCCCCCAGGCTGTGCGACATCGCGTGCACGGCACCGAGGATCGCGTTGGAGAATGCCAGCCCCGCCTTCATCGCCCCGAGCATGATCTGCTCGCGCAGGTAGGCGTCCTCCGGCTGCTCCACCAGCAGCGCCAGGTGGCTGTTGATCAGGCGGATCGCGTCCAGCGCATGCATATCGGTCAGCGGACCGGCGCCGGTGGAGACATAGGCCTCGATCGCATGGACCAGCGCATCGACGCCGGTGCAGGCAGTCAGAAACGGGCTCATGGTACGCGTGGTATCCGGGTCGATCAGCGACACATCGGGTACCACGGCCTTGCTGACGATGGAGTATTTAACCCGTTGTTCCAGGTCGGTGATGATGGCGAACTGAGACACGTCGGCGGAGGTGCCGGCGGTGGTTGGAATGAAGATCAGCGGCGGAATCGGGATCCAGGTGCGGTCGATCCCC
>QKGH01000122.1 GCA_003250495.1 Marinobacterium sp.
CCGGCTCCTGCTGCGCGCACGCGGCGGTTACCTCGTCAGTACGGTAGTCGACGTTCATCTCTTAGGTTAATACAGTCAGCATGCGTCTGTCATTCGTGACACTCACTCTCCCGGCACCGCCTGACCCAGGTCATCCGCGCCGTGGCGCTTAGGCGGGAGCGAGACGGCAGCGCAGCTCGACCCGATTGCCGTCGGGATCGCTGATGTAGATCGACGAGCCGAACCCCTCGGCGCCGTAACGTTGCTCGAACTCGCTGACAGCCACCCCCTGCCCGCTCAGCCAGGCGCTAAGCTGCTCCGGTGCAAGCGGTTCCAGTTGCAGGCAGAAGTGATCCAGATTGTTCTCGGTCGCCGTCGGGGCGCCCCCGCCAACCCGGCCCAGTTCGCTGTCCACGGTGACCAGGTCGATCAGCGCGTTACCGGCCCGCAACTGGGTCAACCCCAGACTCGGTTCGGTCTCGCGCTCCAGCGTACAGCCCAGCACCCGCGTATAGAAATCGATCATCTGCGGCAGCTGTGCCGTGCGCAGAACGATATGATCGAGTGCCACGATTTTCAGCATCCGGCTCTCCTCTTACCTAGGTAGTACATCGACAGTGCCCCGTTATGGCCAAGTTATTGCCCGGTGCCGGAACGGCCGTCCCCCGCTAGGCGGGAGACGGCGATCCCGCCTTACCCCTAGCGGCGCGTCGGGGCGCGACTGCAGCAATGGGGCTGATGCGCCGCATTATCGCGCAGATTCTGGTCGACAAAGCGGTAATAGCGCCGCCTCATGCGCTGCCACCCGCTATCCCGTACGCTGGCGTGCTGTGCCGCCAGGGTCGCCTCGATCTGTTCGAGATAACACAGGGTCGCATCGTAACACAGGCTCAACTGCCCCCTGGCGCTATCGAACCGGCACCAGACTACGCCCGTCTGCGCCTCCAGTGCGGCAACCAACAACGCGGCCGCCGCCTCGGACAACGGTTTAAGTCTGAAGTGGCGGGTTACCTGGTTCGCGACATTGGGCCGGGCCTCCGGTTGAGTTCCACCCATCGTAAAATCCTCCTCATGCTCGTTGCGGCAGCGACCGGACCGTCTGCCCGGCCAGCGCACCGATTCCGGCCAGATCAATACTGCATTGAGGGATCCGTGATTTGAGCATAGAGCTCATGCCCGCCCCCCTTTTTCAGCAGCAGGACGGGATAGGGCGTGAATTGCTCTCCCATCTCCATCCCCGGGCTGCCCAGCGGCATCCCCGGTACGGCCAGCCCCAAGGCATCGGATGGCGGATTATTCAGGAACTGCTGTATCAGTTTAGCCGGTACATGCCCCTCGAACAGGTAGCCCTCGGGGCTGACCGCGGTATGGCAGGAGCGGTACGGCGGCGCGACGCCCAGTTGCTGCTTGATACCGGCCAGGTCGTCGCTGTGGTGTACCGCCGCGCTGAAACCATACTGCTGCGCGTGTTCCATCCAGCTGCTGCAGCAACCGCAGCTAGGACTCTTGTACAGCGCCAGTTCGACAGTACTGGCGGCAGGCGCCCCACTGCGGTTCACCTCGGCTTCGCTGTCGCTGCATGCCGCCAGTCCCGATACCGTCCCGGCCAGCAGCAGCGCCGCC
>QKGH01000024.1 GCA_003250495.1 Marinobacterium sp.
CAGCGGGATCTGCTTAAACGCGGTGTGTGCACTATCGCTCATACGGAATCCTCTCGATGGATAGGGTACTGGCCGTCCAGTCAGATTCCGGTTCGAGAACCGTCCGGGTCGTCCCGGTTAGTCGAAGCGCTAACCCCGTTCGGCAGGGTTAAACGGAAGCAAGCACAGAGAGTGCCAAAGCGGGTTCATGCGACGAGTGAGCCGGCGCTAGCGCCGGTCACGGGGGTGGCAAGCGGGTTAAAAGGGGCTTAAAACGGGGACTAAGGCCGGGCAGGTAACGCGCCGTAGCGCGCGGCGCCGGAGTGAAGCGGCGCGCACCCCGTCCACCATCGCACCATCCTGGCGCGCCGACCGCCGGCACAGGGCGAACGCCTAAGCTGAGGCTGAGGCTGAGGCTGAGGCTGAGGCTGGACGCTAGCGCGTATAACAGCCACACGCTAGCGCCCCCTCATCAGCCCGCTGTGCCCCAACTCTCAGCCCTCTCAGCCCTCCCTCATTCATCCAGCGGCGTCCGGCTGCGCTCGAGGGAAAGACGTGGAGGATGACTCAATCGTCCAGCGGCTGCTCCTGCAGCGCCCTCTGCGACGCCGCACCGGCCTCCTCCAGACGCTTCTGTGCCGTCTCCTGCTCCTGGTTCAGCGACGCCCGGGTGGCCTGGTTGACCTGGAAGATCACGTGGCGTTGCCCAGGTCGCTCTCATTGCGGATCGAGGCGATCGTCTCGCGCCCCTTCAGGAAGCCGGTGATCTCGTTGACGATACTGCCCAGTTCATCGTCGTTCGAGCGCATCGTCATCACGTAACGTCCGCTCTCCAGGTTATTCATCCCGCTCGAGGCAAAGGTGGACGACAGAATCCGCGAGGTCAGCACCCAGGGCGTGATCGAACTGCGCACGACGACATTTTCGGAGCGGGTGGAGTCGTGGATCGACATCCCGGTGGAGATCTTGCTCTCGGTAAAGGTCCCCTCCATCTTCATCCACAGCAGCAGGCTCTGGAAGCGCATCTCGGCCCAGAACAGATGGGCTCCCGCGCCGAGAATACGCGCCGCCGCCAGGCAGGTGGCGAAGGCGAACAGCAGGGTAACGGCGGTGGCACTCAGCGCCCCCAGTTGCTGCAGCGTCTCCAGCACCACCCGTCCCCGCGCGTCGACGACCTGGGCTTCGACGAAGCTGTAGATCTCTATCCCCTGCTGCACCAACAGGTAGAACACGCCGGCCGAGATCACGAACAGCAGCTCCGCACCTATAGTCGCAATCAGGCGCCCGACCGCAAACCGCCGACTGTGGTTTTCGACGATAAACTCGGGCTGGGTTTCGACCAGCAGTTGGCCGCTGAAACTCCCCTTGCCTTGGCTCTGCTCATCCAGCTGCGGATCGAAGTTCTTGTAGATCCGGTTGGGCACCTCCTTGTAGCGCCGATTGGCCAGGACGATGTTTTCGATATTGATGAACAGCTCGTTCGGATGGACCGACTCCTGCAGATTATCCCGATACTCGCTGACATCGGTGCTCATATCGATACGCCGGAAGCGCTCGGCCAGCAGCAGCCCGGACAGGCCGATAACGGCGATGGACACCAGCGCCAGCAGCAGCAGGTTGAACCAGGCGTCATACTGCATCAGCGCATCGAAGATCTGTCGCATCCGCGGTGAGCGGCCCAGGTCGAACTGGTTGTACAGGTAGCCCACCAGTACCGGCACCAGGATGGCGAACAGGATCAGGAAGGCGAGACCGCGGGCGTTTTTCGCTTCCAACCCGCTGTTGCGACGCCGTTTCAGCCGCGTAGCGGCACGCCGCCAGCCCTGCAACAGATAGATCATCAGCAACAGCGACAGAATCGGCGTAATCAACTGCCCGGCCTTCCCGGCGAGCCCGGAGACCGACACGAAATAGGCGATGGCGAAGGCCAGCAACCCCACCAGCACGGCGATGATCAAACCGCCGATCTCCTGTACGAAGTTACGCATCGGAGCGGGCAGGAACACCAGCTTGGGGAGCAGCGTGTGGATCAGTCGCGCCTGCCAGCCGCGCGGCTCGATGAAGGTACTGTTCTTGCGCCCCATCAGCATCGACTCGAGTTTGCTGGCCGAGTACTGCGCGACCTTTTTCTCCGCCTCGGCGTTGTCGCGCTCGCTGGGGTTCAGGTTGTAGGCCAGCGAGGTCGGCACCGAGCGCCCGACGAAATAGCGAAACAGCTTGAACAACCCGCTGCCGCTGTGACGCAGCCCCCAGGCCAGCAGTACGAATCCAAGTCCGGCGTTGCACCAGGCGATCACCAGCTGGTTATCTGCCAACGCCCCGGCCACGCCCAGCAGCGGCATCACCCCCAGCAGCGCGATCACGACACCGGCGATGCTCTGCAGTACCCCCTCGATGCGGAATGGATTCTTGATGCCAAGAGTATTGGAGCCAAAATCGTATGCCATCTATTCATCCTTGAGCTTCAGCCACTGGACCGGTCCGGTCGACCGGAACCGGGGATTATACAAAGAGGGGGAAGATGAGCACCATCTTCCCCCTCTTCGTCGTCGTTGCCGGTACGGACAGGATCAGTCGGCCAGGCGCGGGTCGATCTCGCCGATCCGCTCCGGCAGCTTGTAGTGCTGATGCCGGTTCAGGCGGC
This sequence comes from Marinobacterium sp., assembly GCA_003250495.1. Taxonomy (GTDB): domain Bacteria; phylum Pseudomonadota; class Gammaproteobacteria; order Pseudomonadales; family Balneatricaceae; genus Marinobacterium_D. Next base: position 2,624 of record QKGH01000024.1, read on the forward strand.
GCTCCAGCAGGCGGAAGGCGCCGATCAGCACCGCCGCGATCAGCAGGTAGAACATGCCGGCGGCGAAGAAGATCTCCAGCGGGGTATAGGTGCGCGCGATAATGCTGCGCGCGGCGCCGGTGATATCGAGCAGGGTGATAGTCGAGGCCAGCGAGCTGCTCTTCAGCATCAGGATCAGCTCGTTGCCATAGGCCGGCAGCACTATACCGAAGGCGCGCGGCAACACGATGCGGCGGATCTTCAGCGCCCGCGACATGCCGAAGGCGTCGGCGGCCTCCAGCTCCCCCTTCGGCACGGCCTGGATCGCGCCGCGGATCAGCTCGGCCGAGTAGGCCGAGGTGTTCAGCGTAAAGGCGATGATGGCGCACCAGTAGGGTTCGCGCAGGATCGGCCAGAGCAGCGACTCACGGACGAAGGTGAACTGCGACGAGCCGTAGTAGATCAGGAAGATCTGCACCAGCAGCGGCGTACCGCGGAAAAAGAAGATGTAGGCGTAGGGCAGCAGGCGCAGCCAGCGGTTGTGCGACGCCCGCATCAGCGCCAGCGGTACCGCTAGCAGCAGACCGACGATGCCGGAGACGAAGACCAGCTCCAGCGTAACCCACATGCCGTCGACTAGGCGCGGCAGGTGTTCGATGATGACGCTCCAGTTCCAGTTCATGCGCGCCCCCTGTGCAGTGCCGGATCGGCGGCCCGCTCCAGCCAGGTGGTCACCAGCGTCGACAGCACGGTCAGCCCCAGGTAGATCAGCGCCGCCGCCATGTAGAAGGTAAAGGGTTGTTTGGTCGAACCGGTGGCCACGTAGGCCTCGCGCATCAGGTCGTTGAGCCCCACCACCGATACCAGCGCGGTGTCCTTCAGCAGCACCTGGAACAGGTTACCCAGCCCCGGCAGCGCCAGACGCCACACCTGCGGCAGGATAATGCGGAAAAAGGTCTTGCCGCGGGGCATTCCCAACGCCTGGGCCGCCTCCCACTGCCCGACCGGGATCGCCTGGATCGCAGCCCTGAACACCTCCGTCGAATAGGCGCCGAAGGCGATGGAGAGCGCCGCCACACCGGCGCCGAAGGCGCTGATCTCGATGTAGTCGGTGTAACCGAACTGGCTGGCGATCGCCATCAGGATCATCGAGCCGCCAAAATAGATGGTCAACACCAGCAGCAGCTCCGGAATGCCGCGCACCAGCGTGGTGTAGAGAGTCGCCAGCACCCGTGCCGGCTTGAACGCCGACAGTTTGGCCGTGGCCCCGATCAGGCCGAACAGCAGCCCGAGCACCAGGCTGGTCAGCGCCAGCTTGATCGTGACCCAGGTGCCCGAAACGAGCAGATCGCTAAAACCGAGTAGATCCATTAATCAGACTATCCAGCACTGCGGCTGCGGGTCGTACCCGCAGCCGTTACCGCCTCAGTAGATGGAGAACGGGAAGTATTTGGCGTTGATCTCGGCGTAGGTGCCGTTATCGACGATCGCCTTGATCGCGGCGCTGAACTTGTCCTTCAGCGGGTCGCCCTTGCGCACGGCGATGCCGATCTTGTCGTCGATATCGACATCCTCGCCCTTGAACTCGAAGTTGGCGCCATCGGCACTGCGCAGCCAGTCGTAAGCCGGGAACTTGTCAGACAGCAGCGCATCGAGACGGCCGGCAGCTAGGTCGAGGTAGGCGTTGTCCTGAGTGTCGTACAACTTCACATTGACCACGTCGGCCAGATTGTCCTCCAGGTAAAGACCGGCAATGGTCGCGCGCTGTGCGCCCACGGTCAGTCCTTTCAGCCCCTCTTTGCTGGTATCCAGCGTCTTGCCCTTGGCCGCGGCCCAGGCCAGCACATTGGAATAGTACGGCTCAGAGAAATCGACCACTTTCAGGCGGTCCTCGGTGATCGACATCGAGGCGATAATCGCATCGTACTTGCGCCCCATCAGACCGGGGATGATGCCGTCCCAATCCTGCGCCACGATGTCGCACTCCGCCTTCATCTCGGCACACAGCGCCTTGGCGATATCGACATCGAAACCGACCAGCTCACCCTTCTCGTCGGTCATGTTGAACGGTGCATAGGCGCCTTCGGTGGCGATGCGGATCTTGTCCGCCGCCAGTGAGGCGGTGCTGCCCAATGCCGTCAGCGCGGACAGGGACACAGCGTAAAACAGTTTTTTCAGCTTCATTCTCGTCTCCGTGTGTTTCGCGATTAAAAAGGTCCACTCAGGCATGGCTGGCCATGAAGTCGCGCACCCGCTGCGACTGCGGGTTATCGAACACCTGGGCCGGCGACCCGGCCTCCTCGATCTGTCCCTGGTGCAGGAACACCACCTGGCTCGAAACCTCGCGGGCAAAGCGCATCTCATGGGTGACGATCAGCATCGTTCGCCCCTCCTGTGCCAGCGAGCGCATCACCGCCAGCACCTCGTTGACCAGCTCCGGGTCCAGCGCCGAGGTCGGCTCGTCGAACAGCAGCACCTGGGGATCCATCGCCAGCGCCCGGGCGATCGCGATACGCTGCTGCTGACCGCCGGACAGGTTGGCGGGATAGGCGTTACGCTTATCGAGCAGCCCGACCCGCTCCAGCAACTGCTCGGCACGGGCGATCGCCTGCTCCTTGGGCTGGCGCAATACCTGGGTCGGGGCTTCGATGATGTTTTCGAGGATCGACTTGTGCGGCCAGAGGTTGAAACTCTGAAACACGAAACCGATGCGTGAGCGCATCCGTTCCAACTGGCGCGGATCGGCCGCCTGCAACCCACCCTCCTTGGCCGGCTTCAGCACCAGCTCCTCACCGGAGATGGCGATCTTGCCGCGACTGGGGCGCTCCAGCAGATTGATACAGCGCAGCAGCGTGCTTTTACCGGAACCGCTGGAGCCGAGAATGGAGATCACCTCTCCGTCCCGGGCCTGCAGCGAGACCCCTTTCAGGACCTCCAGCGCGCCGTAGGATTTGTGAATATCGACCAGTTCGAGGGCGACCTTGCCATCGGACATATGTAACATCTTCCGTTTAAAATGGAATGCATTTTGACCAATTGGTCAGCCTATCGCAGGATTTTGCCACTCATACACGCAGACGTCATGTTTTTTATCTACGACAGTTCATTGCCCGCGGCGCCTAAACGCAAGCGGCGGATAGAGACTGTTTTAGCCGCTGCCAGCGGTGCCGGCAACAGAAATATGGCGTGCGAAGAGATGAGCGGAAAGAGGGAGAGCCGCGGGCGTGTCGGCCCGCACGACAGCACGGGCCAACACTGGATCGACATTAAAGCAGGATCATGGCAACGCAGGAGGCGGTTAAACCGCCCATGGTCAGGTTGAACAGGCGCCAGTGATAGGCGCTGCGTAACAGGCGACCCAGGGCGACGCCAAAGCCGGCCCAGAGCGCGATCGAGGGCAGATTGACCAGCCCCATCAGCAGGATCACCACCAGTGCCGACAGCAGGAACTGATCACCGCTCAGCGTGAACGAGGCCACCCCGGAGATCGCCATGATCCACGCCTTCGGATTGGCGAACTGGAACGCCGCCGCCTGCCAGAAGGTAAACGGGCGCGCTACCTTGCTGCCCTGGGCATCCGGCGCCGGCGCCCGAGCGATCTTCCACGCCAGCCACAGCAGGTAGATACAGCCGCTCACCTTCAACGCCAGCTGCAACTGCGGCCACTGCTGGAACAGCGCCCCCAACCCCATCGCCACCGCGCTCATCAGCGCCATGCACCCCGCGGTAATCCCCAGCATGTGCGGCAGCGTGCGCTGGAAGCCGTGGTTGGCACCGGAGGCGGTCAGCATCATGTTATTGGGCCCCGGGGTCGCCGACATGCTGAAGGCGAAGGTGACGAAGGGCGCCAGCAACGACAGCAGTTCACTGCTCAGGTTCATGCCTCACCTCCGGACTGTTGCCAGCTGATGATGATGCGCTTGTTGCGCGCCCCCTTGCTCTCGATCTTGCGGATCTCCAGCGCTGCAATTTCGCCGGTACGGGCGACATGAGTGCCGCCGCAGGGCTGGCGGTCAACACCGGGCACCTGCACCAGGCGCAGCCGACCGCTGCCGCGCGGCGGCTGCACCGACAGGGTCTTGACCAGACCCGGATTGCGCTCCAGTTCGGCCTCGTCGACCTCCTCGATCAATACCGGAT
>QKGH01000164.1 GCA_003250495.1 Marinobacterium sp.
AGCAACACCGCCTCTTCGATATTGGGGCGCGGCAGCGAGGTATCTGAGCGCTCTCCTGTCAAAATATACTGGATGTCTGCACCGGCGTCGGCGACGGCTGCCAGGTAACGGGCGTCGGGCAGACGGCTTCCTTTCTCATAATTGGATTGGGCATTGCGGGCCACGCCGCCGATGGCTCCGAACTTTTCCTGGCTTTTGCCCAGGCGCACCCGCTCCTCACGTAGACGGTCCCAAATCTCACTCATTTGGATATGCTCATGTTGACTTTCACCCATTCGAGTGCAAATATCGGGCTTTTAATATGTATCAGATGCTACTAAAGAGAGATTCTAGGTGATGCAAATCGGCAACACCACCGCACAGGGCGGCTATAAGAATGTTCTTAAAAAGAGACTATAGGTGGCATTGAGATCCTCTTGGCTCCTTGAGGTTGAGACACTTGCCAAACGCGAAGATCGATCCCTGTCCGGCATGGGACCGCCTCAGCAACGCGGCGGTTAAGCATCGGTCCTGCGTTCAGACCAGATCAAACATCACGCCTGCATCATTGCCGTTGCTTAGAGGGCAGCAAATTGATACTGCCTGAAGCGGCGAGGAGAGATGAATCATCTGCCCTTCATCCCCAGCTTAGCGCATTAGCGGATGGGGTGAGGAGATATTTTGCCGTGACGTCCGCTTGGCCTGTCCTGCGGCAATTGATGCATGGTCGCCCGGCCTGGGCGCGACGTGGGTATGTCGAGGAACTGGAGGTAGCGCGGTGAGCGGTGTAGGGGTCTTGTCATACCCGGACAGTGGGCGGCGCGTCCTCGCTCTGCAGCAGGCGGTCTTCAAGCTGTTTGCCGAAGGGGTGGAGTGCGGCCGGGTGCTGGAGCAGATCTGCCTGCTGACCGAAGTGCAGCTGCCGGGCGTCACGGCCAGCTATCTGCGCTACGAACCGGAGCACGGACAGCTGCAGCTGGGCAGTGCGCCGACACTGGCGCCGCCGCTGTTCAGCCGGCTGCAGCGGGCCCGCTTCGGTACTCTGCTGTATCGCGGTCTGATGCCTGGCGACGGGCCGCTCTATATCGGTTGTGTACAGCAGGAGCGGCGGGCACCGGGATTACATAGCGTCGCCGCCGCGCTGGGGATACAGGCCTGCTGGGTACACCCGGTTCATCACCCGGGCAGCGCGTTGCTCGGGGTGTTCGTGCTATGTCTGCCGCAATCTGGCTCGCCGAGCGAGCCGCAGCGCTGGTTGCTCGAGATGGCCGCCGCGCTGGCGGGGCTGGCGTTGTTGTACCGGAACCAGCAGCGCCAACTCGAAACCGATCATCTTACCGGTCTGCCTAATGCGGGGCGCCTGCGTCAGGCGCTGTCCGGTGCCGCCGATCCGGCGGTGCTGATGCTGCTTAACCTGAACAACCTCAGTTACCTGAACAGTGCGTACGGCATCGACTTTGGTGATGCACTGCTGCGAGCCTGCGCGCAACGCCTGCAGGCATTTGCGCCCGAGGGGTGCGAGGTGTATCGCAGTAACGCGGATGAGTTCGTCCTGCTGTACCGCGGTTTGCCGGATGCACAGCTGGACGATGAGCTGGAACGGTTGCAGCGCAGTTTTCGCGCCCAGCCGTTCTGTGTCGGCGCGCTGTCGCTGTTCCTGACCTTCAATGTTGGCGTCGGCAGCGGCGCCGACTGTCACCGCCAGGCGATGCGCGCACTGAAGTGGTCGCGCAAGCAGGGCAAGAACCGCAGCCACGTCTATCGGCCGCTGCCGGAGGAGCTCAGTACGGCGCAACGGCTGGATTACCTGCTGTGGAACTCGCGCCTCTACTCGGCCCTGGAGTCGGGCGGGATCGAGGCCTGGTTCCAGGGCATCAGGGACAATCGCAGTGGCGAGATCAACAAGTGGGAGGTGCTGGTGCGCCTAAGGCACGGCCAGGAGATCGCGACGCCGGGACAGTTTCTGGACGTTGCGCAGCTGTGCGGTTTGATGCCGTCGATTACCCGCACGGTGATCACGCAGGCGTTCGCCGCAATCGCCGACAGCGCTCGGCAGATCTCGCTCAATATTACCGAGGACGACCTGTCGCTGGGCTATCTGCCCGACTTTCTCGACCGCTGCAGCCACCGCTACGGGGTGCCTGCGCAGCAGGTGACGCTGGAGTTGCTGGAGGGGGTCAGCAGCGGCAGCAAACAGGATCAGACCGGGCAGTTGCGGGAGCTGAAGCGCAGGGGATACCGTCTGGCGATAGACGATTTCGGTACCGAATACTCCAACTTCGAGCGGATATTGGAGCTGGAGATCGATACGCTGAAGATAGACGCCAAGTATATCCGCGATATTGACCGCGACCGGACCCGCTATGAGGTCGTCCGGGCGATCTGTTTCTTCGCCCGCAACGCCGGGATACGCACCGTCGCCGAATGCGTGCACAGCGCATCGGTGCAGGCGGTGGTCGAACGTCTCGGCATCGATGAGTCTCAGGGCTACCTGTTCAGCGAGCCCTCGCCGCGGTTCGGGCCCTGAGCACTCATCGCCGTCCGGGGTTATTTCCCGAAACTGCCTATGAGGCCGCGCACGGCCGCCGGAAGGTCGCCGGGCAGCAGGATCATCTTGCTGTTATCGGAGCCGGAAAGCTCTTTCACCGCATCGATATAGCGCTCGCCGAGCAGGTAGACGACCGGCAGCTCGTTCTGCTGGACGGCAATCGCCACCTTCTCGATCGCCGCCTGACTCGCTTCGGCCAGCACGATCTTTGCTTCGGCATCGCGGCGCGAGGCTTCCAGTCGGCCCTCGGCTTCGAGGATGGCCGCCGCCTTCTCACCGTCGGCGCGGGTTACCGTGGCACGCCGGCCACGCTCGGCCGCCGCCTGCTCCTCCATCGCCTTCTGCATCGTTTCCGACGGGTTGATATCCTGAATCTCCACCGTTTTCAGCGTGATACCCCAGTCGGCGATATCGTCGGAGATCGCCGTCTTGAGTTTCGCTTTGATGGTGTCTCGACTGGACAGGGCATCGTCGAGGTCCATCTCGCCGACGATCGAACGCAGCGAGGTCTGGACCAGGTTCTGGATCGCGAAACGGTAATCCTCCACCCCGTACACCGCCTTTTCCGGGGACACGATGTTGATATAGGCCACGGCGTTGGCAATGATCACGGCGTTATCGCGGGTAATCACCTCCTGGGACGGGACATCCAGCACGATATCCTTGGTGGTGACCTTGTAGGCGACGCTGTCGATATAGGGAAAGATGAAGTTGAGGCCGGGGCCCAGGGTGCGGTGGTACTTGCCCAGTCGCTGGACGACGAACTTGTGTCCCTGCGGGACCGTTTTGACGCCCAGTGAGACGGTGACTATCACCAGCACCAGGAAGACCGTTGCCATGACCAAACTATCGAAAAACATATCCTTTGCTCCCGTTCGATTGAGGGTGTGTGATCCAGGGGTGTGGAGCGCCGGCTCAGCGGCTTTCCACGATCAGCGTATTGCCCGACAACTCCAGGACATAGACCCGGTCGCCAACGGCCACCGGGGATGAACAGATGAACTCCCACTCGTCGTCGCCGAGCAGCGGAGTGGTGAAACGGACGATGCCGCGTTGATTCTCCTCCGGTGCGCGGATCACCTGGCCCGATTCGCCCCTGATCGCCTCGCGCGCGATCCCGGCCTTGGTGCGGTCCTGCATCAGCGGGCGGAAGAAGCGGAACCAGAGCAGGGCGAAGGCGGTGGAGGAGAGCGCCCAGATCAACAACTGCCAGCTCAGGGACAGATCGATCGACAATCCCAGCAGTGCCGCGATGACCAGGGCGCCGAGGCCGAACCAGAAGATGGTGAAGCTGGGTACCACCAGTTCCGCCAGAATCAGCAGCATACCGAAGACGACCCAGTGCCAATATTGAATCTCGAAAACCATGTGCTCTCCTTATGTCGGTTTCGTACAGCCTGGGGGAGTGTCGGGCATCATCGGCCAGGGGGCGGGAAAGGTCAATCGCTGTGCCCGATGTGTGCCGGTGAAGGCATAAGGCGGTCGGCGTTGTTAAGCGGCTGTGACGCGTTGCGATGGGGATGGCGCCCCGAGGCGTTGATCCCCGTCTATTATTATACGTTTGGTAGGCATATTTATATTAACGGGGTTGCAACTGTGTGGGATTATGCTGAGAATCGGTCAAGCCTGAAACGCCCGTTTTACCGGGTGTTGCAGCAATCATACAGCCGTTACGGCCAGCTTGGTCGAGCTTTCCTGTCAGTAGTTAGTTCGTTGCGTCGCCCGTTTTCCGGGCTTCACGCAATGAGGGATTGGAATGACTGATTACAAGATTCTTTTCACCGGTTCTGTCTGTTCGGGCAAAACCACAGCGATTCGTTCGCTGAGCGCGATCGAAACCGTGGACACTGATGCCAACGTCAGTGATTCGGCCATCCGGCGTAAGCAGAAAACCACTATCGCCATGGATTATGGCGTTCTGGAGCTGTCCGAGAACTCCCGACTCCACCTGTATGGGACGCCGGGGCAGGAGCGCTTCAAATTTATGTGGCAGTTGATCACCAGCGATCTGGCCCACGATGCCGAGGCGATGGTGCTGCTGGTGGATAACACCCGCAACGACCCGTTCAAGGATATCCGTTTCTACGTCGAGGAGTTCCGCGATTACCTGGTGCGGCGACGGCTGATCATCGCGGTGACCCACTCCGACCAGCGGGCCAACCCCAATTTCGATTACTACATGAACGAGCTCAAGCGGATGGGTTTGTTCACGACGGTATTTTTCATCGATGCCCGCGATCCGGCCGCGGTACTGACCGTAATCAAAGAGGTGATGGGCTCGCGGGACAAGAGCATCGACTGGCCGGCGCTGACGGAGCATCTGGTTGCGAGCAAGCAACTGCTCGCCGCGGCGTTGGGTGAGCCGGAGGAGGTGGAGGAAGCGCCGGAGGTCTCGTTGCTCGACGCGGCGATGAACCTGCGCGGAATCACCGGGGCGATGCACCTGGATGCCGAGCGCAAGGAGCTGAGCTCCAATGTGTCCAGCATGCAGAGCAAGGCCCTGCTGAAGTCGATGGTCAATATGGTGAGCGCGCTGGAGTCCAAGATCGCTTTCATGGGGAGCATCGACAGCCTGGTGCTCTGCGGTCCGGAGCAGGAGACGCTGTCCATCTTCCTGGAGAAGGAGCAGGCGTTGGGGCTGTGTTCGGATAAGGGGTTGAGTCTTACGGTGATCAGGGATCAGGCGGCGGACCTGCTGCAATGGAGCGAGAAATGATTGAGTCACTCGTAAGCGTAGACGAGCCGGGCGTGATCGAAAGCAGCTGTTTGCTGCGGGGTAGCGAGGTGTTGTCGTCCACTTTTCCGGCCGACAAGCGCAACCATGAAACGGTGGGCAGGAAGGCGTTCAGCTACATCTTCACCTATGTGTCCAAATTGCGCAGCAAGCACGATGAAGCGCACCTGGAGATCGGCGACAAGCGTCTGAGTGGGTTTGTCATCCAGCCGGACATGGTGTTGATTTGCCTGTCCGATAAGAGCTGCAGCGTGGTCAAGGTGCGTAACCACGTCAACGAGGTCCGTATGAACCTGCAGTCGGAAGCCTGAGCGCTCCGCTGTATGGTGCCATTGGCTAGCAGCCACTACTTAACCGCTACTGGGTAGGGCATGAGTTCGCGGCTTAGGTCGTGAGGGATTGCTCGCTCAGGCGTGTCTAAGGCCGGCAACAAGCGGGCCAAGCGCCGAGTCTGGCTTTTCTACAGAGAAAAAGAGCAGGTACCCTTCATTCAGGAGGGCACCCGCCCGGTGCGCGTTGGCAGCGTCGGTCGATCAGACCGGGCCGCGTGCAGAACGTTTGACTTCTACCGTGCGGCTCAGCGCTTCTTCCAGGCTGACTTTGTCGCCCTTGGCGCGGTAGCTGCCGAGTTCGTTGTACAGGGTCACGAGCTTGTCGCCGGCTGACTGGCCTTTGAAATCTGCCTTTTCCAGTGACACTTCGTCGATCGCTTCGTTCCAGGGAATCCCTTCATCCAGCGGGATCAGGGCGAAGGTCTGGCCGGCTGCTTCGAGTACCATCGGGTCGGCGATGTTGCGGACGAAGATCATGGCGCGCAGATCGTCGCTGAAATCAGCCGCATATCTTTCCAGCAGCAGGCTGATCTGGGACAGATCGGTCAGCAGACCCACCATCAGTTTCAGCTTGTCTGCTTCCTCCAGCAGTACCGCCCCCAGCAGAAGGGAGATCGGAGGCATACGGCGACCCTGAGCATCGGCAATTTCACCTTCCTCGATCACCAGTTCGCCGCGGTAGGCAACGCCGCCGTTGCTGGTGGCTTCGATAAAGTTGTTGTTGAACAGATAGCTCTGTTCTTCATAGTTTTTCAGCAGCATCGTCGTAATCCTCATTCATGGTCTGCGACCAAAACAAGCAAGAATGCGACCGTTTTGGAAAAATGCTTAATTGTTTTTAATATTCAATTAGTTATAAAGTTTGTTGGAAAGCGTGCAAAGTCTAAATCCATTATTTTTGTAGGGTTTATTACAACGCTGGGCGTCGCTTTGTCGTAGCTGCTTCAGCCTGCGTGGTACAACAGACAAAAGATGTGGCCGGCACTTTTAATCCGGATATCGAGACTGGATAATCCGGTCAGGTGCCTGCCAAGGAGTGGTGGCAAAGCGGCAGGGAAGGCCATCAATCAATGGATCCATACCGCACGAGTGCGGTCGAGCTGTCAGGTTATTGATGTCGCGACGAATAGCGCCCGAAAAGTTTCTCCGCTACCAGACCCTCGGGGTGGTGGCCACCGCGGTGATCCTGGTGCTGCTGGTGGCGCTGTTCCTGGTCTGGCGGACCTATACCGAGAGCCGCCACCGCCTGGATACCCTCGAGTCGGAGTCGTTCGGCGAGCGCGAAGCGCTGTTGTCGATCGAGATGAATTCGGCGCTCGAGTATCTGCAGTTCACCCTCAGCCGCGCGGAGCAGGTGTTGCAGGCGGACGCCCGTCAGCAGGTCGACCAGGCGTATGCCGTGGCCGAGGCGCTCTACACCCAGGCGGTCGATAGCGGACAGCCGGAACGCGCGCCGCAACTGATCACCGAAGCGTTACGCAACGTGCGCTTCTTCGGCGGGCGGGGTTACCTGTTCATCGACGATATGGACGGTAACTGCGTATTGCTGCCCACCTCGCCGCAGCTGGAGGGGCAGTCGCTGCTCGACAACCGCGACGATAGCGGACATTACATCATGCGCGGGATCATCGAGTCGGTCGACAACCCGCAGCGGCAGGGCTATTCCCGCTATCGTTGGTACGCCCCGGACGACCAAACCCGGATGCGGGAGAAGATCACCTACGCGCGCCAGTTCACGCCGCTGAACTGGATCATCGGCACCGGCGACTATGTGTATCAGATCGAAGAGGATCTGAAACAGAAGGTACTGGGCTGGCTGGGCGAGCGTCATTTCGGCGGCGACGGCTATTTCGCCGTGTTCGACGGCTCCGGCCGCCTGCTGTTCAGTCCGTTTTTTCCCGAGGATGCGGGTAAGTCGCTGGATAAGATCGATCCGGAATATGCGCAGCTGGTACGCAGCCTGTTGGCCGAGGCGCGACCCGAGGGCAGGTTCGTCGAGTATGACTGGTATCGTCCCGGCGGCGATGCCCAGGAGCGCAAGCTGTCGCTGGTGCAGAGTGTGCCGCGCTGGAACTGGGTCATCGTCGCGGGCATCTATGAGGCGCGTTATCAGCGCCTGATGCAGGCGCAGCGCAACGGTCTGCTGCGCGATCTCAAATCGCGTCTGGTGGCGTTGATCCCGATCCTGTCGCTGGTGGTGCTGATCGCGGCGCTGGTGGCATTCATGCTGTCGAGTTGGCTCTCCCGCCTGTTCCAAGGGTATCAGCAGAACATAGCGCAGCAGCAACAGCAGTTGCAGGATAACGCGCAGCGGCTGGAGATCGCCGGCCGGGTGTTCGAGGCCGCCAACGAGGGGATGCTGGTTACCGACCTCAATGGCGTCATTCTGTCGATCAATCCGGCGTTCGCACGGATCACCGGGTTCGAGCCCGCCGAGGTGCTGGGACATACCCCGGCGCTGCTGTCGAGCGGCCGGATGTCGAGGGCGTTCTACCGGCAGCTATGGTCGACGTTGCTGGAAACCGGGCACTGGCAGGGCGAGGTGTGGAACCGGCGCAAGAGCGGCGAGGTGTACCCGGAGTGGCTGTCGATCACCACGGTGCAGGATAGCCAGAACCGCCCCACCCACTATGTGGCGATGTTCACCGATATCACCCAGCGCAAGCAGGACGAGGAGCGCTTGCGCTACCTGGCCGATTACGATCCTCTGACCGACCTGCCCAACCGGCGCCTGTTACGTGATCGCGCGGAGCAGGCGCTGGCGCAGAGCAAGCGCAAGGGCGAGCGGCTCGGCATGATGTTCATCGACGTCGATCGCTTCAAGACCATCAACGATTCGCTGGGTCACGAGGCGGGGGACCGCCTGCTGCAGACGCTGGGGATCCGCCTGGGCAAGGCCGTGCGCGAGAGCGATACCGTGAGCCGCATCGGTGGCGATGAGTTTGTGATCCTGCTCCCCGACTGCGGCTCGCCGGGGGATCTGGCGCAGCTGGCGCGGCGTTTCAACGCGGTGATTGCGGACAAGATCGAGCTCGATGGACACGAACTGGTGGTAACGTCGAGCATCGGCATCGCGGTGTGTCCGGAGGATGGTAACGACTTCGTGACCCTGAGCCGTAACGCCGATGCCGCGCTGTATCACGCCAAGGAGCGGGGGCGCAATAACTTCCAGTTCTTCACCGGTGAGATGAGCCAGCGCGCGACGGAACGGCTGCAACTGGAGAGTGCCCTGCACCGGGCGCTGGAGCGCGGCGAGCTGGAGCTGCACTACCAGCCGCAGTATCGCCTGGGCGATGGTCGGGTCACGGGGCTGGAGGCGCTGTTGCGCTGGCGCCGGCCGGGGCAGGGGATAGTGGCGCCCAGCCACTTCATCCCGCTGGCGGAGGAGACCGGGCAGATCGTCGAACTCGGGCACTGGGCACTGGCCAGCGCCTGTACCCAGGTCGCCGCATGGAACCGTGACCGCGACGACAAGCTGAGCATTGCCGTCAATCTCTCCGCACGCCAGTGTCGCGACGAGCTGGTGGAGCGGGTCCAGGGGGTTCTCAACGAGAGCGGGCTGGCGCCGGAGCTGCTGGTGCTGGAGGTCACCGAGAGTTCCCTGATGGAGAACCCGGGACAGTCGGCACGCCTGCTGCGACGGCTGCGTGAGATGGGGGTGCGGATCGCGGTCGACGATTTCGGTACCGGCTACGCGTCGCTCTCCTACCTGAAGCGTTTTCCGCTGGACAAGCTCAAGATCGACAAGAGTTTCACCGACGGCGTGCCCTACGATACCGACGATGTGGCGATCACCCGCGCGATCATCGATATCGCCCGTAACCTGAACCTGGAAACGGTCGCCGAAGGGATAGAAACGGCCGAACAGGAGCGCTTCCTGACGCAGAGCGGTTGCTACGAAGGGCAGGGCTATCTGTTCGCCCGGCCGTTACCGGTGGCGGAGGTGGAAGCGCTGCTCGGGTTGCCGCACGGCCCGTCACGCTAACGGGCCAGGCCGCGGCCCCGCGGGTACGACGTTACAGCCAGCCCTTCTGTTTGAAATAGAGATAGGGGGCGATACCGGAGGCGACCATCAGCCCCAGCGCCCAGGGGTAGCCGAGCATCCACTGCAGCTCCGGCATATGGGTGAAGTTCATGCCGTAGATGCTGGCCACCAGCGTCGGCGGCAGGAACACCACGGCGGCGATCGAGAAGGTCTTGATGATCTGGTTCTGGCGGATGTTGATGAAACCCTGGGCCGCATCCATCAGGAAGTTGATCTTCTCGAACATGAAGGTGGCGTGGGACATCAGCGTATCGAGGTCGCGCAGCACCTCGCGGCAGCTCTCCTGTTCCACTTCGTACTGGCGGATATGCCGCAGCAGAAAGGAGATGGAACGCTGCGTATCCATCAGGCAGAGGCGGATCTTGCCGTTACTGTCCTCCAGGCGCGCGAGCCGGTCCAGTGCGGTCTCCAGTTCGCCGCTCATGCGCGTTTCCAGCACCAGCGAGCTGACCTCTTCGAGGTCGCTATGCAGATCCTCCAACTGGTCGGCCAGGTTGTCGACCTTCTGGTCGAACAGCGAGGTCAGGATCTGCAGCGGTGAGCGGGCCTCGATCCAGCCGCGCCGGGCGCGCAGGCGCATCAGCCGGAAATCGGCGATATCCACGTCGCGGATGCTCAGCAAGCGGTCCGGTTTCAGCGTGAACGCCACCGTGGCGGTACGATGGCGCCCCTCGGACTGGTACAGGAACAGTGAGTGGACATGAATATCCTGTCCCTCGATGAAGTAGCGGGCACTGGACTCGATCTCCTCCACCTCGTCGGCATCGGGCAGGCTTTCCGGGTACAGCGATTCGACCAGCCAGCGCTCCTCCGCATTGGGCTCCTGCAGGTCGATCCAGCTCACCGAGCGCAGCGTCGTCGCCGCGTTCTGGGCTTCCAGGTCGCGTTCCAGCAGGCGACCGTTATCGAGGGCAAAGGCACGCATCATAAGCGCAGATCTCCTCAGGCGTTGACGCTGCTGATCACGTTGTAGACCAGATAACCGGTGTAGCCGGCGTAGGCCAGCACCAGCAGACCGCCCTCCAGGCGGTTGATGTGGCCGGCCTTGCGGATACCGTAGCCGAGTATGAATAGGGAGAAGGTCAGCGCCGCCATCACCATCCAGTCGCGGTAGAGCACCGCGCTTTCCACCGCCATCGGCTGGATGGCGCCGGCGATCCCCACCACCGCCAGGGTATTGAACAGGTTGGAGCCGATCACGTTACCCAGTGCCAGGTCATGTTCATTCTTGCGCACGGCGGCGATCGATGAGGCCAGTTCGGGCAGGGAGGTGCCGATGGCAACGACGGTCAGGCCGATGATCAGGTCGCTGATACCGAGCGCGGTGGCGATATCGACGGCACCCCAAACCAGCAGACGGGAGCTGGCAACCAGCAGCAGCAGACCGAGCGCGAGCCAGAACAGGGCCTGTTTCAGCGCCATCGGCGCCTCCTCCTCCATCTCGTGCTCGAAGTCCGTACCCAGTGTATCGCCGCGCTGCTTCATGCCGACCCAGATCGACCAGCCCATGGTGGCGAAGAAGACCAGCAGCAGCACCACGGCATCGAGCCTGGAGATCTGTCCGTCGATCAACTGATAGCCCGCCAGCAGCGTGACGCCGGCCAGTACCGGCAACTCCTTGCGCAGGATCTGCGAGTGCACGGCGATAGGGCTGAGCAGGGCGGTCAGCCCCAGGATCAGCGCGATATTGGTGATGTTGGAGCCGTAACCGTTACCCAATGCCAGTCCCGGGTTGCCCTGTAGTGATGCCAGGGCCGATACCACCATTTCCGGGGCTGAAGTACCGAAACCGATAATGACCATGCCGATCAACAGTGTCGGCATGCCCAAATGTTGGGCTGTCGCGGCCGCTCCATCCACGAATCGGTCAGCACTCCATACCAACAGGGCAAGCCCTGCGACGACGGCCAGTATCGCCAGTAACATCTATCTCTCCCGGAACTATTCAGCAAAAATGTCAGCATTGAAATTGCGCCCGCCACTATATCAGTAATGGCTGGCGAACTCAGGTGGGCGCATGCTAGACAATGCTGTTAAAGTTTTCATCCGTTTTGGGGGTTGTTCTTTTAAAACAGTCTGATAGAATGCGCCTCCACTTGAACAACGGAATTGCTTCCGGGTTCGAGTACGGTAAGGTCAGGTGTCCGAGTGGCCGAAGGAGCACGCCTGGAAAGTGTGTATGTCGAAAGGCATCGAGGGTTCGAATCCCTCCCTGACCGCCATCGAATTTAGAAGCCCCGCTGGAAACAGCGGGGCTTTTTCGTTTCTGCAGGGTGTCTGCCGTGTGAAGGGGTCAAGAGGGGCTTATCTATTTCGGAACAGCGGCGTGCGTTTTTCCAGGAAGGCAGACATCCCCTCCCGGCGATCTTCCAGGGCAAAGGCGGCGTGCAGCGTTCGCCGCTCGAACAGCAGCCCTTCGTTGAGCGGGCCTTCGAAGGCGCGGTTGACCGACTCTTTCAGCATCATCAGCACCGGTGTGGAGTGCTCAGCCATTTGAGTGGCCACGGCGAGGGTTTCCTGCAGCAGACTGTCGGCCGGGAAGATTCTGGAGATCAGTCCGCAACGCTCGGCTTCCTCCGCATCCATGAAGCGCCCGGTCAGGCAGAGGTCCATCGCTTTCGCCTTGCCGACCGCGCGGGGCAGGCGTTGTGTGCCGCCGGCACCCGGTATCACCGCCAACTTGACCTCCGGCAGCGCGAAGCGCGCAGTGTCGGCGGCGAAGATTATGTCGCACATCATCGCCAGTTCGCAGCCTCCACCTATTGCCACCCCGGCCACCGCCGCGATGACCGGTTTGCGGAAGGTTTTCAGCCGTTCCCAGTTACGGGTGATGAAGTTGGAAGCGTAGACATCCATGTAGTCCCAGTCGCGCATGGCGGCGATGTCGGCGCCGGCGGCAAAGACCCGGTCGGAGCCGGTGAGCACTACGCAGCCGATCGTGTCATCCGCCTCGAATCGATTCAGGGCTGAGCCCAGGGCATCCATCAGTGCATCATTCAGTGCGTTGTGCACCTCCGGGCGGTTCAGACGGATCAAGCCGACCCGTCCGATCCGCTCGCTAATCACGATATTGCTCATCGGTTGTAATTCCTGCTCCACGATTCATTCTTGGTTGCCGAACGCGCGTGCCATCTCCCGTAGTTTGAACTTTTGCAGTTTGCCGCTCGGCGTTTGCGGCAACTGCTGCATGATTTCGAGGCGTTCCGGGAAATAGGTTTTGGTTACCCGCTGTTCGGTCAGGTATTGCACCATCTGATCGAAACCGAAGGTCTGTTCCGGTTTCAGTGCGACGAAGGCGCAGACACGCTCGCCGAAGCGCTGGTCGGGATAGCCAACGACGGCGGCATGGGTGATCGCCGGATGTTTGTAGAGCAGATTCTCGATATCGACGACCGGGATGTTTTCGCCACCGCGGATAACCACGTCCTTGCTGCGACCGGTGATCCGGAGATACCCCTCCTCATCGATCAGGGCCAGGTCACCGGTGTTATACCAGCCCTCACTGTCCACGCCGTTGAGTTGGGGGCGTTTCAGGTAACCGGCAAACAGCGACGCGCCGCGTATCAGCAGTTCCCCCGACTGCCCCGGTGGCAGCGGATTCCCCGCCGGGTCGATCACCCTGAGCTCGATGCCAGGCACCGGTTTACCGTCGGAGGTGCCCGATTTTTCCAGCGCTCGTTGCGGTTCCGTGATGGTGACGGCGCCGCACTCCGTCATACCCCAGGCGGAACTCACCGTCAATCCCATGATCTGGTGCGCCCGCTCGATCAATACCGGCGGAATCGGGGCGCCGGCACAGTTGAATTTGCGCAGGGTCGGCGAGGTCTTGGCGCCGTCCTCGATCGCCATGCACATGTCGGCGACAAAGGTGGCCGAAGACATGCTGAAGGTGACGCCCTCGGCGCAGATGATCTGCAGCGCCTGTTGCGGGTTCCAGATATCGAGCAGTACCGTTGTGGCGCCGAGGATGACCGGAATCATTGCCAGGTAGCCGTATCCGGTCAGGTGCGCCATGGGGGAGGCCCCGAGGATTACCTCGTCGTCGCTCAACTCCATCGTTTCTATATAGGCGTGCAGGTTGGAGAACAGAGTGTTGGAGGTGTGCATGACGCCCTTAGGTTCGCCGGTGGTGCCGGAGGTGTACATCAGCAGCATCACTTCGTCCGGTTGCAAGCTCGGCTTGTCCAACGGCGGTGTGTCGTCGCGCAGCAAGCGGCGTTCGAAGCTGTCCTCGTCGTCGCCATCCAGAATGATCAGTTGTTCCAGGTAGGCGAGCTTCGGCGCCATTTCACGCGCCATCGCCGCGTAATCGTGATGGCGGAAATGCCGGGGCACGATGAAGATTTTCGACTCGCCGAAATTGAGCATGAAATTCAGCTCATGCTGGCGAAAGATCGGCATGACCGGGTTGGCCACCGCCCCGATACGGGCGCAGGCCAGGGCGAGGGCTATGAACTCCCAGCAGTTCGGCAGTTGAAAGGTCACCACGTCGGAGTGGCCGACTCCCAGTGCCCTCAGGCCGCGGGCGATGCGATCGACGCGCGACGATAGTTCCCTATAGGAGAGTCTGATCGGGGCTTGCTGGCCTTCCCGGTAGGAGACTATCGCCGTCTTGTCGGGGCAGCGCTCCAGTGCCTGGTCGAAAAAGGTGTTGATCGTTTGGTCGCGCCACAGGCCGCTAGCCTTCATCGGCTCCATGCGCTGCGCGATGAGTACCGGTTCGAAGTTCATCGGGTCATCCCTCCCGTCGCGATGTGTGCAGGGGCGGGGTGACTTGAACCCATGGTACGGCCTTTCCCTGTTGCTCTAAACATGTCGCCTCCCTCGGATCTTTTATTGTTGTTTTAGCTCGCGTCTATAAAGCTATCCTGGATTCGAATAAAGTCAATAGGTTTACCTAAATTATTATATGCGTTCCTATTTGTGTTGGTTTTAAGAGTAATTTTTTATTTTAACTAATTGATATTAATTGAATGTATGGTTCTTTGTCTTATTTGTACCATTTTCATTTAAGTAAATATATTGACATAAGTTTTGGGCGTTTCTAGACTGCATTCCACACTGAAGCGGAGGTTAGGTTATGGATTTCAGTCTGAACGCTGAACAGCAGGCTCTGGTAGAAACGGCCGCACGCTTCGCCCGGGAGCGTTTGGCACCGCATTACAAGGCGCGTGAACAGGCCGAACGGGTGGAGCGCGAAATTATTCTGGAGATGGGGCAGATGGGGCTGCTCGGCGCCGAACTGCCGGAAGCTGCCGGCGGCTTGGGGCTCGACTGCGTCACCAGCGGCCTGCTGCTGGAGCAGATCGCCTATGGGGATTTCAACGTCTCCTACGTCAATCTGCTGGTGTCGCTGTGCGGTCAGATCGTGTCGACCCACGCCAAGTCCGAACAGGCTCGTGGTTGGTTGGCCGAGGTGATCGGCGGCAGCAAGTCGATCGCCATCGCGCTGACCGAACCCTGTGCCGGCTCGGATGCGGCACACCTCAAGTTACGCGCCACAGCGGATGGTGATGATTTCATTCTCAGTGGCGAGAAAACCTCGATCTCCCTGGCGACCCAGGCCGATGTGGCCGTGGTGTTCGCACGCACCGATGCCGACGTCGACGGCGCACGGGGTATCAGTGCCTTCCTGGTGCCGATGGATCTGCCCGGCATCTCCCGCACCCAGTTCGATGATATCGGTACCCGGCCGGTGGGGCGCGGGTCGATCTTCTTCGACGCCGTGCGTGTGAGCCGGCAGATGATGCTCGGTGACGAGGGGCAGGGATTTATCCAGGTGATGCAGGGCTTCGATTACAGCCGCGCCCTGATCGGGCTGCAATGCATGGGCGTGGCGCGCGCTTCGCTGGATGAAACCTGGCGCTACGTGCAGGAGCGTGAGGCGTTCGGCAAACCGATTGGCGCCTTTCAGGGGGTGAGCTTTCCGTTGGCGGAGGCCGAAACCTTCTACGAGGCGTGTCGGTTGCTGTGTCTACGCACGCTCTGGCTCAAGGATAACCAGCTGCCCCATACCGCCGAAGCGGCCATGTGCAAATGGTGGGCGCCCAAGTTGGCGTGCGAAATCATCCATCAGTGTCTGTTGACCCACGGTCATGGCGGTTATGGCTCGGATTACGACTTTGGCCAGCGCTACCGGGATGTGATGGGGCTGCAGATCGGCGACGGTACCGCCAACATCATGAAGATGATCATCGGCCGGCAGAAGCTGGAGCAGTACCGGATTTAAAGCTTGGACATGTTTTTTTGCAGCAGGCTGATGTAGTGGATGAACGCCAGCCGGTCGTCGAAGGAGAGCCCCTTCAGGGCGCTGTCGTAAAACTGGGCGATCGGATCGGCCAGTTTGATCCACAGCTGCTCGCCTTCGGGCGTCAGGCGGACCTTGCGTGAGCGGCGGTCCTCCTCGCCGGTGACGCGCTCGATGTAGTGGGCGTGCTCCAGGCGATTCAGCAGTCCGGTCAGGTTCTGCCGACTGACCAGCAGATAGCGCGAGAGTTCGCTGACACTCATGCCGTTTGCGGCTTGCGGGCGAGACAGCGCACCGAGGACGGACCACTGCTGGGTGGTGATGCCAAATTCGTCCAGCGCCTGGGTGCCTTTGGTGTGCAGGGTGTTAGCCGCCTGAAAGAAGCGGAAGAAGAGTCGGTTGTTGATCTCTATGGAGGCGAGGCTTTTCTCGGTGGAGAGGTCTTTCATAGCGGAAGGCCAAAGGGTTCCAAGGGTTGACGGGTGGTGAGTATTGAAGCGCAGGAGCGGATAGCAATTCAACCGTCATCTTTTTTAAAAAATACAGTAAGCGTATCAGGAGAATAAGAATGAAAGGGCTTGCCGAAAAAGTGGTAATCGTAACCGGCGGCGGCGGTGGGATCGGTTCGGCGATCTGCCGGCGCTTCGCCGCGGAGGGCGCGCAGGTCGCGGTGTTCGATATCAATCCCGATGCGGCGCAGTCGGTGGCGGACGAGATCTGTGACCGGGGCGGCCGGGCGGTCGCCATCAAGGTCGATCTGACCCGCCAGGCATCGGTTGTCGACGCGGTCGCCAGTGCCGAGCAGCAACTGGGGCCGATCGATGTATTGGTCAACAACGCCGGCTGGGACCAGGCCGGCCCGTTCCTGAAAACCGACGCCGCGCTGTGGGAGAGGATCGTCGCGGTCAACCTGTACGGCGCGCTCTATATGCACCACGCGGTACTGAGCGGCATGGCCGCGCGCGGTGCCGGCAAGGTGGTCAACATCGCCTCCGATGCGGCCCGTGTCGGCTCCTCCGGCGAGGCGGTATACGCCTTCTGCAAGGGGGGGCTGGTCGCCTTCTCGAAAACCATGGCGCGGGAACTCGCACGCAAGCAGATCAGCGTCAACGTGGTGTGCCCGGGGCCCACCGATACCGCGCTGTTCCGCGACTTTGCCGGTGAAGGGGAGCAGGGGGAGAAGCTCAAGAGCGCGCTGACCAAGGCGATCCCGTTTGGCCGCCTCGGCGACCCCGAGGACCTGCCCGGCATCGTCGCCTTCCTCTCCAGCGATGACGCCGCCTTTATCACCGGCCAGGTGATCAGTGTTTCCGGCGGCCTGACGATGGCGGGTTAAGTCTCGCCTGATTCCCCCCATTTTCGTTTGAGGATTTTCGTTATGGATTTTCAGGACATCATCTATACCAAGGCTGACGGCATCGCCACGATCACCATCAACCGTCCCAAGCAGTTCAACGCTTTCCGCGCGATCACCTGCGAGGAGATGATCGCGGCGCTCAAGGATGCCGACTACGACCGCAGCATCGGCGTCGTGGTGTTGACCGGCGCCGGCGACAAAGCCTTCTGCACCGGCGGCGATCAGGGCACCCAGGAGGGTGGCTACGGTGGTCGCGGCACGATCGGCTTGCCGATCGAAGAGGTACAGAGCGCCATTCGCGATATCTCCAAACCGGTGATCGCCCGCGTCAACGGCTATGCGATTGGTGGCGGCAATGTGCTGGTCACCATCTGTGACCTGGCGATCGCATCGGACAACGCACAGCTCGGTCAGGCCGGCCCGCGGGTCGGCTCGGTAGACCCCGGTTTCGGTACCGCGTTGCTGGCGCGGGTGGTCGGTGAGAAGAAGGCCCGCGAAATCTGGTATCTGTGCCGCCGTTACAGCGCGCAGGAGGCGTTGCAGATGGGGCTGGTCAACGCGGTGGTGCCGCAGGATCAGCTGGATGACGAGGTGCGCAAATGGTGCGATGAGATCGTCGACAAGAGCCCCACCGCCATCGCCCTGGCGAAGAAATCGTTCAATGTGGACACCGAGATCATCCGCGGCATGGGCGGACTGGCGATGCATGCGCTGAAGCTCTATTACCAGACCCCGGAATCGGCGGAGGGGGGCAACGCCTTCCGCGAGAAGCGCAAGCCGGAATTTCGCAAGCATATGAAATAACAAGAATAGAACCCCGCCGCTGGAGGCTGATACCCGCGGCGGTCGAGGGGCTAACCCGCCGGTCAAGGCCGGTGATTGAGGCGGACGACACTATGATCCGAGACCAGGAAACACTCAACATACTGCTCGATACGGTGGCCCGTTTTGTACGGGAGCGGTTGATTCCGAATGAAAAGGAGGTGGCCGAGACCGACCGGATCCCCGCGGGAATCGTCGGCGAGATGAAAGAGCTGGGCCTGTTCGGCCTGTCGATCCCGGAGGCGCATGGCGGCATGGGACTGACCATGGAGGAGGAGGTGCTGGCGACCTTCGAGATCGGTCATGCCTCACCCTGTTTCCGCTCGCTGTTCGCGACCAATAACGGTATCGGCGGACAGGGGATCGTCATCGACGGTACCCCGGAGCAGAAGGCGCACTACCTGCCGCTGTTGGTCAGCGGCGAGATCATCGGCTCCTTTGCCCTGACCGAGCCGGACAGCGGCTCCGATGCGGCGAGCCTGCGCACGACCGCCGTGCGCGACGGCGATTGCTATCGCCTCAACGGGACCAAGCGCTACATCACCAACGCACCGGAGGCCGGCATCTTCACGGTGATGGCCCGTACCGATCCCGCGCGCAAAGGGGCGGATGGGATCTCCGCCTTCATCGTGGAGCGCGGTACGCCGGGCCTGTCGCTGGGTGTGCCCGATGAAAAGATGGGACACAAGGGCTCGCACACCTGCGATGTGATCTTCGAGGATTGCCGGGTGCCGGCGGCCAATCTGATCGGTGGGCGCGAGGGGGTTGGCTTCAAGACCGCGATGAAGGTGCTGGACAAGGGGCGGATCAACATCGCCGCCATCTCGGTGGGGGTGGCCGAGCGGATGCTGGAGGACGCGCTGCGCTACGCCTGCGAGCGTAAGCAGTTCGGCAAGCCGATCGCCGAGTTTCAGCTGATCCAGGCGATGCTGGCCGACAGCAAGGCGGAGATCTACGCCGCCCGCTCGATGGTACTAGAGGCGGCACGGCGACGTGACCAGGGGCTGGATGTGGGCACCGAGGCCTCCTGCGCCAAGATGTTCGCCTCCGAGATGTGCGGCCGGGTGGCGGACCGGGCGGTACAAATTTTCGGCGGTGCCGGCTACCTCGCCGAGTATGGCATCGAGCGCTTCTATCGGGATGTGCGCCTGTTCCGTTTGTTCGAAGGGACCACGCAGATTCAGCAACTGGTGATCGCCCGCAACATGATTCGCGCCCAGATGGGCTGACGCGACGCAGCACCGGATGTAACGCCTGATCTAACTCTGAGTGGAGAAAGAATAATGATAATGAAATGGGAAGATCCGTTCCTGCTGGAGCAACAACTGAGTGAAGAGGAGCGCATGATCCGCGACGCGGCGGCCGCCTACGCACAAGGAGAGCTGCTGCCGCGGGTACAAGAGGCGTTTCGTAACGAGAGCACCGATCCGGCCATCTTTCGCGAGATGGGCGAGATGGGGCTGCTCGGCCCCACCATCCCGACTGAGTATGGCGGTGCCGGCCTCAACTACGTCAGTTACGGCTTGATCGCCCGAGAGGTCGAACGGGTCGACTCCGGCTACCGTTCGATGATGAGCGTGCAGTCGTCGCTGGTGATGGTGCCGATCAACGCCTTCGGGACCGAGGCGCAGAAACAGAAATACCTGCCCAAGCTGGCCCGCGGCGAGTTGATCGGCTGCTTCGGCCTGACCGAACCCAACCACGGTTCGGACCCCGGTTCGATGATCACCCGTGCCCGCGCAGTGCCGGGGGGCTTCAGCCTGAGCGGCAGCAAGATGTGGATCACCAACAGTCCTATCGCCGATCTGTTTGTGGTCTGGGCGAAGAACGACGCCGGCGAGATCCGCGGCTATATCCTGGAGAAAGGGATGCCGGGGCTGTCGGCGCCGGCGATCCACGGCAAGGTGGGGCTGCGAACCTCGATCACCGGTGAGATCGTCATGGACGAGGTGTTCGTGCCCGCGGAGAACGAGCTGCCGGAGGTGCGCGGTTTGAAGGGGCCGTTTACCTGCCTGAACTCCGCCCGTTACGGCATCGCCTGGGGTGCTCTCGGGGCGGCCGAGGATTGCTGGCTGCGGGCGCGGCAGTATGTGCTGGAGCGTACCCAGTTCGGCCGACCGCTGGCGGCAAACCAACTGATCCAGAAAAAACTGGCGGATATGCAAACGGAGATCGCCCTCGGTCTGCAGGCGTGTCTGAGGGTGGGGCGGATGAAGGATGAGGGGATCGCGCCGGTGGAGATCACCTCGATCATCAAGCGCAACTCCTGTGGCAAGGCCCTCGATATCTCACGTCTGGCGCGCGATATGCTCGGCGGCAACGGCATCTCCGATGAGTACGGCGTGATCCGCCATCTGGTCAATCTGGAGGTGGTGAACACCTACGAGGGTACCCACGATGTCCACGCCCTGATCCTGGGGCGGGCGCAGACCGGTATCCAGGCGTTCTGCAACTGAGCACCGGGTGGATGCCGATAGCTGCGCTAGCACTGAGGGGGGATCTATGGAGCCGACGCAAACAACACGCCATGTCGATACGGTGATGCGGGAGCGGCGTTCAGTGCGCGCGTTTCTTCCCGATGCCGTACCGCGGCCGGTGATCGACGCGATACTGGAAACCGCGGCCTGGGCGCCTTCGGGCAACAATATCCAGCCCTGGCGGGTGCATCTGCTGACGGGGGCAACCCTGCAGCAGTTGGTGTCGCGGGTGTGTGCGGCCTTTGACCGCCAGGATGGCACTCAACAGCGTGAGTACGACTACTATCCGGCGGAGTTTTTCGAACCCTACCGAGCACGCCGGCGCAAGCTGGGTTGGGATCTGTACGGTCTGTTGGGCATAGCCAAGGGCGACACCCGGCGCATGCAGGAGCAGGTGCGGCGCAACTTCGAGTTCTTTGGCGCCCCCGTGGGGCTGATCTTC
This sequence comes from Marinobacterium sp., assembly GCA_003250495.1. Lineage (GTDB taxonomy): Bacteria > Pseudomonadota > Gammaproteobacteria > Pseudomonadales > Balneatricaceae > Marinobacterium_D. The sequence goes on from QKGH01000164.1 coordinate 20,984, forward strand.
ACCGTGGACCGGCGTCTTGGTCGGGGCAGCTGGATCGATTACGGCATGTTCCTGCAAAACCTGATGCTGGCGGCGCAGGCGCGGGGTCTGGGCAGCTGTGCCCAGGCGGCCTGGATCGACTATCACCGCATTATCACCGACGTGTTGTCCTTGCCTGTCCATGAACAGGTGGTGTGCGGCATGGCGCTGGGTTATCCCGATCCGGCGGCGGTGGTCAATCGACTGCAGCCCGAGCGCTGTGCGCTGGACGAGTTTGTGACCCGGTACGAATAACAATAAGGCGCGTTCGGTCCGTTCTGCCGGGATGATCCGGGGGATGGGCGACGCGGGTCAACAGCCGCCACGCAGGTGGCGTCGAGTAGTGGAGCATGATGATGAAAGTACTGGTGCCGGTTAAACGGGTGGTGGACTACAACGTCAAGATCCGAGTGAAGGCGGATGGCAGCGGGGTGGATCTCGCCAATGTCAAAATGTCGATGAACCCGTTCGATGAGATCGCGCTGGAGGAGGCGGTGCGGCTGAAAGAGGGCGGTCAGGCCAGTGAAGTGATTGCGGTGTCCTGTGGTGCTGCCAGCTGTCAGGAGACGTTACGTGCGGCGCTGGCGCTGGGGGCCGATCGTGCAATCCTGGTGGAGACGGATGTCGAGCTGCAGCCGCTGGCTGTCGCCAAGCTGTTGAAGGCGATCTGTCGACAGGAGATGCCCGGCCTGGTGATCTGCGGCAAGCAGGCGATCGATGACGATGCCAATCAGACCGGGCAGATGCTGGCGGCGCTATCGGGTTGGCCGCAGGCCACTTTCGCCTCGCGGATCGAGATCGCGGAGGGTGCTGCCACCGTGGTTCGGGAGGTGGATGCGGGGCTGGAGACCCTGCAGTTTGCCCTGCCTGCAGTGATCACCACCGATCTGCGACTCAACGAGCCACGTTATGCGTCATTGCCCAACATCATGAAGGCGAAAAAGAAGCCGCTCGTTGTACACACCCCCGAAGAGCTCGATGTGGATGTGAGGCCACGCCTGACTACGTTGCAGGTGACCGAGCCACCCAAGCGTAGCGGCGGCCAGAAGGTGGCCGATGTTGCAGAGCTGGTGGAGAAACTGAAACATGTGGCAAAGGTGATCTGAAATGACAGTGCTCGTTATTGCCGAACATGACGGCCAGACAATCAAGAGTGTGACCCTGAATACCCTGGCGGCGGCCCGTCGCCTTGAAGATGAGATCCACCTGTTGGTGG
>QKGH01000310.1 GCA_003250495.1 Marinobacterium sp.
AGCAGATCGCTCACCAGGGCTATCGCATCGGCCACAGCACCTACGGTTTCCAGTGCCACTTCGAGGTTACGCCGGCGATCGTCGATACCTGGACCCGGCGTGAACTGATCGGCAACCCCGCCCGCGACCAGCAACAGGTGGCCGCGCTGGTGGCGCAGCTACAGCCCGATTTCGACCGTTTCCAGAGCGCACAAACCGATTTCGCCCGCACCCTCATGAACCGCTGGCTCGACCTGGTCGACGCCGCCCGCCCGCAACAGGAGAATCGATAGATGGCTACCGAACAGTTGACGCTCGAAAGCCTGCAGGCCGCGCTCCAGGCGCAGCAGGCGCTGATCGAGATGCATGAAGCGATGAACATGGAGACTTTCTACTGGTGGTGCACGGCGTTGATGCTGATGATCCACGCCGGTTTCCTCGCCTACGAGATGGGCGCCTCGCGCAGCAAGAACGCACTGGCCGCCGGGATCAAGAATATCCTCGCGCTGGCGATGATCCTGCCGCTGTTCTACCTGGTCGGCTGGTGGATCTACAACGCCTTCCCGGCCGGCATCCTGCCCGGCGATGCGGCCTCCGCCCTGCCCTGGTCTACCAGCATGGGACCGAAACTGGACGAGATGGGGACCGGCGTGTTCTGGGCCGCGTTCGCGCTGTTCGGCGCCACCACCGGTTCGATCCTGTCCGGTGCGGTGATCGAGCGGATCCGCGTCAGCGCCTTCCTGATCCTGACCCTGCTGGTAGGCGGGGTGATCTGGATCCTGGCCGCGGCCTGGGGCTGGCATCCGGCGGGCTGGCTCACCACCGAGTTCGGTTACCACGATGTGGGCGCCTCCGGCGTAGTGCATGCCGTGGCCGGTTTCTTCACCCTCGGCGTGCTGCTGAACCTGGGACCGCGCAAGGGCAAGTTCATCAACCGCATCGCCCAGACCATCGCCCCGCACAGCCTGCCGATGACGCTGATCGGCCTGATGATGATCATCTTCGGCTTCTTCGGCTTCCTCGGCGGTTGCATCATCTTCAACACCGGCGAGATCGGCTGGACCACCATCTATAACACCCCGACCAACCTGTCCGCCTTCGCCTTCAACACCCTGATGGGCTTCGCCGGCGGCATCGTCGGTTGCTACTTCACCACCCGCGATCCGTTCTGGACCATGTCCGGCGGTCTGGTCGGCATCATCTCGGTGGCGGCCGGACTCGATCTATACGATCCGGCGCTGGCCTTTATCGTCGCCGCCGGCGTCGGCGTGCTGGCGGTCAAGTTCGCCCAGCTGCTGGAGAACCGCGGCATCGACGACGCGGTCGGTGCGGTCGCCGTGCACGGCTTTGCCGGCACGATGGCGCTGATCCTGGTCGGCGTGTTCGCCAGCGGCACACCGAATGCCGAGGGCGCACCGGAGGTCACCCTGCTCGGGCAGAGCGTCGGTGCGCTGGTGATGGCACTGCTCGGCTTCATCCCCGGCTACGGCGTATCGCTGCTGCTGAAAAAGCTGAACCTGCTGCGGGTACCGAGCCGGGTCGAGGAGCTCGGCATCGACGAGGTGGAGCTGATCGTCAAGCCCTACCCGGAAGCCAACGTACCGGC
>QKGH01000018.1 GCA_003250495.1 Marinobacterium sp.
CACCACCTTGTAGGTGTCGCCGACAACCAGGTCGCCCAGGCAGGCTTCACCGTTGCCATCGGTCACCACGCTGCCGATCAGTGCGTCGGTATCATCGTAGATGCTGAACGTCACTCCCGGATGGTCAATCGTGGCCGGGGTGCTGTTCACATCCTTGGTGGTTTTATGGATCAGGATCGCACCCGGTTTACGGTTGTTGGTGAACACCAGGTTCAGGTCAGCATCGACCGGCGGATCGGTCCGTACCGCACAGGTCGCGAACACGGCCGAGGTGGTCTGATCGGCGGCACCGAAATAGCCGACCGGGATCGTGGTTTCACTGACCGTGTAGATGATGGTCGCACCCAGCGCATCGCGGATCGGCAGCCCATCGACACAATGGTAGCCGTCCGGCGCTTCGCTCAGTGCCAGCGGCAAGCTCGGCACATCGCTGTCGGCCGGGTTTGCCGCGATCACGTCAAACACCGCACCCACCAGAGCGGCACCGTCCTGATCCTCTTTTTTGACCAGGATGGAACCCAGTTGACGGTCGTAGAAGGTGACCTCAAGGATCGGTACCGAAGGATCGACCTCGAAGCACTGCGGATCGGCCGCGATATGGTTGGGCGGCACCATCGTCTCTTCGGCACAGTAGTAACCGGCAAAGATATCGGTGATCGTGCAGGTACCGTTGGCCAGCGTGGTGCAGCTGATCGGATCGCCTACCCCATCGAGCAGCACCGTATCCTCGGCACCAAAGGTACCGATCGGCGCATTGTCCGTGTACAGGGTGAACTCGGCCCCGGCCAGTGCGCTACCGCCACCGGCGGAGTCATCTTTCTTGATGATCTTGACCGCGGCACAGTTGGTGATACTGACATCTTCGGGCGGCACGAAGTCCTTCAGCGCCGCAGTGAAGGAGTCGGATGAGCGGCTCTTCAGGTAGACGCTACCGAAGGTGATACATTCGCCCTCGCCGACGATCTGGGTCAGGTTGAACTGCGCTTCACCGAAGGTACGCGGGTCGAGCCCCATCCCCTCATCGAGCCCAGCGGCATCGGCATGGCTGATCGCCACGTTGTTGATGGAACCGCTGGCCAGAGAAGCGGCCGAGAGGTCCTGCTTGATCCCCCAGCAGGGGAACTTGTTGTTGGCCTCGCACACCGAGGCTGCAGAGGCCCCGCCAGCACTGGCGGCGGTGATCCATTCGGACAGGAACAGCTCCGGATGGGTACCGCCGTTGGCCAGGTCGTACTGGAACAGCAGGTCGCCGGCAGTACGCACCGGCGTGACGCCGTTAGCGGACGGCACGTTGGACTGGTTCAGCTCGAAGTCCATGTTGGTGGTACCGTTCGGGTCCTGCACACGGGTCCAGGCCACGTTGACGAAGGTGTCACCATCCTCCTCCACATAGATGGCAAACTTTTTCAGGTCGCTCTTGTTCGGCGGCACACCGCCGGCAACCACGACCGGGGGTTCGGTATCCTCAGAGGTCCCCTGGCCGAACGCGCTGTCGTCGGTCTTGTTGCCGATCGTAATATCCTGATCGGGAACCACGACGACACCGCCCATCAGCGTACCGCCGGCGTCGGCCCAGTCGATCATGCCGGCATCGTCGGTGATGATATTGGCACCGTCATAGGCCGGGTCGGTCGAGTCCTCGATCTCAAAGGTACTGCCGGCCAGCGTCACCAGAGGATGCGCCGACCAGGCGGGCAGGGATAGGGAGCCGAGGCCCAGGATCGCGCCCAGCATGCATCCCCGCAACAGGTTTCGATGTATGTTCATTGTTCGAGCCCTCCTCACCTTGCGTTAGGGCGTAATCGGCAGGCTGAGCCTCAACGGGCGTCAGCCTGATCGGATAACGGCTTCTATTACCATCCCGCCTCCTTGTCGTAGGCGGACCAGACCTCGGCAAAGGCCTGCTCCAGTGCGTGTTGCGCTGTCGGACTCTGTGCTTCCGCCAGCAACCGGTCGATCAACTCCAGCCGCGCCGCCAGCTGCCCGGCAGACAGATCCGGGCGTGTGTAACGCACGCCGAACAGTACCTGCTCGCCACCTGGCCCGAAGGAGATGAATTTATTGACGGAGTGGATGCTCCTGCCACCCGCTGTGGATACCTCGACAGGTGCCATCCGGGATGTCGTGCGCGGATCGGTCAGCTCGAAGCGGTAGGTGCCGGCCAGCATCAAGCCCAGCTCGGGCCATAGAAAGTCGGGGATGCGCTGCTGACGGGCGTTTTCCAGCAGCGCCGCCTGGGCGGCCGGAGAGTCGGCGGACTGTGCCAGCAGCTCCAGCGCGAAACGTGCGCCCGGATTGCTCTGCGGAGCATCCTGCGCCAGGCGGTAACTGAGCGCCTCGATACCGGCGTCGTCCGGCAGCCGCGCCAGCGTCAGTGCGGCATAGCGCCCCAACGCCATCTCCGGCAACCGTTCCAGCTCCCGAACCAGGGAGGCATCGCCATACTGCAGCAGTACCCGGAACAGCGGCGCCAGATCCTCGCGCTCGGCCAGGGAGCGGTCCAGCTGTTGCAACTGACGGCTGGCCACATCGACCAGATCCTGGCGGTAAACCCCCGGCGCACGGCGCTCCAGCAGTTGCCCAAGCACCTCGATCTCCCGCGCACTTTGGGTCCGGCGCAGGGTCTCGAACCAGATCGCTTCGGCCCGGTCGCCCCCGATCTGCTCCAACACGCTGAACAGCGCCAGGCGCAAACTGGTGTAGTGCCGCACCCTGCCGGCGGGAACCGCATTGAGATCCAGGTCTTCGCCACTGCGCAGGTACGCCGCGATGGCAGCCAGGGCACTATCCCCCTGCAGGACCAGGCGTTGCAGCAGGGCATCGACGCGCGCCGGATCCGGATCGAAAGAACTCCGCCGCCACTGCCGCAGCTGCGCCAGCAACGCATCGGGCGACAGACGTGCAACCGCCGGCGCATCGCGAACCTCCCGCACCGGGGCGGAACTGGCGCTAACGCTGGACCTCACGCCCTCGACGACCCGGCTATCGGTCGTGCCATTGGGCAAACGGGCGGGCACAACCTCGGTGACGGCGCCGTCCCCGGTCGATGAGGTTCCAGGCGTCGGCCACAGATAGCTGGCCAGCAGATAGATGGACAGCATCGCAACCGCTAGATAACCCAGGCGATCGACCAGGTGCAGTGACCAGGATCTGCCGCTGAGGCGACCGCGATGATCGGGGTCCGTTCTTACGCCGAACAGCGCCCCCTTAGCGAGACGCTCTCCCAGGCCCCCGCCATGCCCCACACCGAAAAGGCTAGGATCCTCGCCGCAAAAGAGTGTACGCATTGCTCACGCCTCTAACCCCTTATCCCGGGCCAACCCAAATAAACGGCCGTGCCCCCTCACTACTCTCTGTATGGGCTCCCTCTGTCTGGGTCTTCTCCTTATGGATGGCCCCTTGTTGATGAGAGCTCCGCCTTAATTGATGCAATGGCCAAGCCATCGGAAAAAGCCTTTGAATTTAAAGAAGTTTTAATCAAGCAGCCGCAAGGGTGATAAGTGTTTCTGTTAACGTCGGGATACATTTCTCCGGGATCTTGATCCAACCCCATGATTTTGTGTCTAAAACGCTGGATGCGAGGGTGTTATCCGGGCGCTACAGCAGCGAGATAACCGGCCCGACATGAACTGCGGGGACGACAGGAATAAGGGGGGACAGCGTCAGCATACGAAAAGCGCTCGCAACGAGCCGACAACAAGAGAGCGGAGGTGAAAACGGGTAGGACTTATTAAATACGAATATTTATAACAAAAAAATCTAAGATATTAAGTTTATACAGCACTGTTAATACAAAGTAACAGTAAAGAACAACCTGTCATCGTTAACCTACGATTATCGACATAATATGCGATATAAATCCGGCTGACTGTTTCGATAAATTAACAGCAGACATGCGCTGCGACATCAGTTGTTAAATAGATGAAGCAGTTTTTCCGCAATGTATAAAGCCACCCGACACTGTTCAATAACCGTACACTTAACCCGTCCAGCCGGCGCTGTTACTATCCGTAGCGAAGACAGGCTGTTAAATAACCGGCACAAACAGAACACCGCCGCATCGCACGTATAACAGATATAAAAACCAATCGATAAAAACCGATGTAAGGTTGAAATCCGTTATCGACAGATGCAAACGGCAGGATGCACAAAATCGGTGTTACCAAGCTGCCCATTCAGTAACTGTCATATCGATGCAACAACATCGATATATTGAACGATCCTCTACCGACAAAGGCTAAACCCGAGTAATCGGGCGGCGCAAAGTCACGGGTCCCGCAGTAAGCCTCGCATTACACACCGGGATCGCCGAACTACCGAAGTAGAGAGCAGCTCTCGCACTGGCCGCTAGGGGATCTTGCTGAATTGTCTATTTCAGGAGAGCACCATGCGACCTATCCGCCCCCCCTATACTCAGCTACCGCTGCTGGCCGGTCTGGCCGTTGCACTCAGTTGCGCCACCCTCTCCACCCAGGCGCTCGCCACTCCGGCTCTGCCGCCCCAGGCCGCAGTTGCTGCCGCTTCAGCAACCGCTGCAACCGCCCAACAGGCGTTGGACAGCACCCAGGCACTGGTCAAACTGCACAAACGCTGGCAGCAGGCGCAGGAGCGCGAACAGGACCAGTTGCTGCCGCAACTGGTCGCCGCCGCCCGCGCGCGCCGCCAGCAGTTGCAGGCGTTGCTGCAGAGCGACCCGGCCAGCGTGTTGCGCCTCGCTGTACCGGAAACGAAACAGCTCGGCATGCCGGCGGGAGTGCTGGCCGAGCTGGAGCAACCGGTGGAGCTGTCCGGCCAGTTGGAGGTGTTCTACGAGGATCGCGAGGATGGCAGCCACCGCCTGCGCCAGTTCCTGAACACCCCGTTCGGCGAACGCTTTGAACTGCACTTCGCCGGCCAGGCGCCGCAACTGAGCCAGGGCCAGGCCGCCAGCCTGCACGGCGTGCTGCTCAGTGCAAACGACAACACCGACAGCACCTCCGGCGATTTGGCACTCAATGGCGAAAATCTGGTCCTCGCGCTGGGTGCGGATACCACCAGCACCAACCTGAGCGCTTCTGCCCAGTCCGGTTACACCTTCGGGGAACAGAAAACCCTGGTGATCAACATCAACTTCGCCAACGACAGCAGCCAACCCTGGACCCCGGAGCAGGCCCGCGGCGTGGTGTTCGACGATACCAACGCCTTCATCCAGGAGAACTCGTTCAACCAGACCTGGCTCAGCGGCGACGTCACCCCCTGGCTGACCCTCCCCATCGATAGCAGCAGCTGCGACACCACCGCCATCACTGAGGCAGCCAAGACTGCGGCGACTGCCGCCGGATACGACCTGACCCTGTACAACCGCCGCATCTATGCGATGCCCTACAGCTCCGGCTGCGGCTTCAGCGGCGTCGGTTCCGTGGGCGGCTGGCCCTCCTCCCTGCTGATCAACGGCTCGATGCAGCTGTACACCGTGGCCCACGAACTGGGCCACAACCTGGGGCTGTACCACTCCCACTCGCTGGAGTGCGGCAGCGAGGTGATCGGCAGCAACTGCAGCAGCGACGAGTATGGCGACAGTGTCGATATCATGGGCCACCTGACCAGCCACTACACCGCGTTCCAGAAAGAGCGCCTGGGCTGGCTCGACAGCAGCACTGTCGAAACCGTCACCACCAGCGGGGTCTATCAACTGGAGTCCTATGCCGCCGCCCAGGGTAGCCTGCCCAAGGCACTCAAGATCGCCAACGGTAGCGATCCGCTGACCGGCCTGCCGGCCTGGTATTACCTCGAGTACCGCGCCGCCAGTGGTTACGATGCGCTGCTCGTTAACTTCCCCAATGTACAGAACGGCGTGGTGGTCCATACCGGCGTAGAGAACTACGGCAACAGCAGCAACCTGCTCGACATGACCCCCGCCAGTGGCAGCTCCAGCTACGCGGACACCCGCGACCCCGCCCTCGAAGTGGGCTACAGCTTCAGCGACGACGACACCACGCTGACCACCGAGTCGGTGGATGGCTCAACCGCCCAGGTCGACGTTCAACTATCCGGTTCCGTGACCAGCTGCAATCCCGCCAATCCGGCACTGAGCCTGACCCCGGGCGAGAGCGCATGGGTCGCCGCCGGCACTCCCGTGACCTACACCCTGACCCTGACCAACCAGGACAGCAGCGCCTGCGCC